>NZ_CAKLBR010000004.1:0-346269 GCF_920984685.1 Pseudomonas sp. Leaf59 | reverse complement strand
AGCAGGCTTGTCCTGCGTTGGGCTGCGCAGCAGCCCCAAAGCCAGGCGCTGAGCCGTATCAGGTACACCGCGTTTTGCTCGATGGGGGGCGCTTCGCACCCCAACGCGGGGCAAGCCCGCTCGCCACTGCGGTCGGTGGCTGCCGTCCGATTGCACGGTCCAGTTGAAATGAGCCACACGCGTGGCGCCTGCGTTCAGGGGCAACTGAGCATCGAAGTCCAGGTAGAGGCGCTCGGTCTTGAGCGCCAGCTTGAGAATTTCAGCGCCGTCCTCCCCCTCCAGCGGAAAACTGCTGCCGTGCCGCCCATAGGCTCTTCCAAGCAACAGCAACCGACAAATACGCTGGTCCACCTCCAACATGTACGCCGGCGCGCGCGACAGGGTTTCATCGAGGGAATACAGGGCCTTGATGTCGCCGAAACCGCCCTTTTTCAGGGGGCGCGCCCGATAGACACTCAGCGACCAGCGATTTGAATAAGCATCCGGATTGAGCTGGTACAACAGGCAGATGGTGCTGCCTTTGGGTAATGACTCAATCGCGGGAGTGGTGGCAGGGATCGTGTTGAGCCATTGCTCGATCTGCGGATGAAGACGCTCGCTCGGTGCCTGCGCAGGTTCTCCTCGCTCATCCTGCTCATTCGATAGCATGTTCATGCTCAACTCGAACAAGACGGCAGCAGCATGTTTGCAGTCCATCCCACAGGGCAGGAACACACGCAATGCATATCGCTGAAGTCCGGGCCGCCTGTGGCGGCCAGCGTGATCACCACCGAATAGACATTGCCGCCAGAGCCTCTGCATTTTGCAATGAGTCGCTGGGCGCCGACCTCGACCAGTTGGATGCGGCCTTCATCGGCATAGTCAAAAGCACCCTCAAGCGTGCTACGCGTAAAGTTATCCTACCAGTCCAGGCTAGCGAGACGTTTGATCAGATCGCTCATGGGTACACACTTTACACCGGTCGTTAAACAGATAAAGACGGATATGTCCTGCCTACCAGTACGAACATACAGCTACTTGATTCGGAGGCTTCCTACACTTGAAGCCGCGGACAAACACCGCTTGTCACTCGATCAATTGCGCATCCCGCAGCGCACCTGTCGCCAGCATCCAACGCGGGTCCTGCTTGTAGTCCGTCGACGCAATTGCCTGGCCGCGCATCCGCGCAATGCGCGCAGAGGGCGTGACCTTCATCCGTTGCGCGGCGGTGAGTGCAAGCTCGGCGGCCGCGCGATCGTTGCACACCAGCCCCATGTCGCAGCCGGCAGTCAGCGCTGCTTCGATACGGCTGGCGGCGTCGCCGACCACATGGGCGCCGGCCATGGACAGGTCATCGCTGAAAATCACGCCGTCAAATTGCAACTCGCCACGCAGGATGTCCTGTAACCAGCGTCGCGAAAAGCCGGCTGGCTGGGCGTCAACCTGCGGGTAGATAACGTGCGCCGGCATCACTGCCGCCAATTGCCGACTCAGCCGCGCGAAAGGCACCAGGTCATTGGCGCGAATCTGCTCCAGGCTGCGTTCGTCATTGGGAATGGCGACGTGGGAATCCGCCTCGGCCCAACCGTGGCCGGGGAAGTGTTTACCAGTGGCGGCCATACCGGCGCTGTTCATGCCGCGAATAAAGGCACCGGCGAGTACGGCAGCGCGCTCGGGGTCGCCCTCGAAGGAACGGGTGCCCACCACGGCGCTGCGCTGGTAGTCCAGGTCCAGCACCGGGGCGAAGCTCAGGTCCAGGCCAACCGCCAGCACTTCAGTGGCCATGATCCAGCCGCACTGCTCGGCCAGGTATTCGGCGTTGGGGTTGTCCGCCAGCGCACGCATGGCCGGCAGGCGTACAAAACCCTGGCGCAGGCGCTGTACGCGACCGCCCTCCTGATCGACCGCCAGAAGCAGGTCCGGACGCACCGCGCGTATCGCCGCGCTCAGCTCACGCACCTGCCGCGGATGCTCGATATTGCGCGCAAAAATGATCAGACCGCCTACCTCAGGCTGGCGCAACAAGTGGCGATCCTCGGCCGTCAGCCATGTACCGGCAACGTCGACCATCAAAGAACCTTGCAGGGCAGCAGTCATAAACCTTCCTTTAATAACGCGCACACCCCGTCGCCCTCACCAGGTACGGTGAGCACGACGGGGTGCGAGTAAATAGCTGAAATCGGCATGGCGGCTACTTTAGCGGATGCAAGCAGCCAAGCACACCCGCAGCGGTCAAACCTTGGCGGGCACGGGTGCAGTTTTGCTGCGTGGGCGCAGTTGGGCGTCAGCCATGGCCGGGTCGGTGACACCGGTTTCGGCGCGCATGCCGGCGGCCAGGAACGGCACCATCAGGCGCATCACTTGCTCGATGGAGGTGTTGACGCCGAAATCGGTCTCGGCAATCGCACGCAGTGCCTTGATCCCGGACATGCTGAACGCGGCCGCGCCCAACATGAAGTGCACGCGCCAGAACAGTTCGATGGGCGGAATGCGCGGAGCGGCTTCGTTGACCAGCAACATGTAGCGACGGAACACCTTGCCATACATGTCTTCAAGGTAACGACGCAGGTGGCCCTGGCTCTGGCTGAACGCCAGGCCCAGCAAGCGCATGAAGATCGACAGGTCGTTTCCGCTGCGCGGTTGAACCACCAGGGCCTGCTCGACGAGCATCTCCAACAGGTCTTCCAGACTCGGCTTGTGGTCGGCCTTGGCCTGGCGGCGCTCCAGCTCGCGGTCGAGGCTGGCGCAGAACGGCCCCAGAAAGCGCGAAAACACCGCCTGGATCAAGGCTTTTTTCGAGCCGAAATGGTAGTTCACTGCGGCCAGGTTAACCCCGGCCTTGCTGGTGATCAGGCGCAATGAAGTTTCGGCGAATCCTTTTTCCGCGAACAATTGCTCGGCGGCATCGAGAATGCGTTCAACGGTTTCCGACTGGGCCATGGCTACTCCGCCTGACAAACACTTGTTTGAAACATACGTTTCAAGGTATGTCTTGTCAAGCCTGTGAGTTCGTTTTCCGGCCGGGCAGTCACCTTTTTCACCGGTATTTAATCACATCCTTGGCGGTGTGTAGGCAGCGCTACCTCTGCCTTGTGGGAAGCCTGCCGAATGACCGTCCAGCGGCGGTGTGGAAAAGGATGATTGCCAAGCGCAGTCCACTGTATATAATCCCAGTCACTGTATAAAAAGACAGAGCGATCAACATGCTAAAACTGACGCCACGCCAAGCTGAGATTCTGGCTTTTATCAAGCGCTGCCTCGATGACAACGGCTACCCGCCGACGCGAGCGGAAATTGCGCTGGAGCTGGGGTTCAAATCCCCCAATGCCGCTGAAGAACACCTCAAGGCCCTCGCCCGCAAAGGCGCGATCGAGATGACCCCAGGCGCTTCACGGGGAATCCGCATCCCCGGTTTTGAAGCCAAGGCCGATGAGTCGACCCTGCCGATCATTGGCCGAGTCGCTGCCGGTGCGCCGATCCTTGCGCAGCAGCACGTCGAGGAATCCTGCAACATCAATCCGACTTTCTTCCACCCTCGCGCCGACTACCTGCTGCGGGTACATGGCATGAGCATGAAGGACGTGGGCATTTTCGACGGTGACCTGCTGGCAGTGCACACCACCCGCGAAGCGCGTAACGGCCAGATCGTCGTCGCCCGTATCGGCGATGAAGTGACGGTCAAGCGCTTCAAGCGTGAAGGCAGCAAGGTCTGGCTGCTGGCCGAGAACCCTGAGTTCGCCCCGATTGAAGTGAACCTGAAAGATCAGGACCTGGTGATCGAAGGCTTGAGTGTCGGCGTCATACGCCGCTAGGAGGCATCATGCAGTTCATGCACACCCCGCAACAGGCACAACTGTCGCTGTTTGAGGCCTTCATGGCTCAACCACTTGCGCCGCTGCTCAAGGAAACGGTCGAGGCCCCGTGGGGGTCCGAGGCCGAGGCGTTCAGTGAATTGTCGTTGCGCGGTGCTGCCGGGAACTGCCTGAGCCTGCTGGCGCCGATCCTTCGGGAATTGAGCGAGGAGCAGGACGCGCGCTGGTTGACGCTGATCGCCCCGCCCGCCAGCCTTACTCAGGCCTGGCTGCGGGACGCCGGCCTTAATCGCGAGCGCATCCTGTTGCTGCAGCCACGCGGCCTGCAAAGCGCCCAGCAGTTAACCTGCGAAGCATTGCGCCTGGGCCGTAGCCATACGGTGGTGAGCTGGTTGAATCCTTTGAACCCGACAACCAAACAGCAACTGATCAGTGCTGCTCGCATGGGTGATGCGCAGAGTTTGAATATTCGACTGGGGTAAACGGGTTTTTGTGGCACGCGGGCTTGCCACAAAAATCCATTCAGTCTTGGCAGTGATTCAATGAAGCACCTTCGGGCCATCGTCTTTCTCCGGCTCACCTTCAGCCAGACGACCGGCCATCTGCACACCCACGCTCAACATGGCTTTTGCCACTTCCACGTGCTGGCCTTGCAGGAACACCTTGGCGTCCTCGGAAAAGTCCAGAATAACCAGAGAACCTTCGTCCTCAGCCCGGCGCAGTTCGATGCGGCCGTCAGGCAGTTCAACAATTTCCAGAAAGGACGTCGGCATAAAAATCTGTTCTCCACGAAAGGCCGGGATTATATCAGTCATCCACCCGGCTTCGCTGTGGAACTGAAGAGGTTTCTTTACGGCTTGATGAATGGCGCTTTAGCGCAAAAGCATGAGCTATTTCAGGCAACCACACACCTGTGGCGAGCGGGCTTGCCCCGCGTTGGGCTGCGTAGCAGCCCCAAAACCATGCGCTGCGTAGCGTCAGGTACACCGCGCTTTCCTTGACTGGGGGGCGCTTGCCCCCAACGCGGGGCAAGCCCGCTCGCCACAAAAAGCCCGCTAGACACAAAAAAACCGCTAGCCACAGAGACTCCAGTTTGCTGCGCGACGGCGCTGGAATCTCCCACAGCTTTTATCTGTGAGCATCAGTGACGCCGTTTCAGCACTCGTTCAAACCTTCGCGAAAGCGCAACGCCAGCTTTTTCAGCTCCTGGCGCCAGCTTTCCAACTCCTCACGGCTCAACGGCTTGGGCTCATCGTCTTCCAGCGAAATAGCCACAATCAACGGCTGTGTCACATCCCCCTTGGGCACGTGAGGCACACGCGGCGGCTGGAACATGTCGGCATGAGCCTTGAGCAGGCGCGCTATCCAGCTGTCCGGGCTCTGGGCCATTTCCACCAGCTCGGCCAGCTCGGGAATAGCCATACTCTCCAGCACTTCACGGGTCATGATCAATTCCGCACGGGGCGCACCGGCCTGCGGCAGACGGTAGTACCCGGCGATTTCATGGCACAGCCCCAGTAACGCACCATACAGATGAAACAAGGCAGCTTCCCGACCGGCCTGGGTCAGCGCGATAGCGTTCATCTCTTTGCCTTGCTCGGCACGGCCGAGGGCTTCCAGTGACAAACCCGCGAAGTAAATTTTCTGGTTGGTACGGGTATAGAGTTCGTTGGCCATGACGGCAATCTCCACAACGAATAAGCCTGATGCTGACAGTGTGGGAGCAAACTCGCTCCTACAAAAAGCAAAAGCCGTCTATACAGACGGCTTTCAACCTTAACAGACTAGCGAATCAAGCGCCCTGACGCTTGTCCTCCACCTTCCACTTGCCACCGTCGTAGAAGGCTTTCCAGCCAGTCGGCTTGCCGTCCACTTCGGTCTGCACGTACTGCTCCTTGGTTTTGCGGCTGTAGCGGATCACGGCTGGACGACCATCCGGATCCTTCTTCGGCGCTTCACACAGGAAGTGGTACTTGGGATCGATTTCGTCCTTGTGCGGCACGATTTCCAGCACCAGCGGTGCACGGGTCTCGCGGTTTTTCGGGAACTGGCTGGCCGCCAGGAACAGCCCCGACGCACCGTCGCGCAGGATATAGGTGTCGTTGACCTTCTCGCACTTGAGCTCGGGCATCTTCACCGGGTCCATCTTCGGTGGCGCTGCGTCACCGCTTTTAAGCAGCTTGCGGGTGTTCTTGCAGGTCGGGTTGGTGCAACCGAAGAACTTGCCGAAACGGCCGGTCTTGAGCTGCATTTCACTGCCGCACTTGTCACACTCCAGGCTCGGGCCTTCATAGCCCTTGATGCGGTAGCTGCCCTCTTCGATCTCGTAACCGTTGCAATCCGGGTTGTTACCGCAGATGTGCAGCTTGTGCTTCTCGTCCAGCAGGTAAGCGTCCATCGCCGTGCTGCAGATCGGGCAGCGATGCTTGCCACGCAGCACCAGCGACTCGGACTCACCCTCGTCATCGGCGGCGATTTCATCGCCCGGCACCAGGTTAACGGTGGCCTTGCAGCGCTCCTTGGGCGGCAGGCTGTAGCCCGAGCAGCCGAGGAACACGCCGGTGGACGCGGTACGAATCTGCATTGGCCGGCCGCAGGTCAGGCACGGAATGTCAGTCATCACCGGCTGGTTGGCGCGCATGCCGGTGTCAGGGCTTTCGGCCACTTCGAGCTTCTTCTTGAAGTCGCCGTAGAACTCGTCCAGCACGTTTTTCCAGTCGCGCTCGCCCTGGGCCACGTCATCGAGGTTCTCTTCCATACCGGCGGTAAAGCCGTAGTCCATCAGGTTGGAGAAGCTCTCGGACAGACGCTCGGTGACGATATCGCCCATTTTTTCCGAGTAGAAGCGACGGTTGTGCAGCGCCACGTAGCCACGGTCCTGGATGGTAGAGATGATCGCCGCGTAGGTCGAAGGACGACCGATGCCGCGTTTTTCCATCTCTTTCACCAGGCTGGCTTCCGAGTAACGGGCCGGTGGCTTGGTAAAGTGCTGGGACGGGTCGAGCTTGATCAGCTTCAGCGTGTCGCCCTGGGCCATGTCCGGCAGTACATCGTCATCGCCCGGTTTGGCGATTTGCGGCATCACACGGGTGTAGCCGTCGAACTTGAGGATGCGGCCCTTGGCACGCAGCTCGAAGTCGCCGGCACCCACGCTCACCGTGGTGGACAGGTACTGCGCAGGCAGCATCTGGCATGCCAGGAACTGGCGCCAGATCAACTCGTACAGACGCTCGGCGTCGCGTTCCATGCCGCTCAGCTTGCTCGGCTCAGTGTTGGCGTCGGAAGGACGAATCGCTTCGTGAGCCTCCTGGGCGCCTTCCTTGCTGCTGTAGACGTTCGGCTTCTCCGGCAGGTACTTCTTGCCGAATTCGCTTTCGATATAGGTACGCGCCATTGCCACCGCGTCCTGGGACAGGTTGGTGGAGTCGGTACGCATATAGGTGATGTAGCCAGCTTCGTACAGACGCTGGGCCATCATCATGGTTTTCTTCACACCGAAGCCCAGGCGGTTGCTCGCGGCCTGTTGCAGCGTGGAGGTGATGAACGGCGCCGACGGCTTGCTGCTGGTCGGCTTGTCTTCACGCTTGACGATGCTGTAGCTGGAGGCCTTGAGCTTCTCCAGCGCGGCCATGGCCTGGGTTTCGTTCAGCGGTTTGAATGCCTCGCCTTTCTCGCGGGCCACTTCAAAGCGCACATTGTTGCCCTTGGCGGTGCCGAGGTCCGCGTGGACTTCCCAGTACTCTTCGGGGTTGAACGCACGGATCTCGCGCTCACGCTCCACCACCAGCTTGACCGCTACCGATTGCACCCGACCGGCGGACAGGCCACGGGCAATCTTCGCCCACAGCAGTGGCGAAACCATGTAACCCACCACACGGTCGAGGAAACGACGCGCCTGCTGGGCGTTGACACGGTCGATGTCCAGCTCGCCCGGCTTGGAAAACGCTTCCTGGATGGCTTTCTTGGTGATTTCGTTGAACACCACCCGCTTGTAGCGGCTGTCGTCACCACCGATGGCTTCGCGCAGGTGCCAGGCAATGGCTTCCCCTTCGCGGTCCAAGTCCGTCGCGAGATAGATGGTGTCGGCATCCTTGGCGAGCCGGCGCAGCTCTTCGATGACCTTTTCCTTGCCCGGAAGGATTTCGTACTTGGCCTTCCAGCCATGATCCGGGTCCACACCCATGCGCGAGACCAGTTGCTTGCGCGCTTTCTCTTTTGGCGTGAGTACCGGACCTTCGCCCGCGGCGGCCTTGCCGCGTTTGGCGGCAGGCTCCTTGCTGGCGCTAGCCGAACCGCTGGTGGGCAGGTCTCGGATATGGCCGATACTCGACTTCACCACGTACTCGTTGCCCAAGTACTTGTTGATGGTCTTGGCCTTAGCCGGGGATTCCACAATGACCAGCGATTTGCCCATGGATCGGAAAATTCCTGAATTCGAGAAGTGAAAGGCAGTTGGCGCCTGACGCGGCAACGCTATATATAGTGGCAACAAGGTGAGGTCAAGCGCAGCACTCTGCGCGACCTGCCGTTATTGCCCTGAAAAAAGACTGGGTTCGGCCTGCACCAAAGCAAAGCGCGGGACCTGCTCGCCGTCAACTTCGACGGACTCCACGAACATGCTCAAGGGACGCACCCAAAAGCCGTAATCGCCATACAGTGCTTGGTAAAACACTACTTGTTCTTCGGTTTCGGAGTGCCGCGCCACACTGAAAACACGGTATTGCGGACCTTTATAATGCTGGTAGAGCCCTGGTTCGACTTTCATGCTGCGGCCCCCTTAGAAAATTCGTAAAAAAAATATTACAAAACGCCAAAAAACAAAAACCGGGGCACTGGGCCCCGGCGTTCCGCCAAGCAACGCTTAGACGCGTTCGAAGACGGTGGAGATGCCTTGGCCAAGACCAATGCACATGGTTGCAACACCCAGGTTGCCGCCATTTTGCTTCATCACGTTAAGCAAAGTACCGGAGATACGTGCACCGGAGCAACCAAACGGATGACCCAGGGCAATTGCGCCGCCGTGCAGGTTAACCTTCTCGTTCATCTTGTCGAGCACTTTCAAATCTTTCAGCACCGGCAGGGCCTGTGCGGCGAAAGCTTCGTTGAGTTCGAAGAAGTCGATATCGGCGATGGTCAGGCCTGCGCGCTTCAAGGCTTTTTGCGTGGCCGGAACCGGACCATAGCCCATGATCGCCGGGTCCACACCCGCCACAGCCATTGAACGAATCACCGCCATCGGCTGGATGCCCAGGTCCTGGGCACGCTGCGCGGACATCACGATCATGCACGAGGCACCGTCGGTGATTTGCGACGACGTACCGGCCGTCACGGTGCCGCCCTTCGGATTGAATGCCGGCTTCAAGGCCGCCAGGCTTTCCAGGGTGGTATCCGGACGAATGGTTTCGTCGTAGTCGAACAGTTTGAGGAAACCGTTCTCGTCGTAACCGTTCATCGGGATGATTTCATCCTTGAACTTGCCTTCCACGGTCGCCTTGTGGGCGAGCTGGTGGGAACGGAGGCCAAACGCGTCCTGGGCTTCACGGGTGATGCCGTGCATCTTGCCGAGCATTTCTGCGGTGAGGCCCATCATGCCCGACGCTTTTGCCGCGTACAACGACATGTGCGGGTTGGGATCGACGCCGTGCATCATGCTCACGTGGCCCATGTGCTCCACGCCGCCGACCACGAACACGTCACCATTGCCGGTCATGATCGCCTGCGCGGCGGTGTGCAGCGCGCTCATCGACGAACCGCACAGGCGGCTCACGGTCTGGCCCGCTGCAGTGTGAGGGATCTGGGTCATCAACGACGCCATGCGCGCGATGTTCCAGCCCTGCTCCAGGGTCTGGTTGACGCAGCCCCAGATCACGTCTTCGACTTCGTTGGGGTCGACCTTGACGTTGCGCTCCAGCAATTTGCTGATCAGGTGCGCCGACATGTCCTCGGCGCGGGTGTTGCGGTGCATGCCGCCCTTGGAGCGGCCCATCGGGGTGCGACCGAAGTCGACAATCACGACGTCTCTTGGATTCAAGCTCATAAATAGTCTCGCTCTAATGTCCGGGGGCGCTTAACCGAAGAAGCTCTGGCCATTTTTGGCCATTTCACGCAGCTTGGCGGTCGGGTGGTACAGCGGGCCCAGATCAGCGTATTTGTCAGCCAGGGCAACGAACTCAGCCACACCGATCGAGTCGATGTAACGCAGCGCACCGCCACGGAACGGAGGGAAACCAATACCGTACACCAGGCCCATGTCGGCTTCGGCGGCGGTTTCGACGATGCCGTCTTCCAGGCAGCGCACGGTTTCCAGGCACAGGGCGATCATCATCCAGTTGACGATGTCCTCGTCGGACACCTCACGCTGCTCGTAGATGACCGGCGCCAGCACTTCGTGCACCGACGGGTCGGCCACTTTCTTCTGCTTGCCCTTCTTGTCGGCCTCGTAGGCGTAGAAGCCCTTGCCGTTCTTCTGGCCCAGGCGCTTGGCCTCGTACAGCGCGTCGATCGCCGAACGGCGGTCGTCTTTCATGCGGTCCGGGAAGCCTTCAGCCATCACGTCGCGACCGTGGTGGCCGGTGTCGATGCCGACCACGTCCATCAGGTACGCCGGGCCCATGGGCCAGCCGAACTTTTCCATCACCTTGTCGATGCGCACGAAGTCCACGCCGGCGCTGACCAGCTTGGCGAAACCGCCGAAGTAGGGGAACAGCACGCGGTTGACCAGAAAGCCCGGGCAGTCGTTGACCACAATCGGGTTCTTGCCCATTTTCTTGGCGTAGGCCACGGTGGTGGCAACGGCCAGCTCGCTGGACTTCTCGCCACGGATCACTTCCACCAGCGGCATCATGTGCACCGGGTTGAAGAAGTGCATGCCGACGAAGTTTTCCGGGCGCTTGAGGGCCTGAGCCAGCAGCGTGATGGAAATGGTCGAGGTATTGGAGGCCAGGATGGTGTCGTCCTTGACCTGCGCTTCCACTTCGGCCAGTACGGCCTGCTTGACCTTCGGGTTTTCGACGACGGCTTCGACCACCAGATCGACGTGACCGAAGTCACCGTAAGACAGCGTAGGACGAATGCCGTTAAGCACTTCAGCCATTTTCGCCGCGGTCATGCGACCTTTGTCCACGCGGCCGACCAGCAGCTTGGCGGCTTCCGCCAGGCCTTGCTCGATACCGTGCTCGTTGATGTCTTTCATCAGGATCGGCGTGCCCTTGGACGCCGACTGATAGGCGATACCGCCGCCCATGATCCCGGCGCCGAGTACGGCAGCCTGTTTCACGTCTTTGGCGATCTCGTCGTAGGCCTTGGCTTTTTTCTTCAGTTCCTGATCGTTCAGGAACAGGCCGATCAGGCTCTGGGCCGCCGAGGTCTTCGCCAGTTTGACGAAACCGGCCGCTTCCACTTCCAGGGCCTTGTCGCGACCGAAGTTCGCTGCCTTCTGAATGGTCTTGATCGCTTCAACCGGCGCCGGGTAGTTAGGGCCGGCCTGACCCGCCACGAAACCCTTGGCGGTTTCGAACGACATCATTTGCTCGATGGCGTTGAGCTTGAGTTTTTCCAGCTTCGGCTGCCGCTTGGCCTTATAGTCAAATTCGCCGCTGATGGCGCCCTTGATCAGGTTCAGCGCAGCTTCAGCCAACTTGTCAGGGGCAACCACAGCATCGACGGCACCGACTTTCAGTGCGTCTTCAGCGTTGTTTTCCTTGCCGGCGGCGATCCACTCGATGGCGTTGTCGGCACCGATCAGGCGCGGCAGGCGCACGGTGCCGCCAAAGCCCGGGTAGATGCCCAGCTTGACTTCGGGCAGGCCGACTTTGGCAGTCGCCGACATCACGCGAAAGTCTGCGGCCAGGCACATTTCCAGGCCGCCGCCCAGCGCGATGCCGTTGATCGCGGCAACGGTAGGTACGTTGAGGTCTTCGAAATCGCTGAAAATCTTGTTGGCTTCGAGGTTGCCGGCCACAAGCTCCGCATCGGGAAGCTTGAAGTTGTCGACGAATTCGGTGATGTCAGCGCCGACGATGAACACGTCCTTGCCGCTGGAGACGATCACGCCCTTGACCGAAGCATCCGCTTTGATGGTGTCTACGGCCTGACGCAGTTCGTTCAGGGTTAGACGGTTGAACTTGTTGACGGACTCACCCTTGAGGTCGAATTTCAATTCGACGATGCCACTTTCAAGAGCCTTAACCGTGATGGCTTTACCTTCGTAAATCATCAACTGATCTCCACGATATGGAAGCTGAACAGTACACACTGGACGCTGGCCTAGGGTTGGACATTGAGGTTTTGCCCAATGTTCACGCCCATCCGCCAGGCACACCCGCCAATGCGATAGTCGGGATTATGTATGAAGCATCTGACAGACAAACGCTCAATTCATACGCCCGTTTGATTTGGGTACGCCACCTTCATCCAATTCCGGGCAATTGTCAATCGCTCCAAAGGCCAGGAAAAACACGACTTTCCAGTCATTTCAGGAACCACAACCCTAGCCCCGCACAGAGGGAATATTCAATTATTCACTGAATCAATAATGCAGGGATTATGCAAAAGGGCTGTACAGAACAGGTAAGCCCGCTAGGCTAGCGAGTACCTTACTGCGCCAGGATGAACATCCGACGCGACAAACAGCATTACCGGCCTGCCTGGCCAACTCCAGCCCGATGATGAATGTCGGGCTTTTTATCGCGCGGCTTTCAGGCCAGGGCCTTGAGCAACGCGTCGATGTCTCTGAGTACACCCGCCTCGCCCTTTTCGCCCCAGTAAACGGCGATCATCTGCTTGTCCGCTTCGACCTTGTAGACATTGGCCGGCAGCGTTGCAAAATGCGCCAGCAAGGCCTCCTCCACGCACACCTCGCGCCACTGGTTGACCCACACGCCTGGCTCCAGCTGCCAGTAGCTCCAAAGGGCCGGCGCACTGCCGCGTCGTGGCCGGCAATACTGCGCACACGGGCTTGGCGGCTCGTGCTTGAGCCAGTGCGGCCACTCCTGCGGCGCCAGTTGCATGGCCAGGCCGATGCGTCGCGCCTCCATGCGCAGGGCCATGCGTCCGCTCTGCTGGCGCGATGGGCGCAGCCAAGCCAGGGGGCTTAAAACCACCGCAAGGATTGACACCACTATCCACACCGTCATATGTGTACTCCCGAATTTCCAGATGAGCGGATTTGACCTGACGCAACCCCATCCGCTTGAAAGCAGCCATACTGAACTTATTGCAGTCCCTTGGAGGAACGCCTCATGCCCTACAAACATATTCTGGTCGCTGTCGATCTGACCGAAGAGTGCGATCCGGTGATCAAGCGCGCGCAGGAATCTGCACTGGCCAATGGCGCCATATTGTCGCTGGTGCATATCGTCGAGCCCATGGCCATGGCCTTTGGCGGTGACGTACCGATGGACCTTTCACAGTTGCAGCAACAACAATTTGACCAGGCCAAGGAGCGCCTGGACCGTTTGATTCTCAAATACCCTCACCTGAAAAAGGACGACTGCCACCTGACATACGGCCAACCGCGCCAGGAAATCCACCACTTGGCCAAGGAAAAGGCGTGCGACTTGATCGTGGTGGGTAGCCATGGTCGTCACGGTTTGGCGTTGTTGCTGGGCTCTACTGCCAATGATGTACTACACGGCGCGCCGTGCGATGTACTGGCCGTCAAGCTGGTAAAAAATTCGTAAGACCGATGGCCCCTCCCACATTTTGAATCGCACTTCATATAAAAAACCCGGTGTTCATCAAATGAACACCGGGTTTTTTATTGCCCAGCAATCACTCAGGCATCCAGCTCGGCCCAACGCTCAACCAGCACTTCCAGCTCCTGGTTCAACGTCTCCAGGGAGGCGATGACCTTGGCGGTGTCTGCCGCCGGGCGCAGGTAGAAACCCGCATCAGCCATTTCTGCTTCGACTGCGGCGATCTGCTGCTCCTTGGCCTCGATCTCTCCCGGCAAGGCTTCCAGCTCGCGCTGCAGCTTGTAGCTGAGTTTCTTCCTGGCCGCCGGCGCTGCGTCCTGCGCGGGCGCAGGTGCGGCCGCCACCGGTGCAACCACGGCGGAGGTCAGGTCGGCCTTGCCGGACTTGCTCTCGGTCACGCCCAGCAGACGCGGCGAGCCGCCCTGGCGCAGCCAGTCCTGATAACCACCGACGTATTCACGCACCTTGCCTTCACCTTCGAAGACCAGCGTGCTGGTGACCACGTTGTCGAGGAATGCCCGGTCGTGACTGACCATCAGTACGGTGCCGTTGAAGGTCAGCAGCACTTCTTCCAGCAGTTCGAGGGTTTCCACGTCGAGGTCGTTGGTCGGTTCATCGAGCACCAGCAGGTTGGCCGGCTTGCTGAACAGCTTGGCCAGCAACAGGCGCGCACGCTCACCGCCGGACAACGCCTTGACCGGCGTGCGCGCACGCTGGGGGCTGAACAGGAAGTCGCCGAGGTAGCTCAGCACGTGGCGGCTCTGGCCGTCGATGTCGATAAAGTCGCGGCCTTCGGCAACGTTGTCGATCACGGTTTTTTCCAGGTCCAACTGGTGACGCAACTGGTCGAAGTAGGCCACGTCGATACGCGTGCCCTCTTCCACCTTGCCGCTGGTCGGTTGCAGGCCATTGAGCATCAGCTTGAGCAAGGTGGTCTTGCCGGTGCCGTTGGCGCCCAGCAGACCGATACGGTCGCCGCGTGCCAGCACCATGGAGAAGTCCTTGATCAGCAACGGACCGCCCGGGTGATGGAAGCTGACGTTCTCCAGCACCATCACCTGCTTGCCCGACTTGTCAGCGGTGTCCAGCTGGATATTGGCCTTGCCGGTACGCTCGCGACGCTCACCACGCTCAACACGCAAGGCCTTGAGTGCGCGCACACGGCCCTCGTTACGGGTGCGGCGCGCCTTGATGCCCTGGCGGATCCAGACTTCTTCCTGGGCCAGCTTCTTGTCGAACAGCGCATTGGCGGTTTCTTCAGCGGACAGCGCAGCCTCTTTGTGCACCAGGAAGCTGGCGTAGTCGCCGTTCCAGTCGATCAGACCACCACGGTCCAGCTCGAGGATGCGCGTGGCCAGGCTCTGCAGGAACGCCCGGTCGTGCGTGATGAACAGCACGGCGCCCTGGAAGTCCTTGATGGCTTCTTCAAGCCAGGCGATAGCGCCGATGTCCAGGTGGTTGGTCGGCTCGTCGAGCAGCAGCAGATCCGGCTCGGACACCAGCGCCTGGGCCAGCAGTACGCGACGACGCCAGCCGCCGGACAACTCGGCGAGGGTCTTGTCGGCCGGCAACTGCAGGCGGCTGAGGGTGCTGTCGACCAGTTGCTGCAAGCGCCAGCCGTCACGGGCTTCCAGCGCCTGCTGCACGTGCATCAGCTTGTCCAGGTCTTCTTCGGTGACGCAGTTCTGCGCCAGGTGATGGTATTGCGCGAGCAACTCGCCCACGCCATCGAGGCCTTCGGCGACCACGTCGAACACTGTCCGTCCGTCGGCCACCGGCAATTCCTGCGGCAATTCGCCGATCTTGAGGCCCGGAGCGCGCCAGACAGAGCCGTCATCGGGCTTCTGATCGCCCTTTACCAGCTTCATCATGCTCGACTTGCCGGTGCCGTTGCGGCCGATGATGCACACCCGCTCACCACGGGCGATCTGCCAGGACACCTTGTCCAACAACGGCATAGCGCCGAAAGCAAGGGACACATCGCTGAATTTGAGCAGGGTCATACACTTCTCCAAAAACCGGGCGCGCATTCTACCTGAGTTGAGGGTGGGATGCGGCCGGCTTTTTCGATGTCGACACGTTCTGTAGGACATTTCCGTCGAACTTGAACGAACCTCCCGGCAAAGCTTTCGCCGGTCGCTGGCAAAAGGCTAAGCTAGGGGCAATCAGTGTCGGCGGTGCCGGTGCTAGTCGTGATTTCTCTGCACGGACGTCTCATGCGCAGTCGCCTTTTCAACTTTTTATCCTGTCTGCTTCTTTCCGCCACCGCCGCCCAATCCGCCCAGGCCGTGGACCTCACCACCCAACGTCAATACTACGATGAAGCCAAACGTGCGCTGGCCAAGGGCGATACCGGCCCCTACATGCAATACAGCCAGGCGCTGGCCGACTATCCGCTGACGCCCTACCTGGCCTATGACGAATTGACCGCGCGCCTTAAAAGCGCGAGCAACGAGGAAATCGAGCAGTTCCTCGCCAAAAACGGCGACCTGCCCCAGGCCAACTGGATGAAGCTACGTTGGTTGCGCTGGCTCGCCGAACGTGGCGACTGGCAGACTTTTGAAAAGTACTACGACACCAAGCTCAATTTTGTTGAGCTGGACTGCCTGCACGGCCAATACCAGCTCACCCACAACCTGAAGGCCGAAGGCTACAAGACCGCCGAAAAGCTGTGGATGACCGGCAAAACCCAACCCTCCGCCTGTGATGTCACCTTCGGCCAGTGGGCGGCAGCCGGGCAACTTACCGAACAGAAAATCTGGGACCGCACCAAGCTCGCCGCCGAAGCGCGTAACTACGCGCTGGCCAATAGCCTGGTGAAAACCCTGCCCACCCTCGGCGCCCAGGGCCGCTTGATGGTGGATGTGGCGCAAAAGCCCGACATGCTCAGCGACCCGTCACGCTTCCTGCCGGCCAACGAGGCCATGTCCGATGCCGTGGGCCTGGGCCTGCGTCGTTTGGCACGCCAGGACCCGGACAAGGCCATGGCCCTGCTCGACGGCTACGCCAGCAGCATGCACTTTTCCCGTGACGAAAAAGTGTCGATCGCCCGCGAAATCGGCCTGACCCTGGCCCGCCGCTATGACCCGCGCGCCCTCGACGTGATGACCCAGTACGACCCCGAACTGCGCGACAACACGGTATCCGAATGGCGCCTGCGCCTGCTGCTGCGCCTGGCACGTTGGGAAGAGGCCTACCAGCTCACCCGCAAACTGCCACAGGACCTGGCTACCACTAACCGCTGGCGCTACTGGCAGGCCCGCAGCCTGGAACTGGCCGAGCCGAAAAATCCGCAAGCCATGGTGCTGTACAAAAACGTCGCCAAGGAACGGGATTTCTACGGTTTCCTCGCCGCCGACCGCTCCAGGTCGCCGTACCAGCTCACCAACAAACCGCTGGTGATGAGCCAGGCGCTGATGAACAAGGTGCGCAATACACCGGGCGTGCGCCGCGCAATGGAGTTCTATGCGCGTGGCCAGATCGTCGACGGGCGCCGCGAGTGGTATCACGTCAGCCGTCACTTCAACCGCGATGAAATGGTCGCCCAGGCCAGGCTGGCCTACGACATGAAATGGTACTTCCCGGCGATCCGCACCATCAGCCAGGCGCAGTACTGGGATGACCTGGACATCCGCTTCCCCATGGCCCACCGCGACACCCTGGTGCGCGAAGCCAAGGTGCGTGGCTTGCATTCGAGCTGGGTGTTCGCCATCACCCGCCAGGAAAGTGCGTTCATGGACGACGCGCGCTCCGGCGTCGGCGCCAGCGGCCTGATGCAACTGATGCCGGGCACCGCCAAGGAGACCGCGCGCAAATTCAGCATCCCCCTGGCCTCACCGGCCCAGGTGCTCGACCCTGACAAGAACATCCAGCTCGGCGCCGCCTACCTGAGCCAGGTGCACAGCCAGTTCAACGGCAACCGCGTGCTCGCCTCCGCCGCCTACAACGCCGGCCCCGGCCGCGTACGCCAGTGGCTGCGCGGTGCCGACCACCTGAGTTTCGACGTGTGGGTGGAAAGCATCCCGTTCGACGAAACCCGTCAGTATGTGCAGAACGTGCTGTCTTATTCGGTGATCTACGGACAGAAGCTCAATTCGCCACAGCCGTTGGTGGATTGGCATGAGCGCTATTTCGACGATCAGTAATAGCCAAATGTGAAAGCGCGCTTATCGTGGCGAGCGGGCTTGCCCTAATGCCGTTCAGTTAAGCGCAGATTCCCTGTGGCGAGCAGGCTTGTCCTGCGTTGGGCTGCGCAGCAGCCCCAAAACCAGGCGCTGAGCCGTATCAGGTACACCGCGTTTTGCTTGATTGGGGGCGCTTCGCACCCCAACGCGGGGCAAGCCCGCTCGCCACAGGAGTGTGGCTGCCTGAAACGTGAGGTGTATCCACAAGCGTGGCGCTACTTGTCCACACTGAACTGCAACGCCGCCAAGCGCGCGTACAGCGCATTGCTCGCAATCAACTGCTGGTGCGTGCCCACCGCCACCAGCTTGCCCTGATCCATCACCGCAATCCGGTCCGCATTCTTTACCGTCGCCAGCCGATGCGCGATCACCAGGGTGGTGCGGCCCTGCATCAGTTGCGGCAGCGCCTGCTGGATCAGGTGTTCGCTCTGGGCGTCGAGGGCGCTGGTGGCTTCGTCCAGCAGCAGGATCGGTGCGTCCACCAGTAGCGCGCGGGCAATGGCCAGGCGTTGGCGCTGGCCACCGGACAGGCCCAGCCCGCTTTCGCCCAGGTGCGTCTGGTAGCCGTCGGGCATTTGCAGGATGAAGTCGTGGGCATGGGCGATACGCGCCGCGGCCTCAACCTGTTCACGGGTGGCGGACGGATTGCCGTAGCGGATGTTGTCTTCGACGCTGCCGAAAAACAGCGCCGGGTTCTGTGAAACAAGCGCGAAGTGGCGGCGCAGGTCCAGAGGGTCGAGTTCGGTCAGCGCGTGGCCTTCAAGCGTAATGCGACCGTGCTGCGGGTCGTAGAAACGCAGCAGCAGGTCGAACAGCGTCGACTTGCCCGCGCCGGAGGGGCCGACCAGTGCCAGGGTTTCGCCGGGGTTGATGCTCAGGCTCAAGCCGTCGATGGCGTAAGTGTCCGGGCGCGACGGGTAGGCAAAGCGCAGGTCCTGCAATTCCAGGCGCCCGCTGACACGCTCCGGCAAGCGCACCGTGCCCTCCACCGGGGCTTTAATCTCGTTGCTCGACTGCAACAATTCACCGATGCGCTCGGCCGCACCGGCGGCGCGCTGCAGCTCACCGAGCACTTCGCTCAGGGTGCCGACGGCGCTGCCGACAATCAGGCTGTAAAACACGAACGCCGCCAGCTCGCCCCCGGAAATGCGCCCGTTGATCACGTCCATGCCGCCCACCCACAGCATCACGCCCACGGCACCGAGCACCAGCATGATCACCAGGGTAATCAGCCAGGCACGCTGGGCGATGCGTTTGCGCGCGGTGGCGAAAGCCTCTTCCACGGTCACGGCGAAGCGCTGCTCGTCCTGCACCTGGTGGTTGTAGGCCTGCACCGTCTTGATCTGGCCGAGGGTCTCGGACACGTAGCTGCCCACATCGGCTATGCGGTCCTGGCTCTGCCGCGAGAGGCTGCGTACACGCCGCCCGAAAATCAGGATCGGCGCCAGCACCAGCGGCAGCGCCACCACCACGATGCTGGTGAGCTTGGGGTTGGTGACAAACAGCAGCACGATGCCGCCGATGACCATCAGCGCATTGCGCAAAAACAGCGAGAGCGACGAGCCGATCACCGATTGCAGCAAGGTGGTGTCGGTGGTCAGGCGCGACTGGATTTCCGAGCTGCGGTTGTTCTCATAGAAGCCTGGGTGCAGGTAGATCAGGTGGTTGAACACCTGCCGGCGAATGTCCGCCACCACCCGCTCGCCGATCCACGACACCAGGTAGAACCGCGCAAACGTGCCCACTGCCAGGCCCAGCACCAGCAGCATGAACAGGCCGATGGACTGATTGAGCAGGTGCGGGGATTGCGTCATGAAACCCTGGTCCACCAACAGGCGAATACCCTGCCCCATGGACAAGGTGATGCCGGCGGTAACGATCAGCGCCAGCAAGGCACCGAGCGCCTGCCAGCGATAGGGCGCGATAAAGCGACTGGCCAGGCGAATCGCACGGCGTTGACGGACTGAGAACATGAGGGCATTACCGATGGGGAACCTGTACTCAACATTGGGGGAACTTGGGCGAATAACAATGAGTCAGGTTAATTATGCCCAGCGACCCGGGCTCCTAGAGGCTATCGGTCTAACGCGCGACTGGAAATCCATGGTGGTTTCTGGTGCACTTGGCGTTCGAACCGGTGAGCGTGCAGGGAGTTGTCACAGCGCGGTCACGCGGGGGTTTTAGAATAGGGACACAACCTGATGAGGAGACAGGCCATGACCTTGCAAAACAGCAGCAATGCCAAGATTGAAGTGATCCGCCAACCGCAGCAGTTGCCTTGCTCGTATATCGACGCCAAGGGCCGCGAAGTACAGATTACCGAAGAGATGATCCAGCAAGCCTGCAGCGAACTGGAGCAGCGATTGGTCAAGCCTGCCCAATGAGGCGAGCGCCAACGCTCTTGTAAACCCGGCCTTGATGGCCGGGTTTTTTATGGGCGCTTAAACGACCTCGGCGCCCAACGCGCGCGCAATGTTCGACAGCACCGGCGACTGGCCATTGATCCGCACCTTCAAGCCATCGATTTCGCGGCGCTCGGGGTAATGCTTGCGCAGCAGGTCGAAGGCCTTGCGCTGCTCCTGCACGGTTCCCACCAGGCTACGGCGGAAATCCGCATCATCGCGCCGCGGGTCGTATACGCTGCGGCACAGCGTGGCCAGTGCCCAGGCCGGGTCGGTGGATGCATTCAACTGCACCTCGGCCAACCACGGCTGCGGCAGCAGGTCACTCAGGGCAATGCCGGGCGCCTGGCCAAGGTACGCGCACAACGCCTGATAGATCTGCGCCGTACCGCGCTGCTTGCCGTCCAGGCTGTAGCCGGCGATATGCGGCGTCGCCAGTACACAGAGGTCGGCCAGGTCGACGTCCACTTCCGGTTCGCCCTCCCACACATCCAGCACGGCCTGCAGGTCTTCACGCTCCAGCAGCACCTCGCGCAGGGCAGCGTTGTGCACCACCGGGCCGCGGCTGGCGTTGATCAGCCAGGTGCCGGGTTTGAGCTGCCGCAGACGCTCGCGATCGAACAGGCGCCAGGTTGCACCATTGCCGGACTTGATCAGCGGCGTGTGCAGGCTGATCACATCGCACTGCTCGATGATCTGGTCCAGGCTCACGTAGTCTGCGTCTTCGGCGATCTGCCGTGGCGGGTCGCACACCAGCACGTTCCAGCCCAGCCCCTTGAGCACCTTGAGCAGCCGGCCGCCCACTTCACCGGCACCGACGATGCCGTAGGTGCGCTGGGCGAGGTCGGCGCCTTCGATTTCAGCCAGGGTCTGCAGGCTGCCGAGCACGTAGTCCACCACGCCGCGCGCGTTGCAACCGGGGGCGCTGGACCAGTGAATGCCGGCCTGCTGGAAGTAGTCGAGGTCCAGGTGATCGGTGCCGATGGTGCAGGTGCCGACGAACTTGACGTCGCTGCCCTCGAGCAAGGCCCGATTGACGTTAGTCACCGAGCGCACCAGCAGCACGTCGGCCTGCTCGACCGTGGCGCGGTCGATGGCGCGGCCGGGCACGCGGCGAATCTCACCAAAGCCCTGGAAAAACTCATCGAGCAGCGGAATATTCTCGTCGGCAACAATCAGCATGGCGGGGCTCCTTTGGCGGAACGGCAGTGTACAGCCTTGCGATCTGACTCACACTGAAGAACCCCTCCCACCTCTGGCCGACGCCGTTTACAAATCCCCAACACAGGTTTTTTCCTGACCATTGCGTCAACGCGTAGAATCCGCGGTCCTTGCGCTTTGCCTTTGATTGGACATCTGTACGTGAACACTGCCACCGCCCCTCTCACCCGCCCCGCCCGCATCCGCCGGGAAGTGCGCGGCCTGCTGACGCTTGCCCTGCCGATCATGATCGGTCAACTGGCCACCACCGCGATGAGCTTCGTCGACGCGGTGATGGCCGGGCGGGTCAGCCCTGAGGACCTGGCGGCGGTGGGCCTGGGCAACTCGATCTGGATTCCGGTGTACCTGCTGATGACCGGCACCCTACTGGCCACCACGCCCAAAGTCGCCCAGCGTTACGGCGCGGGCCAGTTCAGCGAGATCGGGCCGCTGGTGCGTCAGTCCCTGTGGCTGGCGGTGGTGGTCGGTCTGTGCGGCGCGCTGTTGCTGCTGTGCGCCGAGCCGGTGCTGCAGGCGATGAAGGTTGAGCCCGACCTGATCGCGCCCTCCATGGGCTACCTGCATGGCATCGCCGCCGGCATGCCGGCGATTGCGCTGTATTACGTGCTGCGCTGTTTCAGTGACGGCCTGGGCCGCACCCGGCCGAGCATGGTCATGGGCCTGTGCGGCCTGGCGCTGAACATCCCGCTGAACTACATCTTCATTTACGGCCACTTCGGTGTGCCGGCCATGGGCGGCGTGGGCTGCGGCTGGGCCACGGCGATTGCAATGTGGGTGATGATGCTCGGCCTGGCCTGTTGGACTCGCTGGGGCGCGGCCTACCAGAGCAGTGAACTGTTCAAGCGTTTCGACTGGCCGCAATGGGCGGTGATCAAACGCGTGCTGGGCATTGGCCTGCCGATTGGCGTGGCGATCTTCGCCGAGTCGAGCATTTTTGCCGTGATCGCCCTGTTGCTCGGCAGCCTCGGCGCCACCGTGGTGTCGGGCCATCAGATCGCGCTGAACGTCAGCTCGCTGGTGTTCATGATCCCCTACTCCCTGAGCATGGCCGTGACCGTGCGCGTCGGCCAGGCCCTGGGCCGTGGCGAACCCCGTGAGGCGCGCTTTGCCGCCGGGGTCGGCATGGGCACGGCGCTGGCCTATGCCTGCCTGTCCTGCAGCCTGATGCTGCTGTTTCGCGAGCAGATCGCGGCGATCTATACGCCGGACCCGGTGGTGATCCACCTCGCCTCGACGCTGATCGTGTTTTCCGCGCTGTTCCAGTTTTCGGACTCGATCCAGGTCACCGCCGCCGGTGCGTTGCGCGGTTACCAGGACACCCGGGTGACCATGGTGCTGACCTTGTTCGCCTATTGGGGCGTGGGCCTGCCGGTGGGCTACGCCCTGGGGCTCACCGACTGGCTGGGCGCAGCCAGCGGCCCGAGCGGCTTGTGGCAAGGCTTGATCGTCGGCTTGAGTTGCGCCGCAGGCATGTTGCTGGTGCGCCTGGCGCGCAGTGCACGCCGACGTATTCACGCCGGTAAGGCGCGGGTTTAATCGACTTTCTTGCGAATCCAGTACAGGTAGGTGCCGGCCTCTTCTTTCTGTTCAACCAGTTCGTGGTCCAGGAACACACAGAACTTGGGAATATCGCGACGGGTGGAAGGGTCGGTCGCGATCACCTTGAGCAGGCCGCCTGGCGCCAGGTCACGGATGTGCTGGTGCAGCATCATCACCGGCTCCGGGCAGTTGAGGCCGGTGGCGTCGAGGGTGCCGTCAATGGGTAATTCACTCATACATCACTCCTGAAACACACCCGCTCCAGTGTGGGAGCGGGTTTGCCCGCGATGACGGGGGCACATTCAACATAATTTCGACAGTTATACCGCTATCGCGGGCAAGCCCGCTCCCTCAGGGGCGGTCAGTGTCTCTTGGGTTTCCTTGCAGACTCAAGCCGACGCAGGTGGCAGGTCACCTCCTCCCGGTCGTGATACAGCTGCTTGCAGCCAATCTCCACACGAATACCGCGCGCCTTGAAGCCCTCTTCGATCCGCTCCAGCAAACGTTTGACCTCGGCATAACGCTGCTTCATCGGCAGCTTCAGGTTCACCACCGCCTCGCGGCAATGGCCTTCGCCGATCCAGGTTTCCAGCAGCGCGGCATTGCGCGCCGGTTTCTCGACGATGTCACACACCATCCAGTCCACCGGCTGTTTTGGCACGAAGGTGAAACCGTCGGCCATCAAGTGCTGCACCAGGCCCGTGTCCATCAGGCTTTCGGCCATGGGACCGTTGTCGATGGCGGTCACCAGCATGCCCCGGTTGACCAGTTGCCAGGTCCAGCCGCCGGGGGCGGCGCCGAGGTCGACGCCGGTCATGTCGCCGTGCAGGCGCTCGTCCCACTGGTCGCGGGGGATAAAGTGATGCCAGGCCTCTTCCAGCTTCAGGGTCGAGCGGCTGGGCGCGTCACGCGGGAATTTCAGACGCGGGATGCCCATCGGCCACATCGCCGAATTGTTCGACTCGGCCAGACCCATGAACACTTCGCGGCCACTTTTGAAGGTCAGCAGCAGGCGTGGCTTGCTCGGGTCGTCCACCAGCTTGCCGGCATTGAGCAGGGCCTTGCGCAGATGCACTTCGAATTTCTTGCAGAAGTTCGACAGCTCCTTGCCGTCGTTGGTGTCAACCATCTCCAGCCACAGGCTGCCGCACACCGGGAATGGATGCAGGTGCGCGAGGATCACGCTGATGCGGTCGGTTTCCGGCAGGTCGATGAACACCCCGCGCGCCCACTGCCGGGGGAAGATCAATTCGGCGAAGCGCTGGCCGTGCATCAGGCGCTGGGCGCCGTCGTCCTCGGTGCAGACGAACTCGGCGCAGGCGCTGCCGGTCTTGGCCTTGGCGTAACCGGAAACGTTAAGGCGCGCGGCATGCTCGGCGATCTCGGAGCAGACTTCGCCCTCGAAACCTGGACGGCAGTGCATAAAAAGGGTGTTCATTGAATCTCCTGGCACCGGCTTGCTGTCGTGCAAGGCCTGTCATGAAAACGCGCGCATGATAGCCGAGTTCGGAACCTTGGACTTCACCCGGCAGTCCAGTTATTAGCCTGCTACTCAAAACAGGGCTAAGTTAAACGCTCTGTTCGTCCCGCCAGGTCCGTAGCCGTGCGGACCATAAGGAGTCGTGTCATGTCATCCCTTGATAGCCTGAGAACCCTTAAGACCCTGCAAATCGACAACAAGACCTACCACTATTTCAGCCTGCCCGAGGCCGCCAAGAGCCTGGGCGACCTGGACAAGCTGCCGATGTCGCTCAAAGTGCTGCTGGAAAACCTGCTGCGCTGGGAAGACGACAAGACCGTCACCGGCGCCGACCTCAAGGCCATCGCCGCCTGGCTCAAAGAGCGCCAGTCCGACCGCGAGATCCAGTACCGCCCCGCCCGCGTCCTGATGCAGGATTTTACCGGCGTACCTGCCGTGGTCGACCTCGCCGCCATGCGCGCCGCCGTGGCCAAGGCCGGTGGCGACCCGCAGCGCATCAACCCGCTGTCCCCCGTGGACCTGGTCATTGACCACTCGGTGATGGTCGACAAGTTCGGCAACGCCGACGCCTTCGAGCAGAACGTCGACATCGAGATGCAGCGCAACGGCGAACGCTACGCCTTCCTGCGCTGGGGCCAGAGCGCCTTCGACAACTTCAGCGTGGTGCCACCGGGCACCGGCATCTGCCACCAGGTCAACCTCGAATACCTGGGCCGCACCGTGTGGACCAAGGACGAAGACGGCCGCACTTACGCCTTCCCCGACACCCTGGTGGGCACCGACTCCCACACCACCATGATCAACGGCCTGGGCGTGCTCGGCTGGGGCGTGGGCGGTATTGAAGCGGAAGCGGCCATGCTCGGCCAGCCGGTGTCGATGCTGATCCCGGAAGTGATCGGCTTCAAGCTCACCGGCAAATTGAAAGAAGGCATCACCGCCACCGACCTGGTGCTGACCGTCACCCAGATGCTGCGCAAAAAAGGCGTGGTGGGTAAATTCGTCGAATTCTACGGCGATGGCCTGGCTGACCTGCCGCTGGCCGACCGCGCCACCATCGCCAACATGGCCCCGGAATACGGCGCCACCTGCGGGTTTTTCCCGGTGGACGACGTGACGCTGGACTACCTGCGCCTGTCCGGTCGCCCCAGCGAAACCGTGAAACTGGTGGAGGCCTACACCAAGGCTCAGGGCCTGTGGCGTAACGCAGGGCAAGAGCCGGTGTTCACCGACAGCCTGGCGCTGGACATGGGCAGCGTCGAAGCCAGCCTGGCCGGGCCGAAGCGCCCACAGGACCGCGTGGCGCTGCCGAATGTGGGCCAGGCGTTCAGCGATTTTCTCGACCTGCAATTCAAGCCGACCAACAAGGAAGAAGGCCGCCTTGAAAGCGAAGGCGGCGGTGGCGTGGCCGTGGGCAATGCAGACCTGGTGGGCGAGGCCGACTACGAATACGAAGGCAACACCTATCGCCTGAAAAACGGCGCGGTGGTGATCGCCGCCATCACGTCCTGCACCAACACCTCCAACCCCAGCGTGATGATGGCTGCCGGGCTGGTGGCAAAAAAGGCCGTGGAAAAGGGCCTGACCCGCAAGCCGTGGGTCAAGACCTCCCTGGCGCCGGGCTCCAAGGTGGTCACCGACTATTACCACGCCGCAGGCCTCACCCAGTACCTGGATAAACTCGGTTTCGACCTGGTGGGCTACGGCTGCACCACCTGCATCGGCAACTCCGGGCCGCTGCCCGAGCCGATTGAAAAAGCCATCCAGACCGCCGACCTCGCCGTGGCCTCGGTGCTGTCCGGCAATCGCAACTTCGAGGGCCGCGTGCACCCGCTGGTCAAAACCAACTGGCTGGCCTCGCCGCCCCTGGTGGTGGCCTATGCGCTGGCCGGCACCGTGCGTATCGATATCAGCAGCGAGCCGCTGGGCAACGATAAGGACGGCAATCCGGTATATCTCAAAGATATCTGGCCGAGCAGCAAAGAGATCGCCGACGCCGTGGCACAAGTCACCACGGGCATGTTCCACAAGGAATACGCCGAAGTGTTCGCCGGTGACGAGCAATGGCAGGCAATCGAAGTGCCCCAGGCCGCTACCTACGTGTGGCAGCAGGACTCCACCTATATTCAGCACCCGCCGTTCTTCGACGATATTGCCGGCCCCCTGCCGGTGATCAAGGACGTCACGGGCGCCAACGTGCTGGCGCTGCTGGGCGACTCGGTGACTACCGACCACATCTCCCCCGCCGGCAACATCAAGGTCGACAGCCCCGCCGGGCGCTACCTGCAAGAGCAAGGCGTGGAACCGCGCGACTTCAACTCCTACGGCTCACGCCGGGGCAACCATGAAGTGATGATGCGCGGCACCTTTGCCAATATCCGCATCCGCAACGAAATGCTCGGCGGCGAAGAAGGCGGCAATACGCTGTACATCCCCACCGGCGAGCGCATGGCGATCTACGACGCAGCGATGAAATACCAGGCCGCAGGCACGCCGCTGGTGGTGATCGCCGGCCAGGAATACGGCACCGGCTCCAGCCGCGACTGGGCGGCCAAGGGCACCAACCTGCTGGGCGTCAAGGCAGTCATTGCCGAAAGCTTCGAACGGATTCACCGCTCCAACCTGGTCGGCATGGGCGTGTTGCCGTTGCAGTTCAAGCTGGATCAGAACCGCAAATCGCTCAAACTCACCGGCAAGGAGAAAATCGACATCCTCGGCCTCACCGACGTAGAGATCGTGCCGCGCATGAACCTGACGCTGGTGATTACGCGGGAGGATGGCAGCAGCGAGAAGGTCGAAGTGCTGTGCCGGATCGATACGCTCAATGAAGTGGAATACTTCAAGGCCGGTGGCATCCTGCACTACGTGCTGCGCCAGTTGATCGCCTCATAAGCAACACTGGAGATGCAAAGGTGGGAGGGGGCTTGCTCCCGATGAGGGTGGGTCAGTCAGCTTGTTTGTAGCTGACCCACTGCCATCGGGAGCAAGCCCCCTCCCACATTTGATCTCCATTTGTCTGATACATATCACATCGCTTTGGCTTTTGATCTTGATCTTGATCTCAGGCGCCCCGTCAACCACGCTGGCCGCACGCCGAGCCTGAGCGAGGTGCCGAGTGGTGGGGCAAGAGCCCTTTGGTTACTTTGGGGCTTTCCAAAGTGACCCGCCGTAAGGGCGGAACCCTACGTAGCCGTTACCGCAGCAACGGATATGTACACCAACACCAAGAGCCCCCATCCCCCACCAAATCAGCCAAACAACCACTTCCACAACAACACCAACACCCCCACCGCCAACACCGGCCGCGCAATCCGGTAAGCCTGGGGATACTTGCGCTTGAACTGTTTAACCCGACCGCTGAACCTGTCGCTGAACGTCTTGCTCCACGCATAAGCCTGGTTAATCCCACCCACCCGCTCATCATCCAGATTCTGCGGCGCAGTCGCGCGCCCCAGCTGCTTACTGACCCAACGGTTGAGACGGGTCATCAGACGGTTGCTCAGCGGACGTTCAATGTCGCAAAACAGGATCACCCGAGTCTGCTCGGTTTCGTTCTTCACCCAGTGCACATAGGTTTCGTCGAACATCACGTCTTCCCCATCGCGCCAGGCGTAAACCTGGCCGTCGACAAAGATGCGGCAATCGTCGGAGTTGGGCGTTGACAGGCCCAGGTGATAACGCAAGGACCCGGCAAACGGATCGCGGTGCGGGTTGAGGTGGCTGCCACCCGGCAACAGCGCAAACATCGCGCCCTTGACGTTGGGGATGCTGCTCACCAGCGCCACAGTCTTCGGGCACAGGGCCTCGGCCGACGGCAGCGGTTTGTCGTACCACTTGAGGTAGAAACGCTTCCAGCCCTTCTTGAAGAACGAACCGAAACCGGCGTCATTGTTCTTTTCGGCCGCGCGGATGTAACCCTCGTCGAACAGGTGCATGGCCTCTTCGCGGATCACTTCCCAGTTATCCTTGAGCACGTCCAGCTCCGGGAACTTGCTGCGGTCCAGGTAAGGTTTGGACGGTACCGCGGAGAACAGGTACATCAAAGCGTTATACGGGGCGAACAGCGCCGAATGGTTGACGAACTGGCGCAACATCGGCAAACGGGCCTTGCCGCGCAGGTGCACATACAGCGTACTGCCGATAAACAGCAGCAACACCGACAACTTGGCGGCCAAAGAAAAGGTCATGCAGCAACTCCTGAAAATAAGCGCCTGGCCAACAGCAGACGTAGCAGCCGGCCATGATAAACATTTGGGCCAGTATGCAGAAGGCCCCGGCTGACCAGCTGACACAAATCAAACCCGGCGATCAGCCGGCAGTTGTGGTGAGCATCACGCCTGGTTCTCCTGATCGGTGAACAAGTCGCTGAACAACATGCTCGACAGGTAACGCTCACCGGAGTCCGGCAGGATCACCACGATGGTCTTGCCCTGCATCTCCGGTTTCTCGGCCAGACGCACGGCCACCGCCATGGCCGCGCCACAGGAGATACCGCAGAGGATGCCCTCCTCCTGCATCAGGCGCCGGGCCATGGCCTTGGATTCCTCATCGGTCACCCGCTCAACGCGGTCGACCATCGACAGGTCGAGGTTTTTGGGCACAAAACCGGCGCCGATCCCCTGGATCTTGTGCGGGCTCGGCTTGATCTCTTCACCGGCCAGCGCCTGGGTGATCACCGGCGACGCCATCGGTTCGACCGCCACCGACAGGATCGGCTTGCCCGCGGTGTGCTTGATGTAGCGCGACACACCGGTGATGGTGCCGCCGGTGCCCACGCCCGCCACCAGCACGTCCACCGCGCCGTCGGTGTCGTTCCAGATTTCCGGGCCGGTGGTTTTTTCGTGGATGGCAGGGTTGGCCGGGTTTTCGAACTGGGCCGGCATGAAATAGGTGGCCGGGTCGCCGGCGACGATTTCAGCGGCCTTGTCGATGGCGCCTTTCATGCCTTTGGCCGGTTCGGTCAGCACCAGTTCGGCGCCCAGGGCCTTGAGCACCTTGCGCCGCTCGATACTCATGGACGCCGGCATGGTCAGCAGCAGTTTGTAGCCACGGGCCGCAGCGACAAAGGCCAGGCCGATACCGGTGTTGCCGGAGGTGGGCTCGACAATGGTCATGCCCGGCTTGAGTTTGCCGTTGCCTTCGGCGTCCCAGATCATGTTGGCGCCAATGCGGCACTTCACCGAATAGCCCGGGTTGCGCCCCTCGATCTTCGCCAGGATGGTCACGCCGCGCGGCGCGATGCGGTTGATCTGAACAAGAGGTGTGTTACCGATGGAGTGCGCGTTATCTGCAAAAATGCGGCTCATGACGGGTCCCTGGGGCAATGTGAACAAGGCCACAAGGGTATGCCTCAGGCTTTGAGGCGTCCAGTCGGCGGAACGTTGCGCCTGCTGCAGCAGTCCACACCCTATCTGCACGGAGGAGCCTTTCATGAAACGTCGCTACAGCTGGCCACTTTGGACCGTCGCCGCACTGGTGGTTTTCCTAGTGGCACTGAACATCGCCCTGCCCTATCTGGTGCGCAATTACCTGAACGAAAAGCTCGCCAACATGGGCGATTACCGTGGCGAAATTGCCGACGTGGACCTCGCGCTGTGGCGCGGCGCCTACCGGATCAACGGCCTGCAGATCGTCAAGGTGGACGGCAAGGTACCGGTGCCCTTCGTCAAGGCGCCGCTGATCGAGTTCGCGGTGAGCTGGCATTCGCTGTGGTACGACCATGCGGTGGTCGCCGAGGGGCATTTTGTGCGTCCGGAAATCAACTTCGTCGACGGCGGCGCCAACAAGGCCGCGTCCCAGACCGGTAAAGGCACCGACTGGCAGGAACAACTGAGCAAGCTGCTGCCGATCACCCTCAACGAAATGCGCATCGAAGACGGCAAGATCGCGTTCCACAACTTCACCTCCAAGCCAAAGGTCAATATCAACGCCACCGGGGTCAACGCCAGTTTCTACAACCTGACCAACGTGGTGGACGTGGAAGGCAAGCGCGACGCACGCTTTGAAGGCAAGGCGCTGCTGCAAGGCCAGGCACCTCTGGAAGCCAACGCCACCTTCGACCCACTGAGCGATTTCGAAGAGTTCGAGTTCCGCTTCCGTGCCCGCGACCTGCAACTGACGCGCATGAATGACTTCGCCTCGGCCTATGGCAAGTTCGATTTCAAGGCCGGCACCGGCGATGTAGTGATCGAAGCCCAGGCCGAGAAAGGCCAGCTGCGCGGCTATATAAAGCCGCTGCTGCGCGATGTGGAAGTGTTCGACTGGCAGCAGGATGTCGAAAACAAGGACAAGAATATCTTCCGTTCGATCTGGGAAGCCGTGGTCGGCGCCAGCGAGACGGTGCTCAAGAACCAGCGTAAAAATCAGTTCGCCACCCGCGTGGAATTGAGCGGCAGTGTGCATCAGCAGAATGTCAGCGCGTTTGGCGCGGTCATCGCGATCCTGCGCAACGGCTTCATCCAGGCCTTCAATGCCCATTACGAACAACCCAAGCCGAGCGCCGATTAAAACGGTGGGAAGGGACTTGCTCCCGATGGCGGTGTGTCAGTTTATACATCCATGACTGAACCAACGCTATCGGGGACAAGCCCCCTCCCACATTGATTGCATTGGCCGGGAATGAACGTGACCGTCCATTCAGAGACTGAATAACCCGTCTGCGTTCACAGTCGCCGGGGCCGCGCGGTATAGTCCGGGCATTGATGAATCCGAGGACACACCGATGAAGTTCGAAGGCACCCAGGCCTATGTGGCTACCGATGACCTGAAACTGGCCGTCAACGCCGCCATCACCCTGGAGCGGCCGCTGCTGGTCAAGGGCGAACCGGGCACCGGCAAGACCATGCTCGCCGAACAGCTGGCCGAATCCTTCGGCGCCCGGCTGATTACCTGGCACATCAAATCCACTACCAAGGCGCACCAGGGCCTCTACGAGTACGACGCGGTCAGCCGCCTGCGCGACTCGCAGTTGGGCGTGGACAAGGTGCACGACGTACGCAACTACCTGAAGAAAGGCAAGCTGTGGGAGGCCTTCGAGGCCGAAGAGCGGGTAATCCTACTGATCGATGAAATCGACAAGGCCGATATCGAATTCCCCAACGACCTGTTGCAGGAACTCGACAAGATGGAGTTCTACGTCTACGAAATCGACGAGACCATCAAGGCGAAGAAACGCCCGATCATCATCATTACCTCCAACAACGAAAAAGAGCTGCCGGACGCGTTCCTGCGCCGCTGCTTCTTCCACTACATCGCCTTCCCCGACCGCACCACCCTGCAGAAAATCGTCGATGTGCACTACCCCGACATCAAGAAGGATCTGGTCAGCGAAGCGCTGGACGTGTTCTTCGACGTGCGCAAAGTGCCGGGCCTGAAGAAAAAACCTTCCACCTCTGAACTGGTCGACTGGCTCAAGCTGCTGATGGCCGACAACATCGGCGAAGCGGTGCTGCGCGAGCGCGACCCGACCAAGGCCATTCCGCCGCTGGCCGGCGCACTGGTCAAGAACGAGCAGGACGTGCAGTTACTGGAACGGCTGGCGTTCATGAGCCGCCGCGGTAATCGCTGATGCTACTCAACCTGTTCAATGAAATGCGCGCCGCCAAGGTGCCGGTGTCGGTGCGCGAGCTGCTTGACCTGATCAACGCGCTCAAACAGCGCGTGACCTTCGCCGACATGGACGAGTTCTACTACCTGGCGCGGGCGATTCTGGTCAAGGACGAGCGGCATTTCGACAAGTTCGACCGCGCCTTCGGGGCCTACTTCAACGGCCTGGAAAAACTCGACGACCACCTGCAGGCGCTGATCCCCGAGGACTGGCTGCGCAAGGAGTTCGAACGCTCGCTGAGCGATGAGGAACGCGCGCAGATCCAGTCCCTCGGCGGCCTCGACAAGCTCATAGAGGCATTCAAGAAACGCCTGGAAGAACAGAAGGAACGCCACGCCGGCGGCAACAAGTGGATCGGCACCGGCGGCACCAGCCCGTTTGGTTCCGGCGGCTACAACCCGGAAGGCATACGCGTGGGCGATGCCGGCGAGCGCAAGGGCAAGGCCGTGAAGGTGTGGGACCAGCGCGAGTACAAGAACCTCGACGATCAGGTCGAGCTGGGCACGCGCAACATCAAGGTGGCCCTGCGCCGCCTGCGCAAATTCGCGCGCCAGGGTGCGGCCGAAGAGCTGGACATCGACGGCACCATCGATCACACCGCGCGCGACGCCGGCCTGCTGAATATCCAGATGCGCCCGGAACGGCGCAACACCATCAAGCTGTTGCTGCTGTTCGATATCGGCGGCTCGATGGACGCCCATGTGAAGATCTGCGAAGAGCTGTTCTCTGCGTGCAAGACCGAGTTCAAACACCTGGAGTACTTCTACTTCCACAACTTCGTGTACGAGTCGGTGTGGAAGAACAACCAGCGCCGCACGTCGGAGCGCACCTCAACCCAGGACCTGCTGCACAAGTACGGCGCCGATTACAAAGTGATCTTTATCGGCGACGCGTCGATGGCGCCCTATGAAATCACCCAGGCCGGCGGCAGCGTCGAACACTGGAACGAGGAGCCGGGCTATGTGTGGATGCAGCGCTTCATGGCCAAGTACAAGAAGCTGATCTGGATCAATCCGTACCCGAAGGACACCTGGGGCTATACGGCGTCGACGGCGATCGTGCGCGAGTTGGTGGAAGATCAGATGTACCCGCTGACGTTGCGCGGGCTGGAAGAAGGCATGCGCTTTCTATCCAAATAACGGTGGGAGTCCCCACTACCTCTTCGACGTAGCGCTGTCGCGCAGCGAACTGGGGCCTCTGTGGCGAGCGGCCTTGCCATTTCGGTCGGCTCTCAGGCCGCCGCGCTCTTGATCTTGATCTTGATCTTAGGCGCCCCGTCAAACACGCTGGCCGAACGCAGGCTTTGGAGCGTGGGTAACCCGGCAGGACGCCGGGTTAGCCGCGCTGGGCCATGGATGGCCCATCGCGGCGGCCCACGCTCCAAAGCCTGCGTTCGGGCACACCGAGCCTAGGCGAGGTGCCGAGTGTTGGGGCAAGAGCGTTTTGCTTACTTTTGCGCTTTTCAAAAGTGAGCCGCTGTAAGAGCGGAACCGCCAGCAGCCGTTACAGCAGAAACGGATATGTACACCGAAAAAGTCGCACCGCTCTTTGCTTTGAACATCACGCTGGCTTAACTGAACGGCATTGGGGGGCGCAGCGCCCCCAATCAAGGAAAACGCGGTGTACCTGACCCTGCCCGGAGCACGGCTTTGGGGCTGCTGCGCAGCCCAACGCAGGACAAGCCTGCTCGCCACAGGAAACTGGCTGCCTGAAATTTCAGGTTTTAAATCAAAAAGTTATTTTGTGTTTGATAAGAGGGGGCTGGCTCCCACAGTGGACCGAGCCGCTATTTAAAGGCCTTTGAGGTCACGCTCTTCAATCGGACGGCTCTGGCGCAGACGCTTGCCGCCCAGCACCACCCAGTCGATCAGGCGGAACAGGCATTCGATGCCGAACGACAACAGCATCGCCCCACCCAACCCCCAGCCCATCGCTTCGGGGGTCAGCAGGATCTGGTAACTGTAGCCATTCCAGGTCTCCCGGCGAATGTCCGGGTCGGCGGCCACCGCCACCTGCAGGGCGCGGATATACCAGGGGCCTTGCATGGCCTGGAACTGCTTGTCCAACGCAAGCTGGCGGTCAAGCATGGCCCCCAGGCTGTTGGCGTCGCTCTGGAACACCGGGTCATCACTGGCGCGGTAATGGGCCACCAGCGCCTGCAGGTCGCCCTTGAAAAACTGCTGCGCGGTGGTCTCGAACCCGCGCAGGCCGGTCTGGGCCTCGATCAGGTGGGCTTCGACGCGCTTGGCGTAGTCGTTGATGAAACCCGGCACTTGCACGCCGACCAACAGGCCAATGGCAAACAGCACCAACCGCAGATAGCTGAGCAACATGGTCGATATCCTTACTCGGTAACGCCCTGGCTGACGCATTCACCGCGTCGCCACAGGCTCCATTGGCCCGGTTCGTAGCGGGTCCAGTTTTCGTTGTCGGTCAACGGTTCGGTGGCAATCACCGTCACCACGTCATTGGGCGTGGTTTCGGCCTGGAAATCGACGATCACGTCGACGTCCTTCAAGCGCGCCGGGCCAAAGGGTGCGCGTCGGGTGATCTGCGCCAATTTAGTCGTGCAATAGCAAAACAGCCAGTCGCCGTCGCTGAGCAGGCAGTTGAATACGCCCTTGCTGCGGTATTCGGTGCAGGCGGCGATCAGGTCGGGCAGCACCTGCTCGATGTCCACCGGTTCCGGGAAGGCTTCGCGCACACGGTTGAGCAAATCGCAGAAGGCCGCTTCGCTGTCGGTGTCGCCCACCGGGCGGTAAAAAGTGGCGCGCGGATTGAACTGCGCCAGTTGGCCGTTGTGGGCGAAGCACCAGTTGCGGCCCCACAGCTCGCGCACGAACGGGTGGGTGTTGGCCAGGCTGACCTTGCCGACGTTGGCCTGGCGGATATGCCCGATCACCACTTCGCTCTTGATGGGATAACGCTGCACCAGCAGCGCGACTTCCGACTCGCTGCTCGCCGCCGGGTCCTGGAACAGGCGCAGGCCACGGCCTTCGTAAAAGGCAATGCCCCAACCGTCACGGTGCGGGCCGGTGCGCCCGCCGCGCTGCATCAGCCCGGTAAAGCTGAACACGATATCGGTGGGGACGTTGGCACTCATGCCCAATAATTCACACATGCCAGGGCTCTCGCTGCAACGTTAAAGGCGCGGTTCGACCCGCGTGCCGCTGGCGGGTACCGGACGGTGGAAAGGCTCGTCGTCTTCAGCCGGCTCCTGGGCCAGCGCCGCATCGAACGCAGCCTTGCGCTCGCGGCGCGCATTGGCGGCGCGCTCGATGGGCCAGCGGATCAACACGATGACGATATACACGGCGAAGACGATCATCGTGTACATGAACAAATCGGAAATCGCCCGCCAGGCGTTGTTGCCGACCTTGAGCACCAGGTCCAGCGCGGTAATGGCCACGGCCGGCGCAAACTGGGTCTTGACCGGATCGACGATGGTCGGGCTGAACAGCAGCACCGCCATCAGCAATTGCAGTGGCTCGCGCAGCCAGCGCCAGATCCAGCGGGTCATGCGCCACCACACCAACAGGCAGCCCAATGCGGCGAAGGCGTAAAGGCCCCAGGCAATCAGATAATCGTTCTCGGTCATGGTGTCCATGGCAAGGCTGGCAAAGAGGCGGCTATGATAACGGCTTTTGCGTGTCGCGGCTGCAATGCCTGCCACCGTCCGCCAGACAGAGAGTGATCCATGCCCCTATCCAATGCCCCGATCGCCCGCAAGGCCCCAGGTCCAGACCCGTACGCCTGGCTGCAGGAGCGCGATAACGCAGACGTCCTCGACTACCTCAAGGCCGAAAACGCCTGGCAGCAAGCCCAGCTCGCCGACCAGCAGGCGCTGCGCGACACGCTGTTCGAGGAAATCAAGGGCCGCATCCTCGAGACCGATCTGTCGCTGCCCTCTCCGTGGGGCCCGTATCTGTATTACACGCGCACCACCGCCGGCGACGAATACGCCCGCCACTACCGCTGCCGCCGCCCTGTCGACGACAGCAATCAGGTGGATGAGGACAGCGAAGAACTGCTGCTGGACCCGAACGCCTTGGCTGGCGGCGGCTTTTTCTCGCTGGGCGCCTTCAGCATCAGCCCCGACCACCAGCGCCTGGCCTACAGCCTCGACACCAGTGGCGAAGAGATCTACACCCTGTTCGTCAAGGAATTGTCCTCGGGCAAGGTCAGCGAACTGGAATTCCAGGACTGCGACGGCAGCATGACCTGGGCCAATGACAGCCTCACCCTGTTTTTTGGCGAGCTGGACGACACCCATCGCCCACACAAGCTGTATCGCTATCGCCTGGACGGCACGGCGGCACAGGAAGTGTTCCACGAACCCGACGGGCGTTTCTTCCTGCACTGCTACCGTTCCAGTTCCGAGCGCCAGCTGCTGCTGGCCCTGGGCAGCAAGACCACCAGCGAAATCTGGGCACTGGACGCAGGCCAGCCGCACCTGGACTTCACCTGCCTGGCGCCTCGCGTCGAAGACCATGAATACGATGTCGACCACGGCCAGCTTGACGGTGAGTGGACCTGGTTTATCCGCAGCAACCGCGACGGCATCAATTACGCGCTGTTTGTCGCCGCCGACACCGGCACCGTGCCCGGCGAGGCCGACTGGCACACGCTGATCCCCCACAGCGACGAGGTGATGCTCGACGGCGTGAGCCTGAATGCCCGCGCCATGACCCTGAGCCTGCGCATCGGCGGCCTGCCGGTGATCGAAGTGCATGCCGAGGGCGTGCCGGCCTATCGCGTGGAGTTACCCGACGCCGCCTACAGCCTCTACGTACAGAACAGCCTGGAATTCCCCAGCGACAGGATCCGCCTGCGCTACGAAGCGCTGAACCGCCCGGCCCAGGTGCGTCAGTTGGAGCTGGCCAGCGGCGCGCAACAGGTACTCAAGGAAACCCCGGTACTCGGCGCATTCAATGCCGATGACTACGTCAGCCAGCGCCTGTGGGCCACCTCGGCCGACGGCACTCAGGTGCCGATCAGCCTGGTGATCAAGCGCGACCAACTGGGCAAGCCGACCCCGCTGTACCTCTACGGTTACGGCGCCTACGGCCAGAGCCTCGACCCGTGGTTCTCCCACGCGCGCCTGAGCCTGCTGGACCGTGGCGTGGCGTTCGCCATCGCCCACGTGCGCGGCGGCGGCGAGCTGGGGGAAGCCTGGTACCGCAACGGCAAGCAGGCCCACAAGCAGAACACCTTCAGCGACTTTATCGCCTGCGCCGAACACCTGATTGCCGAGGGCCTGACCACCTCCCGGCAACTGGCGATCAGCGGCGGCAGTGCCGGCGGTCTGTTGATCGGCGCGGTGCTCAACCAGCGTCCGGCGCTGTTCCAGGCGGCGATTGCCGAAGTGCCGTTTGTGGATGTGCTCAACACCATGCTCGACCCGGAGCTGCCGCTGACGATCACCGAGTACGACGAATGGGGCAACCCCGAAGAGCCCGAGGTGTATGCGCGCATCAAGGCGTATGCGCCGTACGAAAACGTCAGCGCCCAGGCCTACCCGGCGCTGCTGGTGATCGCCGGCTACAACGACAGCCGCGTGCAGTACTGGGAAGCGGCCAAATGGGTCGCCAAGCTGCGCGACACCGCCACCTCCGACAACCTGCTGCTGCTCAAGACCGAACTGGGTGCCGGCCACGGCGGGATGAGCGGTCGCTACCAGGGGCTACGCGACGTGGCGCTGGAATACGCGTTTGTGTTCAAGGCGCTGGCACTCGACGCTTAACCACCGGGCGTCTTCGGTTTGCTGTCGTTCTGCTGCAGGCCAGGCACGGTCTGGTCCTTGGGCGGCGTCGGCAACACGATCGGCACCAGCGCCGGCGAGCCGTCGGCGTTGGCTTTAGGCAACGCCGGCGGCGTCACCTGCGGGTACAGCGTCGGCGTCGGAGTGCCCGGCGCGCCTGGGGTTGGCGCGGGGGCGGCCGGTACACTCTGCACCTCCTGCGCCTGCACGGCACCCAATGTGAGCGCGCCGAGCACAATGACCGTTAGAATGCTGCACTTCATCGATGGCTCCATGGCCTGACCGGAATGCCTCAAGGCTACTCCCAACCGCGCAAGAATGCCCTTCCCAATGAGATTTCCATGAAACGTTTCATTCTGCTCGACACCACCCCGATCCCCGACAACGGCGGCGCCCTGTGCCTGTTCGAATACGGCGAGGATTTTGTCATCAAGATCCAGGGCGGTGACGGCGGCCAACTGATGAACACCCGCATGCACGGCTCCGAGGATGCCCTGGCGGAAATTCCCTGCCGCAAGGTGGCCGGGCGTCCCGGTTCACGGGTATTGATCGGCGGGCTGGGCATGGGTTTTACCCTGGCTTCGGCGCTCAAGCACCTGGGCAAGACCGCCGAAGTGGTGGTGGCCGAGCTGGTGCCCGGCGTGGTGGAGTGGAACCGCGGCCCGCTGGGCGAAAAATCCGGCCGCCCGCTGCTGGACCCGCGCACCGTGATCCGCCTGGAAGACGTGGCCAAGGTGCTGCAGGCCGAACCCCAGGGCTTTGATGCGATCATGCTCGACGTCGACAACGGCCCCGAAGGCCTCACGCAAAAAGCCAACAGCTGGCTCTACTCCGCCGCTGGCCTGGCCGCCTGTGCCAAGGCACTGCGGCCCAAGGGCGTACTGGCCGTGTGGTCGGCCAGCGCCGACAGGCTGTTCAGCGACAAACTGCGCAAGGCCGGCTTCAAGGCCGAGGAAGTGCAGGTATTTGCCCATGGCAACAAAGGCACCCGGCACACCATCTGGATCGCCGAAAAACTGAAAGCCTGATACCAGACACCACAAATCCCCTGTGGGAGGGGGCTTGCTCCCGATAGCGGTAGCTCAGTCACCGATGTGTTGACTGACACACTGCGATCGGGAGCAAGCCCCCTCCCACATTTCTGACCTGTTTCAGCGCAGGGATTTGCGGTAGTCAAAGATGTACGGCACTTTATTCTCGAAGGTTTTCTCCAGCGCCTTGCGATCCAGCTCGCTCATGCCGCCCAGTTGATGAGCGGTAAACCCGCTGTCACCCACCTTCGAGCCTGGCGCCAGGCTGACCATGCGCTTGGCAACGGCTTCGATGGCGTCCTTGTAGCCACCTTTGCTGTCCAGGTTGTACTGGCTCAAATCAATCTGCGTGCGCAGCCAGTCGCCCCAGTAAAACTCCAGAAATTCGGGGGCAATCTCGCCATCGTCCGGCTTGCCATAGGCGGCCTTGCGGGTGAAATACACCAGGCTGCGAAAGGTGTCGTTCTGCAGGTGCTTGAAGCCCAGATGCGCCGGCAACTGCTCAGGCGCCAGGGTCCGGCCGTGACTGTCCTTGAGCCAGACTTTGCGCGCCGCTGCCATACGCTGCCAGAAGGCGTTCATGTCCGGGCTGCTGCTGAAATCGTCGGTCACCCGGACCCACATTTTCAAGCGCGCCCCGCCGCCGGGCACTTCCCACAGCGTGGTGAAGCTATGGTGACCGTCGGTCAGGTACAGCTGGCCGCCGGGGCCGACCACGACGGTTTTCATCTCATCCGGGTGAGCACCTACCGGATCCTCGCAGGTAAAGCTCTCGGGGTGATGCAGGTCGGCCTTTTTCGGCACCTTTTTCGCTTCGCCCTGACCGTTGGTTTCGCAGTACTCGTCAAAGACCTTGGCCGGTTTGGCGGCGAACAACCCCAGGCTGTAATAGATCTGCTCAAAACCCACCACGGCCTGGGTGGGATGCAACTGCTCGAGGGCTACTTCGATCACCTGCCCGGGCCTGGGCGCAGAAAGGGCGTGGGCATGGGCAGTCACCCCACACAGCAGCAATGCAGCAATCCATGAATGCAGACGCATGAAGTTGAATCCTTATGGCTAAAGTGAAGCGGTTATTTAGCGCGCGAGCGGCTAGAATCCACGGTATCCGTGAACCCTCAAACAGCCAGGAGCCATGATGAGCTCGACCAACCCGCCCTCCCACACCGCCAAGCTGGACCGCATTCTCGCCGATGCCCAGCGCGACCGGGAAATGGGCTATCGCGACAAAGCCCTGAAAATGTACCCCCACGTGTGCGGCCGCTGCGCCCGTGAGTTCGCCGGCAAACGCCTGAGCGAACTGACCGTACACCACCGCAACCATAACCATGATGACAATCCTCAGGATGGCTCCAACTGGGAATTGCTGTGCCTGTATTGCCATGACAACGAGCACTCGCGCTACACCGACCAGCAGTATTTCGGCGAAGGCTCCACCAGCAGCCCGACGATTGCCAAGGCCACGCACAACCCGTTTGCGGCGTTGGCGGGGTTGATGAAGAAAGACAGCTGAACATCGTCATCGCCTGTACCGGCCTCATCGGGGGCAAGCCCCCTCCCACACTGAAATGCAGTCCAACAGTGGGAGGAGCTTGCTCCCGACAGCGATCGTGCAAGCACCGCATCACTTCAAGGCCGTATAATCGCGCCTTTTCGTCAAGGCACCCTTCCCCGTGGGCAATAAACGCTACAGCTGCATCGGTCTGTACAACCCCAAATCCCCCGAAAACGTCGGCTCGGTGATGCGTGCCGCCGGCTGCTACGGCGTGGCCTCGGTGTTCTACACCGGCGTGCGTTACGAGCGCGCGCGGGATTTCATCACCGACACCAAAAAGGTCCACCACGACATTCCGCTGATCGGCATCGATGACCTGAAGAAAATCCTGCCCCTGGGCTGCATCCCGGTTGCCGTGGAGCTGGTGGAAGGCGCCCGTCCGCTGCCCGAATACACCCATCCCGACCGCGCGCTGTATATCTTCGGCCCCGAAGACGGCTCACTGGATAAAGAGATCCGCGACTGGTGCGAAGACGTGGTGTACATCCCGACCACCGGCTGCATGAACCTTGCCGCCACCGTCAATGTGGTGCTCTACGACCGCCTGGCCAAGGGCAACAACACCCGCTCGGGGCCCAAGTACTGATTTTTCGGGAACATCCGGCGCCGGCCAGCAGTCAGCTATTTACACTAGCCCTTGTTGGAGACGGATCATGAGTGACAGCACACACCTGCGACCTATCATCGAGCACCTGCAACCCGCCCCGCAGCATGAGCAAAACGTGCACGGCTGGGAACGCATTGGCTCGGTGGCCGGCGGTTTCATCATGCTGGGCAAAGGCCTGCGCCGTGGCGGCGTGTTCGGCCTGATCCAGGTGGCAATCGGCGGCGTGGCGCTCAAGCGCGGCTTTACCGGCCACAGTTCGCTCAAGGACAAGCTGGAGCAGGGTCGTCAGGAGATGAACAGCCTGCGCACCAAGATTGAACGGGCCGGCGCAGAGCTGAACAACCTCAAGACCAAAGCCGAAGTGGCCGCCGAGAAAGCGGTAAAAACCACCGGCTGATCAGGCTTTCATGCCTGTTGAACATCCAAATGTGGGAGGGGGCTTGCTCCCGATGGCAGTGTGTCAGTCAACACATCAGTGACTGAACTACCGCCATCGGGAGCAAGCCCCCTCCCGCATTTGTTCTGGTGTGTGCTTCCAGATCCAGATCAGTGCAGTAATCTGGAATCGAGCACCGCTGATGGCTCACCGATAATGCTTGCAGCCAACTGCACAAATTGCGCCGTGTTGACGCTGTCAGCCCGCATCACCGCCTGTGCCAGATCATCCAGGGACCGCTTGTTATGGGTCTTCACGCGGATCTCGCGGTCCAGGTCCTGCAACACAAGCACCGCCCGCGCCACCGTGGCGCCGCTGACGTGTTCGCCGCGCAGGCTGGTCACGTCCTTGCCCTGCTTGCCCAGCCGCGCCTGAATTGCGGCATAGCGCTCATCGGTAATCCCGCCGGCACGGCGCATCAACTCAATCGCATAAAACTCGCCGAACCCTTCGCTGATCCAGTCGCTGGTGTCATGGTCATTGAATCGCCCGATGGCCTGCACCACTTCACGCAGCAATGGGCTGCTGCCACTCTCACTCACCAGCGGCGTGCGGCTGTTGAGGTAGATCGAGTCACGCGCCGCAAACGCGCCACGGCGCATTGGGTCGCTGGCGCCCACCACCAGCAGCTTGGCCGGGTGACGCGGGAACGCGGCCTCCACCTGCGGCCAGACGAAGGTCAGCAAGGTCAGCACATCCATGCGGCGCATGGCCTGGCCCTTGGGCGAGGCCACGGTGACGTCGGTGTCCCCCAGGCGCACGCGGCGGCTGCCGAGGGTGCCGGCGAGCATCCAGCCGGTGGGCCGATCGAACAGGCGCGACACATTGTCGATGCGGAATTTGTGCTTGCCGATGCGCGGCCAGGCGGTCTCGACGCTTTTCCAGCCGGGCGGCAGCTCGAACACCAGGCGCGAGACCAGTTCGACACCGTCCTGCTGGTCCAGGTGCGCGGTCGGCACCAGGTCTTCACCGCGAAACAGCGCCCAGCTCGGCGTCATCCGCGCTTCATAGGTACCCGGCTTGCGCGCATGGCTCAGGCGCACGCGGTAAGTGAGGCTGGCCTTGTCGGCATCGGGTTGCCACAGGCCACGGCTGCCGGTGACCTTCCACTGGCCGTCGGCCTTGAAGTCGCTGTAGTCGCCCGCGTGGCCCAGTTCGAAATTCAGGCTGCGCACCGCCGCGCCGTGAGACAGGCTCACGCGCACTTCGGCCTGATCGCTCTGGGGCAGCAGCTTGACGTGATAGTCCAGGTCGACCTTTTTCGCACACCAGGCCGAGCTGCTCATTGTCAGCAGCGTCAGGGCGACCGCCAGCTTGATCACTTCCCTCATACCCACTCCTGGTTCAGCCCGCGCGGAAAATCAGGTAATCCTCCCAGTCATCCTCGGGCACGCTGCCTTCGCTGAGCATGCGCCCGGACTGGGAAATGCGTTCGTGGTGCACGGCGTCGCGGTCGCCGCAGACCAGGTGGTGCCACAACGGCAGGTCCTTGCGCTCGCTGACCAGCCGGTAGCCGCAGGTGGGCGGCAGCCATTTGAACTGGTCGGCCTGGCCGGGGGTGAGCTGGATGCAATCGGGCACCGAGGCCCTGCGGTTGGGGTAATCGGTGCATTGGCAAGTGTTCAGGTCGAGCAGTTTGCAGGCGATGCGCGTGTAATAGACGCTGTTGTCGTCTTCATCTTCAAGCTTTTGCAGGCAGCACAGGCCGCAGCCGTCGCACAACGACTCCCATTCTTCCTGGTCGAGGTGTTCAAGGGTTTTGCGTATCCAGAAGGGTTCGACTTTGGCGGCCATGGCTCTGCATCGGTATCGGTAGGTGAAAAGGCCGCCAGTCTAGTGCCCAAGCCGCCTGGAACCAAGCGCTGGCGACTGGCGGTGTTACAAAGCTTGTCAGGCCAACGAGTGCGCAGTAGCGTTGAGCGCCACATTGACGATCAGGAGCCCCCATGACACGTGTTGCCGATTACCCGATCCATCCGCAGTTCACCGAGCGCTGGTCGCCCCGCGCCTTCACCGGCGAAAGCATTCCACAGGAGACCTTGCTGAGTTTCTTCGAAGCAGCTCGCTGGGCGCCGTCCGCGTACAACTCGCAACCCTGGCGCTTTCTCTACGCGCGCCGTGACACGCCGGACTGGGAGCGTTACCTGGGCGTGCTCAACGAATTCAACCGTAACTGGGCGCAGCATGCGTCGGCGTTGGTGATCATCGCCTCGAAAACCGACTTCATTGCGCCCGGCGCCAGCGAGGAAACTCCGGCGCTGTGGCACACCTTCGACACGGGTTCCGCCTGGGGCCACCTGGCGCTGCAAGCCAGCCTCAGCGGCTGGCATACCCATGGCATGGCCGGTTTCGATCAGGCATTGACCCGCAAGGAACTGAAGATTCCCGAGGGTTACGCGCTGCACGCGGCGGTGGCCGTGGGCAAGCTGGGCGACAAATCGACCCTGCCGGAATACCTGCAGGGCCGTGAAGTGCCGAGCCCGCGCAAGCCGTTGAGCGAATTAGTGTCCGAAGGCGACTTCAGCCTGTAAACAGGCGGGCAGCCAATGTGGGGAGGCACTTTCCCCACATTGGCGATGGGTCAATAACCGCGTTCGAAGTCCACTTCACCGCGCAGGGCTTCACGGGCCTGATACGCGCGCAGGTTCTGCACAAACAAATCCACCATCATCGACGGCGAGGTCGGCGCCGAGCTGTGCCCGGTCAGCAGCAGGCCCCACGCGGTCCAGAACGGATGGCGTTGCGGCAGCGGCTCCTGGCGACAGACATCGATCACCGCGCCAGCCAGGTGCCCTTCTTTCAGCGCCTCGACCAGGTCGGCGTCGACCACCGCCACGCCGCGCCCGACGTTCATGAACACGCCCGTCGGCTTGAACTGCTTGAACAGCGCCGCGTTATACAGGTCGTGGGTTTGCGCCGTGTTGGGCAGCAGGTTGATCACGTAGTCCGCCTCTCCCACCAGCCGCTCCAGTTGATCAAGCGCGGCCACTTCAACGAACGGCGCCTGCTCCCGCGCGGTGCTGGCGATGCCGTACAGCTTCACACCGAACGGCACCAGGAACTCGGCAACACGCTGGCCGATATCGCCGGTGCCGACGATCAGCGCCGTGCGCCCCGCCAGGCTCTGGCCGGTGCGATTGTCCCACTTGCGCTCCACCTGGCTGACCAGACGCGCCAGCACTTCACGCTCGTGGCCCAGCATATAGGTGAGCACGAACTCGGCCATGACCTGGCCAAAGATGCCCACCGCACGGGTCAGGCGATAGCCGCGCGGCAGGCCGTCGGCCAGCAGCGGCGTGATGCCGGCCCAGGTCGATTGCAGCCACTGCGGCTGATGCCCCTGGCGCAGCAGGGTCGCCAGCAGGTCCGGCTGGCCCAGCCATACCGGGCAATCGGCGGCCAGGCGCGAGAGCTCGGCCGAGTCGCCGCTGGTCAGTACCTCAAGGTCCGGCGCGGCGTCGCGCAGCAGTTGGGCGTAGAGCGGGTGATCCTGTTCAGCAATCAGAACACGCATGGTTAAAACCTTTCAAAAACAGTGCAGACGGCCGCCCGCATCCTTGCGGCCACCGCCCACTCATTACGATTGCGTTGAAGAAAGTGCCCCGGCAGGGCACCCACCGATCACATCGGGTCGTTGCGGCGCAGCAGCTCTTCGGGCAAGTGTTCGATGTACTCGTCCTCGGCCGGCGGCATTTGCAGGTGGTAGCCCTGCTTGTCGAGGTTTTCCAGGACCACCAGGATGTCTTCGCGCGACAGCTTGCGCTCCGGGCTCAGCACCATGTCGAAGGCGTGGTGCGGCTTGCCGAAGGCGGCCATCAGGGGCTCGGGCACGCGCTCGAGGGCATCGCTTTTGAGCACGTAGAGGTACATGCCGTCTTTTTTCAGGCTGCGGTAGATGGAGCAAATACGTTTCAAGGCTGTTCTCCGGCAGAGGCCAGGCTGTCGAGCAGCGCCTGGCCCATCAACGCGCGGCGCCAGCCACGCAGCGAGTCGGGCAATGTATAAGGCCCATCGGGGTAGCCACTCTTGACCAGGGCTTCGAGGGTTTTCTTGCGCAGCATCAGCTCCGGCGCCATGTCCAGGCGTTCGGCTTCGGCCTGGCCGAGGGCGCGCAACTGCTTGATCAGCGTGGCGGCGTCCACCGGCAGCGGCTCGGCCACGGCCGGTGGCCATTGGTCCATGGGCACGCTGGCGGCGCGCTTGATCAGGTCGAGCAGGAACGGACCGTCCTGGCGCACGGTGCGCGGGTGCATGTCTTCGATCTTGCCCAGCGCGACCAGATTGTCCGGCTGGGATTTGGCCAACGGCCACAGCGAGTGTTCGCGAATGATGCGGTTGCGCGGCAAGTCGCGGGCCCGCGCCTGCTGCTCGCGCCAGGCGCACAGTTCACGCAGCACGGCCAGTTGCGCGCGGGACAGTTTCCACGCCAGCTTGGCATCGCGGTACAGCTCGTAGGGGTCGATCTCGCGGCGCAGGTTGGCCACCAGTTCGGCGCCGTCTTCCAGCACCCAGGCGTATTTATCGTCGGACAACTGCGGACGCAGGCGGATGTAGACCTCGGCCAGGTGCACCGCATCTTCGGCGGCGTAGCTCACCTGCGTGTCGGACAATGGCCGCTGCAGCCAGTCCGAGCGGGTCTCGCCCTTGGGCAGCTCGATATCGAGCACGGCCTGCACCAGGCGCGAATAGCCCATGGAGAAGCCGAGGTTCAGGTAGGCGGCCGCCAACTGGGTGTCGAACAACGGCACCGGCAGGCTGCCGGTCAGGCGCAGCAGTACTTCAAGGTCTTCGCTGCAGGCGTGTACCACCTTGATCACCGCCGGATTTTCCAGCAGCGCGGCCAGGGGTTGCCAGTTGTCGATGGTCAGGGGGTCGATCAGGTAAGCGCGTACGCCATCACCGATCTGGATCAGCCCGGCGATGGGATAAAAGGTGTCGACCCGCATGAATTCGGTGTCGAGGGCGACGAATGGCAACTGCTGCCATTCGGCGCAATGCTGGCCGAGGCTATCGTTGTCGCAGATCCAGTGAATATCGATGGCCACACGGCTCTCCCTTGAAGAATGGCGCGCAGTATATATCGCGAAAGGGCCTTGCGAGCATTCGCAGTGCACAGGCAATCATGAAAACTCGGACAGGCACTGAAGAATAGTCCGACAGGCGGGAGTTATCCCCTCTTACGCAGTACGTAAACCCGCCAAAGCCGGGAGCCCGGCATGAATTCCTGATGTTTCAGGACCTTGAAGCCTGCCTGGCGAAATTCGCCTTCCACGAAGGTACGTGAGGGCACGGAGACAATCACGGTGTCGCGGCTGACCCGGTGAAACTCGCGCAGCAACGCCAGACGCCCTTCTGCGCTGGGCACATGGCGAAACAACTCCAGGCAGAAAATGCAGTCCACTGCATTCGCCGACAAGCCGATGGAAAACGCTGATCCCTGGAAGGTCTTGACCCGCTTGAGCAATGCCGCCGGGTGGTGGGTAAGCGCGTGGTCGAGCATGTCCTGGGAGTTGTCCGAGGCGAGGATCACGCGGTTGATGTGCTCGCCCAGCACCGGCCAGAATCGCCCCGAACCGCAGGCCAGGTCGAGGATCAGGCCCGGTTCGCCGGCCACTTTCAGGGCCTGGCGCACCAGCCATTCGTCGCGCCACATCGCCAGGCGCCGCCGCAGCCTGGGCGGATGCGGGTCGCCGCAGACCCGCGCGTGCTCCTGGTCATAGCGCTCGGCGAAGTCAATCTCGATGGAGGATGGAGGTTGTGGCGACATCATGGGCTCATCAGGGTGGAACGGAAGTGAACGACCTTGGTGGACAGCTTAACCAGTGCAACGTGAAAAAAAGGTTGAAAGCCGCAGGCGTCGCGTCAATGCTCGCGCCTACAAAAAAACTGCCCCAAGGACCCGCCCCCATGAAAGCTTCCCTGGCCCTGTGTGTACTGGCGTGCTCGGCAACCACCGCCCTGGCCGACCCCGCCCCGTCACGCCTCGATGAGGTGATCCAGCGCGGCACGCTCAACGTGTGCACCACCGGCGACTACAAGCCCTACAGCTCGTTGCGCGCCGACGGCAGCTATGAAGGCATCGACATTGCCATGGCCGAGTCCCTGGCCCAGAGCCTCAACGCGAAGATCAACTGGGTGCCCACCACCTGGAAAACCCTGATGCCGGATTTTCTCGCGCAACGCTGCGACATCGCCGTGGGCGGTATTTCGGTGTCGCTGGAGCGCCAGAAAAAAGCCTTCTTCAGCGAATCCCTCGGCGTCGACGGCAAGATCCCGCTGGTGCGGTGCGCCGATGTGCAGCGCTACCAGACCGTGGAGCAGATCAACCAGCCGCAGGTGCGGGTGATCGAGCCGGCAGGCGGCACCAACGAGGTGTTCGCCCGCGCCCACCTTGCCCAGGCGCAGATCCGCCTGCATGACAACGTGACGATCTTTGACGAACTGCTGGCCGGCAAGGCCGACGTGATGATCACCGACGCCAGCGAGGCGCGCTACCAGCAAAAGCTCAAGCCCGGACTGTGCGCGGTCAACCCCGAGCGGCAGATGCAATACAGCCAGAAAGCCTTCCTGCTGCCGCGCGATGATGTGGCGTGGAAAAGCTATGTCGACCAATGGCTGCACCTGAGCGTGGCGACCGGGGTGTACGACGGCATCGTCAACCAATGGCTGGCGGCGCCCTGAGCCAAGTCCGTCTACGCTGCTGTCACATCAATAATAAAGAGGGATGAAACATGAAGGCATTGCTGCGAATCACCTGGCTGCTGCTGATCTGCGCCAGCCAGGTGCATGCCGCGACGGCGCAGGAAGAAGACGCCGAGGCGGCCAAGGCGTTGCTGCAAAAAGCCCTGGCCTACTATCAGAGCAATGGTGACAAGGCCCTCGCGGCATTCAGCCGCCAAGGGGAGTTTGTCGACCACGACCGTTATGTGTTCGTGGTCGACACTAAAGGCGTACTGCTGGCCAGTGGCGGCCCGTCCTCGGCGTTGATTGGCCGTGATGTGTCCGAAGTGCTGGGCCCGGAGTTGCGCCAATCGTTCAAGGACGCGCTCAAGGTGCCGGAAAACCAGGGCGTGCAGCAGGCCGACTACCGCTGGCAGAACTGGAACGACGGCAAGGTCGAGCACAAGCATGTGTTTTACCAGCGGGTGGGCGAGCGCATTCTGGCGGTCGGCTATTACCTGCCACGGGCCACCCCGGAGCAGGCGCGGGCGCTGCGCAACAAGGCGGTGAACGCGTTGGTGAAGGATGAGGCGGGCACGCTCAAATCGATCAACTCGTTGCAGGGCGGGTTCCTGCAGGACGACCTCTACGTGTTCGTGGTCGACCTCAATACCCGGCGCTACGTGGCCCATGGCACCACCCTGCGGCTGATCAACACCGACTTCAGCAAGGTCAAGGACCCGGACGGCAGGCCAGTGGGCGAGCCCATCCTCAAAATAATGGCCGAGCAAGACCAGGGCGAATACAAATACCGCTGGCAGAACCCGGTGACCGGCAAGGTCGAGAACAAGCATGCCTATGTGCGCAAGAGCGGGCACTTCATGGTGGCGGTGGGTTATTACAGCCCATGATCCGGCGCTGGAATGCACTCCCCTGTGGGAGGGGGCTTGCTCCCGATGGCGGTGTGTCAGGCACAGGTGCTTTAACTGAAGCACTGCTATCGGGAGCAAGCCCCTTCCCACCTGTGGATCTTCGCTGGTCAGTCAGCCGGCTTTGTCTTCGCGGCCGCGCAGCACCTGATTGGGCATCGCAATGGCCGCCGCCAGGCCCAGCAGCGACACTGCTGCACTCACCATCAGCAAATGCCGGAACGTCACCGCCAGCTCCGCGCGCAGGGCGTCCTGCGCCGGGCCGGGGGCGGCGTTGAGGCCGTCGAGCAGCACGCTGCCGGAACTGCCTTCGGCCGCCAGCGCGCCACTGGCCATGTGGACGAAGCTGGAATCCTGTAACAGCGCCAGCAACAGCGCCGACATGCAGGCCACCCCCACCGCTCCGCCGAGGGAGCGGAACAGGTTGGTGGTGCTGGTGGCCACGCCAATGTCGCGTTGCGCCACCGAATTCTGCGTGCCCACCAGTGAGGTAGGAAACTGCATGCCGGCGGCGATCCCGCACAGCACCATGAACAACGCCGTCATCCCGACCGCCTGCGGCGCACTCAAGGCCATGCCGAGGATCGCCAGGGGGCTCAACAGCGCACCGCTGAGGATCATCGGTTTGTAGCGGCCGGTCACCGAGGTGAGGCGCCCGGCACAATAAGCGCCCATCGGCAGTCCCATCGCCAGCGGCAACAGGTGCAGGGCCGCGCTGTCGGCGCCGGAACCGGTCACGGTCTGGTAACGCAGCGGCATCAGCACGGTCAGGGAAATCGCCTGGAAGCTGGTGATGAAAATCGTGCACCAGCACAGCACCGCGCTGCGGTTGGCGAACAGGTGCATCGGCAACAGCGGCTCGCGGGCGCGGCGCTCGTGCCACACGAACACCGACAGCGCCACCAGCGCACAGGTCAGCAGGCCCAGCACCTGCGGGTCACGCATGGCATGGCCCTGGCCGATTTCGGTGATGCCCAGCAGCAATGCGGTGAGGCCGATGATCATCAGCACGGTACCCAGGTAATCGATGATCGGTTTGCGCTGCGGCGGCGGCAGCCCGCGCAGGGTGCGATGGGCCACGTACCAGGCGCCGGCGCCCAACGGCAGGTTGATCAGGAACACCCAGCGCCACGACAGGTACTCGGTCATCAGCCCGCCCAGCACCGGGCCGGCCACGCTGGCCACCGCATACATGCTGCTGAAGTAGCCCTGGTAGCGCCCCCGCTCGCGGGGCGCAATGATGTCGCCGATGATCGCCTGGCTCACCGAGATCATGCCGCCGGCGCCGATGCCCTGGAGAATCCGCGCCAGCACCAGTTGCTCCATGCTTTGCGCCATGCCACAGAACAGCGACGCCACGGTGAACAGGCCCATGCCGATCAGCATCATCGGGCGGCGCCCGTACAGGTCGCCGAGCTTGCCGTAGATCGGCACCGCCACCGTCATCGCCACCATGTAGCCGGAGATCACCCAGGCCAGCAGGTCGACGTCGTGGAACCGCGCGGAAATGGCCGGCATCGACACGGCGACGATGGTCTGGTCGAGCGCGCCGAGAAAGATCGCCAGCATCAACGCGATGAGGATGCTGCGCACGGCGGGAACCGGTGGAACGGGCTGATTGAGCTGAGTCACGGCAGAACCTTCGAGCAGGGCCCGCGGGAAAGACGGCCTGCGGGAATGCTCGATACGATAGCAGGCTATTCGATAGCCTCGTAAGGAAGTCCGACGTAATTTTCCGCGATGGTCTGGCGGCCCGCGCGGGAGTGGATGAAGTAATCCAGTTCACTCTCGGCGATGCGTTGGGTGAAGCTGTCGGACTCGGGAAACTGGTGCAACATCGAGGTCATCCACCAGGAAAACCGCTCGGCTTTCCACACCCGGCGCAGGCAGATGGCCGAGTATTGCTCCAGCAGGTCGACGCGCCCTTCGCCATACACCTTGAGCAGAATGCGATACAGCGTGCTCACATCACTGGCCGCCAGGTTCAGGCCCTTGGCGCCGGTGGGCGGCACGATGTGCGCGGCGTCGCCCAGCAGGAACAGACGGCCGTACTGCATCGGTTCGACCACAAAGCTGCGCAGCGGCGCGACGCTTTTTTCAAGGGACGGCCCGGTAATCAGCGCTTCCGCCAGCTCAGTGGGCAGGCGTTTTTTCAATTCGGCCCAGAATCGCTCGTCCGACCAGTCGCTGACTGGCTCGTCAGCGGGTACCTGCAGGTAATAACGGCTGCGCGTTGGCGAGCGCATGCTGCACAGCGCAAAACCTCGCGGGTGCCTTGCATACACCAGCTCCGGGTGCACCGGCGGCGTGTCGCAGAGCATGCCCAGCCAGCCGAACGGATACACCCGTTCGAACACCTGCAGCGATTCGGCCGGGATCGATTGCCGCGCCACCCCGTGGAAACCGTCGCAACCGGCGATGTAGTCGCAGTCCAGGCGAAACATCTCGCCCTGATGCTCGAAGCTCAGCCAGGGTCGATCGGTTTTCAGGTCATGGGGCTGCACGTCGCGCACCTCGTACAGCGTGGTGGCGCCGACCGCAGCTCGGGCGGCCATGAGGTCGCGGGTGACTTCGGTCTGGCCATAGACCATCACCGACTGGCCCCCCGTGAGTGCCTTGAGGTCGATATGGGTCAGCCGGCCATTGAGCGCCAGTTCGAAGCCATCGTGCACCAGGCCCTCGGCGTCCATGCGTTGGCTCACGCCGGCCTCGCGCAGCAGGTCGACCATGCCTTGTTCCAGCACCCCGGCACGGATGCGGCCCTGCACATAGTCGGCGCTCTGGCGCTCAAGAATCAGGGTCTGGATGCCAGCGTTGTGCAGCAACTGGCCCAGCAGCAATCCCGAAGGACCGGCGCCAATGATGGCGACTTGGGTTTTCAGCGTCTTCATTATTTTTATCGCCCGCAAGTTCCACCTCGAACGGATCGGGTGAAAGCGTTGTCATTGATCGTGCTGCTGACATTTTTCACTTGAGTGGCCGCTACAAGAAGGTGAAAACTGCGCCAAAGGCTGCGCTTTTTACCAATCGGGGCGATTACCGCACCACTATCCTGAGTATCGGATTGAAACCATGAGCCAAACCGCGATTCCAGTCTTCAAGCTGTACGGGGAAAGCCAGCAGTGGCCTACCCCCGATTTGCTGCACTGCGAAACCATTTCGCGACGTAGTCGGGAATACCAGTGGGAAATCCAGCCCCACCGGCACGCGGATCTGTGCCAGTTGCTCTACGTGCACAAAGGCCAGGCACACCTGGAAATCGAAGGCCAGCGCAGCACCCTCAGCGAAGCGAGCCTGCAGGTGCTGCCGCCGTTGTGTGTGCACGGGTTTCGGTTTGCCGAGGATGTGGAAGGTTACGTGGTGACGTTGTCCGCGCCGCTGATCAGCCATTTGCAGGGGCAGTTGGGCGCGACGGTCGACGGCTTGCAGACCCTGGGCAGCTACCCGGCCGGCAAGGACAGCGACTACCTCAACAGCCTGTTCGTGCGCCTGCAGGACGAATACGTGAACGAGCAACCGGCCCGCGACATGATGATGCACGCCGTGGTCAGCGTGCTGCTGGTGTGGGTTAGCCGCCAGGCCATCCAGCGTCGCCACCCGCGTGCCCCGCGTGGGCGCGAGTATTTTCGGCGCTTTACGCAGTTGGTCGAGCAGCATTACCGCGAGCACCCCAGGATCGAGGACCTGGCCCACAAGCTGGGCATCTCGGTGTCACACCTGAATGGCACCTGCCGCGAACTGGGCGGGCAGCCGGCGTTGCAGATCATGCACGACCGCCAGTTGCTGGAGGCCAAGCGCCTGCTGACCTATACCAGCATGACGATCAACGAGATGTCGGACGTGCTGGGGTTTTCCGACCCGACCAACTTCTCGCGATTGTTTCGTCGGCGCGTAGGGTTTTCGCCGAAGGCGTTTCGCGAGCAACTCAAGTCGGATTGACTTGGCCAGGTTGGATCTTCGGTGCCTCGCGATCAGCGCAAGGCACTGAAACTGCCGGTGTGCGGCACGCATTGATCCTGGTGGCAGCTGATCGCAAAGCTTGGCTGCATGCGCGTTTGCTCGACGCGGTAGGCCGCCGTGCCGTACAGCGCGCTGGCCAGGGCGCAAAGGGCGAAAATCGTCAGGTACTTTCTGGTTTTGAGGGTCATGGCACAGACCTCTGGATGACTGTTTGAAGCATAGGTCAGCCAGGGCGAGTTGCCATTATTGGGCGATATTCAAACCGTTTATGTCGACTTACAGACCGATGTCCCAGATCGGCTCTTCCGGAAACCGCTCCACCAGAAAATCCAGCAGGCTGCGCAGCGCTGACGGCATGTGTTTGCGCGAGGCGTACACCGCGTAAATGTTCATTTGTCGAGGCTCGGCCTCGGGCAGCAGGCGCACCAGCTCACCGCGACGAATGTAGTCGCCAGCCTGATAGCTGGGCAGCATCGCCACCCCTGCCCCGGCCAGCGTCACCCGCAGCAGGGTGCTGGCCTCGTTGGAGGTGATCGTGCCCGTGATGGGCACCGAGACGTGCTCACCGCCTTCCTCGAAATGCCACAGACTTTTGCCGAAGTAGGAGTGGGTCAGGCAGTTGTGCAGGGCCAGGTCTTCGACTTTTTGCGGCGCCGGGTGCTCAAGCAGATAGGCCGGCGTGGCGCACACCACCGAGCGACAGACGGTGAGGCGCCGGGCGATCAGGTTGGGGTCCAGGTCATTGCTGGTGCGGATGGCCAGGTCGATGCGCTCGTCCACCAGGTTCACCGTGCGGTCGAGCATTTGCAGGTCGACGGTCACCAGGGGGTAGCGCTTGACGAAGGCGGCGATGGCGTCGGCCAATTGCGCCTGGCCGAACGAGGTGCTCACGCTAAGGCGCAACAGACCGCGCGGCGCGTCATCCGGCGTGCCGACGGCGGCCTGCATGTCGCTGCACAGTTCCAGCAATTGCCGGCAGCGCGGCAGGGTTTCACTGCCGGCGGCGGTGAGGCTGAGCTTGCGCGTGGTGCGATGCAGCAGACGCGCGCCGACGAAGTCTTCGAGTTCGGCCAGGTAGCGCGACACCACCGGGCGCGAGAGGTCCAGGTGATCGGCGGCAGCCGACTGGCTGCCCAGCTCCACCACGCTTACAAACACGCGCATTGCCTGAAGACGGTCCATGATCTGCCCACTTTTAGAAACAAACTATGTCCCAGCATGGCATTTTTTGTGATGTTTCAGGCAACTAAGCTGTGCGCATCCCTTATCGAATGCAGGAGCTGCCCGATGTTCTCAACCTTCAAGCGCTTGACGCTGGTAACCGCCGCCCAGGCCTTTGCCGCCCACGCGGCGGCGGCCGAGCTGAAGCTCGACGTGTACAACCCCGGTGAAGCGGCGATTTTCCCGGTGAGTTCGGTGCTGGTCAGCGGCGCCAAGGACGCGATCCTGGTGGACGCCCAATTCGGCAAGGGCCAGGCCGAGCAGTTGGTGCAGAAGATCCGTGCCAGCGGCAAGCACCTGACCACCATCTATATCAGCCACGGTGACCCGGATTACTACTTCGGCCTCGATACCCTCACCGCCGCGTTCCCGGACGCCAAGGTAGTGGCGCCGCAGCCGGTGGTCGACCATATCAAGGCGACCGTGGCCGGCAAGCTGGCGTTCTGGGGCCCGAAAATGGGCGCCGACAAGCCGGGCAAGACCCTCGTGCCGCAGGTACTTGAGGGCAATAGCCTGACGCTTGAGGGCGAGGCACTGCAGGTGATCGGCCTCGACGGCCCGCAGCCGGACCGCAGTTTTGTGTGGATTCCGTCGATCAAGGCCGTGGTGGGCGGGGTGGTCGTCTCCGAAAACATTCACCTGTGGATGGCCGACACCCAGGGCGCGCAGTCCCACAAGGATTGGCTGACCACCCTGCAGCGCATTCAGGACCTGAAGCCGAACACCGTGGTCCCGGGCCATTACCTGGGTACGCCATCGCTGGCCTCCGTGGCCTTTACCGCTGACTACATCAAGGCATTCGACCTCGAAACCGCCAAGGCCAAGGACTCCACCGGCCTGATCGCGGCGATGAAAAAACGTTACCCCGACCTTGCCGACGAAAGCTCGCTGGACCTGAGCGCCAAAGTCGCCAAGGGCGAAATGAAGTGGTGAAGCGTTTCAATCCTTAACCGAACCGGAGAACATCATGAGCAAGATCGCAATCATCGGGGCCACTGGCCGTGCGGGCAGTCAATTGCTGGAAGAGGCGCTGCGGCGCGGGCACAGCGTGGTGGCCATTGCGCGCAACACCGAAAAACTCGCCGCGCAGCCAGGCGTCACCGTCAAACAAGTGGACGCACTCGACGCACACGCCTTGCAAGAGGCCGTCAGCGGCAGCGACGTGGTGATCAGCGCCGCGCACTTCGCCACCCTGCCCGCCAGCGCCGTGATCGGGCCGGTGAAACAGGCCGGAGTACACCGCCTGCTGGTGGTCGGCGGCGCCGGTTCGCTGCTGCTGCCGGACGGTGGACGGGTGATCGATAGCGCCGGCTTCCCTGAGGAATATCGCGCCGAAGCCAGTGCAGGGGCTGAGTTTCTGGAAGCGCTGCGCCAGGAGAAAGAGCTGGACTGGACCTTTTTGTCGCCATCGGCCGAATTCGTGGAGTCTGCGCGCACAGGTACATTCCGCCTGGGTCAGGATGAGCTGCTGGTCAGCGCCGCAGGACGCAGCTGGATCAGCTTTGCTGACTACGCCATTGCACTGATCGACGAAGCGGAAACCCCAAGGCACTCGCGCCAACGCTTCACCGTCGGCTACTGACACACCGCGGTTAAACATGTGGGAGGGGTTTTGCTCCCGATGGCGGCGGGTCAGTTGAGACGTCTTTGGCTGACACACCGCTATCGGGAGCAAGCCCCCTCCCACACTTTGATTGGCGGTGGCTCAGGCCGCAGTTTTTCAATAGCTCCAGTGATTTTCTGATTTGCCGCCCTCCCCCAGCACGTGGCCTGATTCGCTCTGGTTCATTCAAGGCAGGCTCATGCAAAACGTGCAGACGAAACCCTCCACCACCGTATGGCTGGTGATCAGTGTGATCCTGATCGCCCTCAACCTGCGCCCGTCGATGGCGGCCGTGGGGCCGTTGCTGGCGTCGATTCGCGCCGATGTGCCATTGAGTTTCAGCGACGCGGCGTTACTGACCATGCTGCCGGTGATGACCATGGGCCTGGCGATGTTCGTGGGCATGCGCCTGGTCAGGCGCTTTGGCGAGCACCGCAGTGTTGTCGCGTCGTTGCTGCTGATTGGCGTGGCGACGTTGTCGCGACTGTTCCTCGATTCGGCGCTGGAGCTGATTGTCAGTGCAATGGCCGCCGGTATCGGAATTGCGCTGATCCAGGCGCTGATGCCGGTGCTGATCAAGTCACGGTTCAGTGCGAATGTCTCGCTGTTCATGGGTTTGTACGTCACTGCAATCATGGGCGGCGCGGCGCTGGCGGCGGCGCTGTCCCCGTTCGTGCAAATGTACACCGGCAGTTGGCGCGCAGGCCTGGCGATCTGGGCCGTGCTCGCGCTGCTGGCGGTGCTGGCCTGGTGTGCACAACGCGCGGCGCTACCCGCACTGCCCCAGGCGGGCTCCGACACGCAGCGAGGGTTTTTCGGCAACGCCCGCGCCTGGCTGCTGGCGCTGTTCTTCGGCCTCGGCACCGCGTCCTACACCTGCGTGCTGGCCTGGCTGGCGCCTTACTACGTCGAGCAGGGCTGGAGCGAACAGCACGCCGGGCTGCTCCTGGGCTGGCTGACCGCCATGGAAGTGGTGTCCGGCCTGATCACCCCGGCCATCGCCAATCGTCGCGAGGATAAACGCGTCGTGGTCGCGGTGCTGCTGGTGCTGATCTTCCTCGGTTTCTGCGGCCTGATCCTCAAGCCCCAGCACCTGAGTCTGTTGTGGCCTTGCCTGCTCGGCCTGGGCATCGGCGGGCTGTTTCCGATGAGCCTGATCCTCGCCATGGACCACCTCGACCACCCGCGCCGTGCCGGCAGCCTCACCGCCTTCGTGCAGGGCATCGGTTACCTGATCGCCGGCCTGTCGCCGCTGCTCGCGGGGATGATCCGCGAACGCTCGGGCAGCTTCACGTGGGCCTGGTGGTCGCTGACCGCGGTGGTCGTGGTGATGCTGCTGATGGTCACGCGCTTCAATCCACGGCACTACGCCCGACATATTCGCTGAGGTCGTGTTGTGGACATTATTTGTCCCACGACAAACATAGAAACGCCCTACAGAACTTTCTATTGGCACGACCGTTCCGTTAAGCTTTTGCACTGTCGTGTACTGAGTTCGGTACCGAAGGTTAGCGGACGGAACCGATGCTAAACAGTAACTTGCTCAGAAAACTCGATATGCAGGACCTGATGGTGTTTATCGCCGTCTACGACCAGAGCAGCGTTACCGACGTGTCTGAGACGCTGTTCGTCAGCCAGTCCACCGTGAGCTACAGCCTGAAGAAACTGCGCACCAGTTTCGAAGATGAGTTGTTTATCAACACCCGCGCGGGCATGCGTCCTACGTCCAAGGCCACGACCATGTACGGCCATGTGCAGAGGATCCTCGAAAGCATCAACCTGTGCCACGCCGGCGACCAGCCGTTCGACCCTGCGCAGAAGGCCGTAACGTTCAACGTGTGCGCCCCGGAATACTTCGAGCAATTGATCCTGCCGCGCCTGTTGAAGGACTTCGACCGCGCCGACCTGCCGGTGATCGTCAATGTGCAGCGACTCGAAACCGACATTCCCGCCGACGACCTGCGCGACGGGCGCCTGGACCTGGTGATCTGCTTCGGCCCGCACTTTCATCGCGCACACAAGGACTTCAAGACCCAGATGCTGCTGGAGGATGACCTGGTGTGTGTGTTCGACAAACGCGCGGCGCCGCCGGAGCCGGTGTTCAGCCTGCAAGCCTTCGTGGCCCGGCGCCACGTGTTCCCTACGCCGTGGACCTCGGCCAACAACATGATCGACGGCTGGCTCGCGCGCCAGGCCCACAAGCGCCAGGTGGTCGCGCGCGCCAACAGTTACAGCGCCGCGTTGAAGATGATCACCGGCACCGACTTCATCGTTACCCTGCCGCGCCGCGTGCAGAAGCTGCTGGCTCCCGCCACGGTGTTCGGCCACTGCGAGGCGCCGAGCGGTTTGCCGGGGTTTACGCTGGATATGCAGTGGAAGGAAGCCGGCGCGCAGGACAGCGCCAACAGCTGGTTTCGCGAACAAGTGGTGAAGGCCTGCGCCGACCAGGGCTTGCTCTAGAGCGGCGCGGCCAACCCGCGATCGCTCATGAACGCCTCCAGCCGCGAGCGCACCCAGCGCTCGGCCGGGTCGGTGTCCACGTGGCTGAGCCAGACCATGGACAGGTCCAGGGTTGGCGTCTGAAACGGAAACGGTTCGCAGAACAGTTTGCCCGACACCGCCATGGCTTCGGCGGTGTAGTCCGGCAGGCTGGCAATCAGGTCGGTGCCGGCCAGCAGCGCCGGCAGCGCACTGTATTGCGGCACCGACAGCACCACCTGGCGCTTGCGGCCGATTTCTGCCAGCCACTCATCGGCAAACCCTGCCACGTTGGCGGTGTGGGACACCAGCACATGGGGACGTGCGCAATATTCGTCGAGGGTCAGCGGCGTTTGCGAGGCGTCGGCGCGCAGGATGCGCGGGTGGATATGGCGCAACAGCTTGCGCTTGGCATTGGCCGGCAGGCCGCGGGTCTGGGTGATGCCGACGGTGATGTCGCCGGACGCGAGCAGGTCGGGAATGCGCCAGTAGTCGACATGCTGCACCACAAACACCACCTGCGGCGCCTCCTGGCGCAGGCTGCGCAGCAACGGCGGCAGCAGGCCGAACTCGACGTCATCGGACAGGCCGATACGAAAGGTCATGGTGCTGATGGACGGGTCGAAATCGTGGGTCAGGCTCAAGGCCGACGATAAGGAGTCCAGGGCCGGCGACAGGTGCTGGATGATTTCTTCGGCACGCGCCGTGGGCTCCATGCGGTGGCCCACGCGAATGAACAGCGGGTCATTGAACAAGGTGCGCAAACGGTTGAGCGCCGAACTGATGGTCGGCTGGCCGAGAAACAGCTTCTCGGCCACCCGCGTTACATTGCGCTCGAGCATCAACGCTTCGAAGACCACCATCAGGTTGATATCGGCCTTGCGTAATTCATTGCGATTCATCGGCGCCTGCCCCTTCCCCACGACAAGCCGCAGTGTAGAAAGCGCCGGGGCCGGCGTCTATGTACGCGGCGCATTCAGCCCGAATCAAGGTCCGCCGATGATCAGGGTGAGGTGTGGGCACAGTAGAACGCGCCGAAAGCTCACATCCAGACGGGAACGGGCTTTAGGGGTGGCGCCGAGGATTGATAGCGAACGCACATCAATCTATCCAAATTTGTCACTTATCATTTCTAAATGTGTCAGCCACTATCTCGGGTCTTAAGCGAAACAAGCACTTTAAAAAGAACGCTGGAGACACAAAACCATGACAAGCCCTTCCCGGCCCGCCTCTGCCTCCTCGAAAGTCGGCGCGGTTTTTCGCGTTACTTCGGGTAACTTCCTCGAACAGTTCGACTTCTTCCTGTTTGGCTTCTACGCCACCTACATCGCTGCCGCGTTCTTCCCCTCTGCCAATGAGTTCGCATCATTAATGATGACCTTCGCCGTATTCGGCGCAGGCTTCCTGATGCGCCCGCTCGGCGCCATTATTTTGGGTGCTTATATCGATGACGTGGGTCGTCGCAAAGGCCTGATCCTGACCCTGTCGATCATGGCCAGCGGCACGCTGTTGATCGTGCTGGTGCCGGGTTACCAGACCATTGGCCTGTGGGCTCCATTGCTGGTGCTGCTGGGTCGCCTGCTGCAAGGCTTCTCGGCCGGTGCGGAACTGGGCGGTGTATCGGTTTACCTGTCGGAAATGGCCACACCGGGCCGCAAGGGTTTCTACACCAGCTGGCAGTCGGGCAGCCAACAGATCTCCATCGTGGTCGCCGCCGCACTGGGTTACGGCCTGAACGTGTGGATGGAACCTGCAGTGGTGGCCGATTGGGGCTGGCGCATTCCGTTCGCCCTGGGCTGCGTGATCATCCCGTTCATCTTCATCCTGCGTCGCAACCTGCAGGAAACCGAAGAGTTCGCCAACCGCACGCACCGCCCGACCATGCGTGAAGTGATGGCAACCCTGGTGAAGAACTGGACTGTGGTCATCGGCGGTATGTTGATGGTGGCCATGACCACCACCGCGTTCTACCTGATCACTGTGTATGCGCCGACCTTCGGCAAGACCGTGCTGCAACTGAGCACCTCGGACGCCCTGCTGGTGACCTTGCTGGTGGCCATCTCCAACTTTATCTGGCTGCCGATCGGCGGCACCTTGAGCGATCGCTTCGGCCGCAAGCCGGTGCTGCTGGCCATGACCGTGCTGACTGTGCTGACCGCTTACCCGGCGCTGTCCTACGTGGTCAACGCACCGAGCTTTGCGCACATGCTGGAAACCCTGCTGTGGTTCTCCTTCCTCTACGGCATGTACAACGGCGCGATGATTCCGGCGCTGACCGAAATCATGCCAGTGGAAGTGCGCGTGGCGGGCTTCTCCCTGGCTTATAGCCTGGCGACGGCGATCTTCGGCGGGTTCACCCCGGCGATCTCCACCTGGTTTATCCATATCACCGGCGACAAGGCCTCGCCGGCCTACTGGATGATGTTTGCCGCGCTGTGTGCGCTGTGTTCGACCCTGGCGCTCTATCGTCGCGCCAACGCCCGCGGGCAAGTGATGCAAGGAGCGGTGTAATGAAGTTTCTCGCTAAAACCCTGACCGCCCTGGCCCTCAGTGCCCTGGCGCTGACGGCCCAGGCCGAACAACTCAAGGTGATGACCTCCGGTGGGTTCACCGCTGCCTACAAATTGCTCGGCCCGCAGTACGCCAAGCAAAGCGGCGACACCCTCGACACCATCCTCGGCCCGTCCATGGGCAAGGCGCCGGAAGCGATTCCCAACCGCCTGGCCCGTGGCGAACACGCCGACGTGGTGATCATGGTCGGCTATGCGCTGGATGAGCTGATCAAACAGGGCAAGGTCGACCCGGCCTCCCGTGTGGAACTGGCGGACTCGCGTATTGGCCTGGTGGTCAAGGAAGGCGCGGCAAAGCCTGTGATCAACACCGATGCGGACCTGAAGGCGGTGCTGAGCAAGGCCAAGTCCGTGGCCTATTCGGACAGCGCCAGCGGCGTGTATGTCGAGAAAGAGCTGTTCAAGAAACTCGGCATGCCGGCCAAGGGCACGATGATCGAACGCGCGCCAGTGGCCGAACAGGTGGCCAAGGGTGATTACGAAGTGGGCTTGCAGCAGGTGGCGGAATTGTTGCCGGTCAAGGGCGTAACCTTTGTTGGCAAGCTGCCGGAAGACGTGCAATCGGTAACGCGCTTTGCGGCCGGTATCCCGGTCAACGCCGAACACAAGGATGAGGCCAAAGCGCTGCTCAAATTCCTCGCCTCCCCCGAGGCGCAACCGGTGGTGCAATCCACCGGCCTGGACTCGGTATCACGCTGACCGAAACGGCATCTCCCGCACCAACCGTTCCAACTCCAGCGCCGCTGGCGGCAATGTCCGCCCGCGGCGTTTTATCAAGCCCACGTTGCGCATCACCTGCGGTTCCACCAGCGGCACACTCACCAGAATCGGGTGCTCGCACGCCGGCATCGCAATCGATGGCACCATCGCCACGCCCAACCCCGCCTCCACCAGCCCGATCATCGTGGTCACGTGGTGCGTCTCGCAGATGCTCGGTTTTTTCACCCGCACCCCACGCAGGGCCTGGTCCAGCAGGAAGCGGTTGCCCGAGGTCTTGTCCACCGTGATGTAGTCGTGCTCGTAGGCTTCGGCCCAGCTTACGCTCGCGCGTTCGGCCAACGGGTGATCACGCCGGCAGGCCAGCACGTAGCGCTCCTGCAGCAGCAACTCGAACTCCACCTCATCGGCCAGGCTGCCGCTGAAACTCACGCCAAAATCCGCCTCGCCGCTTTCCACCGCATTGCACACCTCACCCGCACTGGCATCGAGCACCCGCAGGCGGATCTTCGGATACAGCTTGTGGAACTCGGAGATCACGTGGGGCATGAAGTAATACGCCGTGGACGGCACGCAGGCGATGGTCACGTGGCCCATGCGCGTGGAGGCGACATTGCTGATGCCCATCAGCGCGATGTCGAGGTCGTCGAGCATGCGCTCGACCTGCGGCAGGAACGCGCGGCCAACCATGGTCAGGCTGACGCGGCGCGTGGTGCGCTCGAACAGCTTCACGTCCAGCGCCGACTCGAGTTTTTCGATGCGCCGGCTCAGGGCCGGTTGCGAGATGCGGATGGCCTCGGCGGCGCCGCGAAAGCTGCCCTTGTCCACCACGGCGCGGAAGGCTTGGAGGTCGTTGAGGTCGAAGTTGATGATCACGGGTCGACTGCTGGCTCAGAGTGAATCGCGATACTACCTTACAGGCACGGTTCACGCGCAGTCAGCCCGGCCGGGCGTTGCCATTGGATTCGCTGAAAAACGTTCCGGGCAATGCAATTTAGTATAAATTGCCATCACTTTATTCATGGCTTAAAGGAGATTACCCGTGGCAACTCTGCAGGCAAAAACGGTCCAGGCATTGCAAGACAATCGCATTGACCTGCTCAACGAATGGACGCACAGCCTGGAGGCCACGGGCGCCACACGCAACCTCAAGGGGGACGACGTCAAGCAACAGACCGGCGAGTTCCTCAACCTGCTCGCCGACGCGCTGCACAACGGCGGCTCGCAAAACATCAATCACGAAAACTGGGCACAGACCCGGCTGTTCCTGGAGAAACTGTCCCACAGCCGTGCGCTGATCGGCCAGGATTCCCAGCAGACCGCCAGCTTCATTTTCGCCCTCAAGGGCCCGGTGTTCGCCCTGCTGCAGCGCGAATACGCCAGCGACGGCGCGCAACTGGCCGAACAACTGTGGGAAGTGTCGGAACTGCTCGACGGCCTGGGCATGCACACCATCCGCACGTTCCAGAAGTCCCGTGAAGCGGTGATCAAGCGCCAGCAGGAAGAACTGCTCGAGCTGTCCACCCCGGTGGTCAAGCTGTGGGACGGCGTGCTGGCCCTGCCGATGATCGGCACACTGGACTCGCAACGCACCCAGGTGGTGATGGAATCGCTGCTGCAGCGCATCGTCGACACCGGTTCCGAAATCGCCATTATCGACATCACCGGCGTGCCGACCGTCGACACCCTGGTGGCCCAGCACCTGCTCAAGACCGTTACCGCCATCCGCCTGATGGGCGCCGACTGCATCATCAGCGGCGTGCGTCCGCAAATTGCCCAGACCATCGTGCACCTGGGGCTCGACCTGCAAGGCGTGGTCACCAAGGCCAACCTGGCCGACGCTCTGGCGCTGGCCCTCAAGCGTCTGGGCGTCAACGTCAGCAAGGCAGTCTGAGCATGGAACGCATCCCTATTTTGCAGATGGGCGAGTTTCTGCTCGTGACCATCCAGGTGGACATGCACGACCAACTCGCGCTGACCCTGCAGGACGACCTGTCGGAACGCATCAGCCGCACCTCGGCGCGCGGCGTGTTGATCGATATTTCGGCGCTGGACATGGTCGACTCGTTCATCGGGCGCATGATCGGCACCATCTCGGGCCTGTCGCGCATCATGGACGCGCAGACGGTGCTGGTGGGCATGCAGCCGGCCGTGGCGATTACCCTGGTGGAACTGGGCATGAACCTGCCGGGCGTGGCCACCGCATTGAACGTGGAGCGCGGCATGAAGCTGCTGCGCGACCGGGTTGAACACTCATGATCGAAGCCAGCAGCGGCACGCATCCTGTGCTGATCGAACAGGACGTTGTGCTGGCGCGACAATTGGTACGCAGACTGGCCCAGGAATGCGGCATGCGCCTGATCGACCTGACCAAGCTGGTCACGGCCGTCAGTGAGCTGGCGCGCAACACCGTGGTGTACGGCGGTGGCGGCTACATGGATTGGGCGGTAGTTGAAAAAGACCTGCGCCCCGGCGTGCGCCTGACCTTTCGCGACGAAGGCCCGGGCATTCCCGACCTCAAGCTGGCGATGACCGATGGCTGGACCTCCGGCGGCGGACTGGGCCTGGGCCTGACCGGTGCCAAGCGCCTGGTGGACGAATTCGAACTGGATACCGCGCCGGGTAAAGGCACCCGCGTGACGATCACTCGATGGTCCTGAATATCCACAGTGCACTGACCCAGGTGTTATTGGTCGAGGACGTCAGCCAGGTGGGCTATGCGCGCCGCACGGCGCAACTGCTGGCCGAGCAACTGGGCTTTGACGAAACCGACGCCGGGCGCGTGGCACTGGTGGCCACCGAGCTTGCCAGCAATATCCTCAAGCATGCCGATCACGGCCAGTTGCACCTGCGCGCCACCGGCAACGGCGGCGTGGAGATGATTGCCGTGGACCGCGGCCAGGGCTTCGATCTGGACAGCTGCCTGGTGGACGGTTTCTCCACGGGCGGCACCCAGGGCATCGGCATGGGCGCGATTTCGCGCCTGGCCCAGGTGTTCGATGTGCATGCCGACGCGCGTGGCACAGCGATGCTTGCGCGCCTGTATCCGCGAGCCTCGGCTGCCCGCGACATCCGCTATGGGGTCAGCCAGCATTCATTGCACGACGACCCGCATTGCGGCGACGCCTGGCACCTGATGGTCGAGCCGGGGCGCTTCAGCGTGATGGTGGCCGATGGACTGGGCCATGGCATCGATGCCGAGCGCGCCGCGCAGGCCGGTGAGGCGGTGTTTGCGCAGGACGCATTTCTCGACCCAGTCGTACTGATGAACGACCTGCATGTGGGCATGAGCGGCACCCGCGGCGGCGCCATGGCGATTGCTCAATACGACGCCTCGGCCGACACCCTGCGCTTCACCGGTATCGGCAACATCGGCGCCAGCCTGATCGGCCACGGCAAGTCTCGGGGGCTGGCCTCCCATCCGGGGATCGTCGGCGTGCAATATCGCAAGGCCCAGCCCTTCGACTACGCTCAAGTGACCGGCCAGTTGCTGATCCTGTACAGCGACGGCTTGCAGTCACGCTGGAACCTTGCCGATTACCCGGGCCTCGTACACCGCCACCCGGCCCTGATCGCCGCCATTCTGCACCGTGATTTCTGTCGCGGCCGCGATGACGTTACCGTATTCGTGATTGCCCTGGAGGCTATCAATGGCTGAAACCACTGCCTCCCTTGCCGATGAAGTCAAACGCCTGCGCCTGGAAGGGGACGCCCTGCGCGCCGAACTGGACGAGACCAACCAGGGCGTGCTGGCGCTGTATGCCGAACTCGACATGCAGGCCGACCAACTGCGCCAGGCATCGGACCTCAAGAGCCGCTTCCTGTCGTACATGAGTCATGAGTTTCGCACGCCGCTGGGTTCTATCCTGAGCATCACCAGCCTGTTGGCGGATGAACTCGATGGCCCGCTGAGCCCTGAACAACACACCCAGGTCGGGTTTATCCGCAGCTCTGCCCGCGAGCTGCGGGAAATGGTCGATGACCTGCTGGACCTGGCCAAGATCGAGGCCGGGCGCATTTCCATCTCGCCGGCGTGGTTCGACATGTTCGACCTGTTCTCGGCGCTGCGCGGGATGTTCCGGCCCATCGTCGATGCCTCGTCGGTGGACCTGATCTTCGAAGAGCCGGCCGGCCTGCCCAGGCTGTATACCGATGACAAGAAGCTGGCGCAGATTCTGCGCAACTTCATCTCCAACGCGCTCAAATTCACCCTGCAAGGCGAGGTGCGGATTTCGGCCGGCATGGAGAACGACCGCGAGATCCGCTTTGCGGTGCAGGACACTGGCCTGGGCATTCCCGCCGAGCTGCACAACAACCTGTTCGAAGATTTTTCGCAGATTGATTCTCCGCTGCAAAAACGCCTGCGCGGCACTGGCCTGGGCCTGTCGCTGTGCAAACGCTTCGCCGAACTGCTGGGCGGCCGTGTGGGTGTGGAAAGTACGCCCGGCGTGGGCTCGCTGTTCTACGTGATCATCCCCCTGTCCATCGCAAACGAGAACGTCGATGAAGCGTGACATTCGATTACTGATCGTCGACGACAACGCCGCCACGCGCTATGCCCTGCGCCGCCGCCTGGAGCGTCACTATGGTCATGTGCTGGAAGCCGGCACCGGCCAGGATGGGCTGGACCTTATTGCTCGCGAAAAAATCGATGCGCTGATCCTGGACGTCAACCTGCCGGACATGAGCGGCTTCGATATCGTGCGTCGCCTGCGTGCTGACCCGTCCACCGCGTTGCTACCGGTGGTGCATGTGTCGGCGGCGTCCATCGAGACCGGCGACATCATCACCGGCCTGGACGCGGGGGCCGACGCCTACCTGATCCACCCGGTGGACCCGGATGTGCTGCTGGCGACCCTGCGCACCCTGCTGCGGGTGCGTGACACCGAATATGCGCTGCGCGAAAGCGAGGCGCGCTTTCGCGAGATTTTCTTCAATATCAGCGCGCCGATTGCGGTGATGGACGCGCAGCTCAAAGTCCATGAATGCAACCACGCCTTCGCGCAATTGATTCATGACAACCGCAACCCCGACGCCCTGCTCGAATGCTTCGCCGACGGCCAGGCCGCCGTCATCGGCGAACTGTGCCAGCGCCTGTCGGCCGGCGAGCGCTGGAAAGGCACGCTGCAGTTGAACGTGAATGGCGAGCTGCGCGAGACCGAGTGGCAGATTTCGCCGTACAACCGCGCCGAGCTGAGCCTGGTATTCGTGGAAGACGTCACTGAGCATCGCCACCGCGAGCGCCATCAGCAGGCCGAACTGGCCAATGCCGCGCGCCAGTTGGCCCGCACCGAAGCGCAACTGCTGCAGGCGCAGAAGATGGACGCCCTGGGCAAGCTCACCGGCGGCATCGCCCACGACTTCAACAACCTGCTGACCGGGATCATCACCAGCCTGGAACTGATCAAAAAACGCATCGAGAGCCAGCGCACCGAGAAGGTTTTGGGCTACGCCGATGCGGCCCTGAGCTCGGCGCTGAGCGCGGCCGGCCTGACCAATCGCCTGCTCGCCTTTGCCCGCCAGCAGCCGCTGGACACGCGCGCCATCGACATCAATGCGCATATCCGCTCACTCGAAGAACTGCTGATGCGCACCATTGGCGAACACATCGCCCTGAAGCTGGAGCTGACCAGCAACCCGGCGGTGGCGCTGGTGGACCCGATCCAGCTGGAAAGCGCGGTGCTCAACCTGGTGATCAACGCCCGCGATGCCCTGCCCCAGGGCGGCATCATCTGGGTCACCACGTACCCGGCGTATTCCAATGGCAACCTCAAACTGGAAAACGGCCCCTATATTGCGCTGTCGGTGCGCGACAATGGCGTGGGCATCGACCACAGCGTGATCGACAAAGTGTTCGACCCCTTCTTCACCACCAAGCCGGTGGGCCAGGGCACGGGACTCGGTCTGTCGACCATCTACGGTTTCGCGCGCCAGTCCGGCGGCGATGCGCAGATCCGCAGCGTCACCCGCCAGGGCACCGAAGTCACCATCATGCTGCCGGCCGCCGAAGGCCCGGCTACCCTGGCAACAAAACTGCTGGCGGTGCCTGGATTGAGCCAGGGCGAGCACATTCTGATTGTTGAGGACATGCCTTCGGTGCGCAGCTTTGTCGCCGAAGTGCTGATGGATGCCGGCTACCAGTGCAGCCTGGCCGCCGACGGCGACGAGGCCATGGTGATCCTGCAGGCCGACCCGAGCATCGACCTGTTGCTGACCGATTACGGCCTGCCGTATATGACCGGCCGTGAACTCGCCGACCATGCACGCCTGCTGCGCGCTGACCTGCCGATTCTGTTCATGACCGGCTACGCGGAAAATGCGGCCAATCGTCAGAGCTTTCTGGGCGAGCGCATGGACTTGATCACCAAGCCGTTTCATATCGATGAGCTGCTGGAGAAGATTCGCCAGGGGGTGGAGCGCCAGGTCTAGGCCGACGCTCCACAGGCCCTACAAGCGGAACCGCGCCACGGTGTCGTTGAGCGCTACCGCCAGACGCGCCAGCTCCTGGCTCGAACCGCTGACCTGCCCGGCGCCGGACGACGATTGCGCCGACAGGTCACGGATATTGACGATGTTGCGGTCGACTTCCTTGGCCACCTGGGCCTGCTCCTCGGCCGCACTGGCGATCACCAGGTTGCGCTGGTGAATCTCATCGATCGAATCGGTGATCCGACTCAGCGCGCCACCGGCCCCTTCGGCCAGGCTCAAGGTGTCGGTGGCGCGCTGGGTGCTTGACTGCATCGACGCCAGCGCATCGTTGGAGCCGGTGCGCATGGCGGTCACCATCTGGTCGATCTCCAGGGTCGATTGCTGAGTGCGATGGGCCAGCGCCCGCACCTCATCGGCCACCACCGCAAAACCACGCCCGGACTCACCCGCACGCGCCGCCTCGATGGCGGCGTTAAGCGCCAGCAGGTTGGTCTGCTCGGCGATGGAACGAATCACGTCGAGCACCTTGCCGATGTCCCGCGATTGCTCGGCCAGGTTCTGCACCAGGGTGGAGGTCTCGCCAATGTTGCTGCTCAGGGCCTGAATCGCGCTGACTGTTTCGCCAACGCGGTGCTGGCCTTCGCGCGCGGTTTCATTGGAAAGCCTGGTGGATTCGGAGGTCGACACCGCATTGCGCGCCACCTCGTCGGCGGCCGAGGTCATCTCGTTGACCGCCGTAGCCGCCTGTTCGATCTCTGCCGTTTGCTGTTGCAGGCTGCGGCTGCTCTGGTCGGTGATGCCATTGAGGTCGGTGGCCGAGGCGGACATTTGCACCGCAGACTGGCGAATCAGCTGCAAGGTATCGCGCAGGTTGCCTTGCATCGATTGCAGGGCGACGAGCAAGCGGGTGACCTCGTCGTCGCCGCTGACTTCGACGGTCTGGGTCAGATCGCCGCGTGCGACGTTTTCCGCCGCGCGCATGGCCTGTCCCAATGGGCCGACGATGCTGCGCGTGAGCAGCCAGGCCAGGGCCACGGTGCTCACGCCGGCCAGGATCACAAAACCCAACACCATGGTGAGCGAGCGGCTGTACTGCGCCTCCGCCGCCTGGCCCAGTTGGTTGATCTGGCCGTTGTAGTAGTCGCTGAGCGCATTGAGCTGGGCCCCGGAGCCATCGACCACGGTTTTCATGTCCACCAGCAGCAGCTTGTTGAGTTCAGCGCCCTGCTGCTTGTCGGCCAGCACAAACGACTGCGCCAGCGCTTGCTGGTACTGGCGCAGCGAGACCTGGAACTGGTCGTAGAGCGCACGCACCTCAGGCGTGTCGACCCACGCGTCGAGCTCGGTCAGCTTCTTCGTCAGGTCCTGGCTGCGGGTGTCCATCTGACCGCGGTAGGTTGAAAGGTTGGCCGGGTTGGGGTCCAGCGCCATGCGCAACGAAATCGTGCGGATGCGCAGCATGATTTCGCGAATATCGGCCACCAGCCGCATCTTCGGCACCAGCCCACTCTCCACCTGCACCGCCCGGGCGCGAATACTCGCCATGTTCGACAGCGCGAAAAAGCCCAGCAGGGCCACGAGCAAAGCAATCAAGGCAAAACCCAGACCGGCACGGCGGGCGATGGACAGGCTGCGAAGGGACATTTTAAGGGCTCTTATTGGGGGGGGATACGACATCGTATGACAGGGTTTCGGCCTGACAGGCCTGGACTTGAGGGGGTAAATCGGAAATAAACAATCCTGAATATCCGATGTGGATTCGAGCCGGAAGCATCACATCGATCACACTGATGATGACTATCGAAACGACCGCCTGCCGATTTGCCGGCGGTCATCCTTATAATCCCCTCCCACATCCCTCCCCCCGCCTGACGACAGGCGACATTCATCCTTGGAACCCAACACCATGCCAAGTGCCAGCCAGGCCTCCAGCGGCCTTCCCGAACATAATCAACAGAGCGTCAAGCAGCAGTGGCTGGCGATTCTGTCGGTTGCCGTGGGCGCATTCGCCCTGGTGACCAGCGAGTTTCTCCCGGTGGGCGTACTCAACGACGTCGCCAGCGACCTGGGCATCACGGCCGGCCACGCCGGGCTGATGGTGACCCTGCCCGGCATCATGGCGGCCCTTGCCGCGCCGTTTCTGTCGGTGAGCATTGGCGCGATGGACCGTCGCTATCTGCTGATCAGCCTGACGCTGATCATGATCATCGCCAACGGTATCGTGGCGTTTGCCAGTGACTTCAACGTGCTGTTGATCGGGCGTGTCCTGCTGGGCATCAGCATCGGCGGCTTCTGGGCCACAGCCATCGCCCTCAGCGGCCGCCTGGCGCCCAGAGGCGTCGACGTGGCGAAGGCTACGTCGATCATCATGATGGGCGTGACCCTGGCCACCGTGCTCGGTGTACCGGTGGGCACCTGGCTCAGCGGCCTGATGGGCTGGCGCATGACCTTTCTGGTCACCGCCCTGATGGGCGTGCCGGTGCTGCTGGCTCAGGTGCTCCTGTTGCCGCGGCTCAACCCCGAAAAAGCGATTCGTGTCAGTGACCTCCCGGCGTTGTTTTACAACCCGCAGGCGCGGGTGGGCCTGATTGCGGTATTGCTGATCGGCCTGGCGCACTTTGCTGCTTACACCTATGTCGCGCCGTTCTTCAAATACAGTGCCGGCTTCGATGGGCCGACCATCAGCTCGTTGCTGCTGCTGTTTGGTGTGGCCGGCGTGGCAGGCAATGTTTTCGCCGGTTTCGCCGCCAACCGCAGCGTGCGCAACACCCTGCTGCTGGTCGCGCTGATGATCGGCACCAGCACCGCGCTGTTCCCCCACTTCGCCACCGGCATGACCGGCGCCGCGATGCTGATCGCGCTGTGGGGCTTCGCATTCGGCGCGTTCCCGGCGTGCTCGAGTATCTGGATGTTCGTGGTAGCACCCAAGGATGTGGAGCGTGGCATGCCGCTGTTTGTCGCGCTGTTCCAGGTGATCATTGCCCTGGGCTCGTTCTTCGGCGGGCGCATCGTCGACCAGATGGGCAGCTCGGTGCTGTTGAGCCTCGCCACGGTATTGGTAGGCTTCGGGTTTGTGACGGTGCTGGTGTTGGGAAGGAATGTCAGTAACCGCCTGGTGGCGCAACCGGCCTGACGGGTAACTGTTGAAAAGGCCTGCCGAACGATGCGTTTGGCGGGCCTTTTTTGTTTTGGCGCAGAGGTATTCGATCTGGAAAAACCTGGTAAAGAGAATGCCCGCACTGAAACTTGCGCGCGCAAGCCTGCGAGCTAGCCTCAAACGTGTCGCCGCTGTGGCGACCTACTGTCAGGGAGCTCATATGCCAACGCGATATCGTGATGCGGTTACAGGGGAATACGTGACGGAGGGTGAGGCCAAAAAAAGGCCGAGGGAGACGGTGAGGGAAACGGATAAAAAACCGTCGAAAAAATCGGAGGGTAAAAAGTAACGTCATTGTTTTAGCATGGCCATGCAGATCTACCTTTACCCTTTTCGGAATGACTTTCCATGACGCCGGTTGAAATCAATGCATTCATTGAACGATGGCCCACTCTGGGCCTCACGCCTGTTGAGGCCTGGCGGGTGGCACAAGACTGTGAAAACCAGGTGATGGCGTTGCTGGAACGCCTCGGCAAGGGTTATCGGCGTCATGTAAACTGTGCCATCCACGAAAGTGCGGTTGTCGAGCAAGGCGCTGTGCTGAAGGGCGCGATCATCATCGGCGAAGGATCCTTCGTGGCGGCGGGTGCTTATCTGCGCGCAGGGGTGTACCTGGGCAAAAATTGCATCATCGGCCCAAGCTGCGAGCTTAAAAGCAGCTTCATGCTGGATGGGAGCAAGCTGGCACACTTCAACTTTGTCGGTGACTCGTTGCTTGGCGAGGGCGTAAATATCGAGGCCGGTGCGATCATTGCCAATTACCGCAACGAACTGAACGGGACTCAAATCAAAATCCGTTATCTGGATCAGGTGATCGAGACGGGCGTAAACAAGTTCGGTGCCCTGGTGGGAGACGGCTGCAAGATTGGCGCAAACGCCGTTATTGCTCCTGGCGCGCTGTTGCGGCCCGATACTCATGTGCCTCGTTTGGGATTGGTTGATCAGTTCGCTTACGATTGAACGGCTCGACGCTCGTCAGAGTTAAACGCCGGGAACGAAAAAGCCCCTGAAATGGTTAACCATTTCAGGGGCTTTGTCTTGTTCAATAATGGCGGAGAGATAGGGATTCGAACCCTAGGTACCGGTGAAGGTACAACGGATTTCGAATCCGTCCCATTCGGCCACTCTGGCATCTCTCCAACGGCGCGCATCATAACAGCATGGTTCGTGGATGCAAAGCGCCGAGGCGATTTTTTTCCGTGCTATCAGATGCTTGCGTCGATTACAGCGGTACGCCGAGGCGATTGGCGACTTCTTCGTAGGCTTCGATGACGTCACCCAGGCCCTGGCGGAAGCGGTCCTTGTCCATCTTCTTGCGGGTGTCCTTGTCCCACAGGCGGCAGCCGTCCGGGCTGAATTCGTCGCCCAGGACGATGGAGCCGTCGTGGAACACGCCGAACTCCAGCTTGAAGTCCACCAGCAGCAGGCCTGCGTCGTCGAACAGTTTGCTCAGCACGTCGTTGACCTTGAGGGACAGCTCCTTCATGCGCGCCAGTTGCTCAGCGGTGCCCCAGCCGAACGCCACTACGTGGGATTCGTTGATGAACGGGTCGCCCTTGGCGTCGTCCTTGAGGAACAGCTCGAAAGTGTAAGGGTTGAGCTTGAGGCCCTCCTCCACGCCCAGGCGCTTGACCAGGCTGCCGGCGGCGTAGTTACGCACGACGCACTCCACCGGGATCATGTCGAGCTTCTTCACCAGGCATTCGTTATCGCCCAGCAGTTTGTCGAATTGGGTCGGAATACCGGCTGCTTCGAGTTTCTGCATGATGAAGGCGTTGAACTTGTTGTTCACCATGCCCTTGCGATCAAGTTGCTCGATGCGCTTGCCGTCGAACGCCGAGGTGTCGTTGCGAAACAGCAGGATCAGGCGGTTGGCGTCGTCGGTTTTGTACACCGACTTGGCTTTGCCGCGGTAGAGTTCTTCACGTTTTTCCATGATGGGCTCCGCTTTGAGTGAGGTGGGCTAGGCGATGTGGCGCCAGTCGAGCCCTGAATCTTGATCGGCCAGTTGCAGCCAGTCCGGGTCGCACCCGAGGGTGTCGACGAAACATTGCCGGGCAAGCTGCGGCAGGTTGTTCTTGCTGCTCAGGTGGGCCAGGACCAGGTGCTGCAGGTCTTGCCAGCCCAACTCATACACCAGGTACGCCGCCTGATGGTTGTTCAAATGCCCCAGTTCGCCACCTACCCGCTGCTTGAGAAAGTAGGGGTAATGACCGCGCGCCAGCAGGTCCCGACAGTGGTTGGACTCGATCATCAACGCATCGAGGTCGCGATAACCGTCCAGCACCTTGGCGCAGTAGGAACCCAGGTCGGTCAGCACGCCGAAGCGCCGCTGGCCGTCACTGAAGACATACTGCGTGGGCTCATGGGCGACTGCGATCACATCGATGCTCAAGGCGCCGATGTGCAGTTGCTCACCGCCGGCCAGGAAACCTGCAGGTTCAATGGGTTTGCGCATCCCGCGCAGGGTGCCGCGACTCAGGTACACCGGAAGATTGTAGCGCCGAGACAGCAAACCCACGCCATGCACGTGGTCGGCATGTTCGTGGGTCACCAGAATCGCGCTCAGCTGCGCGGGGTGAACCCCCAGGCGCAGCAGGCGCCGCTCGGTTTCCCTCAGCGAGAAACCGCAATCGACCAGCACGTACGTGTCGTCATGAGCGACCAGCGTGCCGTTTCCCTGGCTACCGCTGCCGAGAACGGCAAAACGCATCGGATCAGCCCAGGTTGTCCTGAATAACGCCCAACACTTTGCGCGCTGTTTCAGCGGGAGCAACGGTATTGATGTTCTTCTCGACGGTGACCTGCACGCTCTCGCCTACCTTGCTCAGACGAACCTGGTAGCGCTCGGCACGGGTTTCGACTTCTTCCTTGGTCGGCGTGCTGCCGAACAGTTTGCCGAAGAACCCTGGCTCGTCGTCTTTCTTCACGGCCTTTTCAGCCACGTTGATGTAGTACAGGCCAAGGCTGCGGTTGATGTCTTCAACGCGCCATGGACCTTGTTCCAACGCGCGACCGACACTGGCCCAGGCGCGATCCAGGTCTTCACCCAGGTTCAGCACCACGTTGCCGCTGCCGTCTTCGGTGAGGCTGACACGGCTCGGGGTGTCGTAATCGCGTGCGGCGAGCAGGGAAACGGAACCGCCCTTCTCGGAGATACGGCTCATGCTGGCCAGCATCTCGTCGACCAGGGCAGCGTCGACGCCGGTATTGACCGAACGATTGGTGAACTCGACATTGGCGGTGCTGCCGGCAGGACGCTCGGCGCTGACCACATAGACTTCACTGGTATTGCGTTGCACACCCGGCTCGATGCGCACGCGTACGCGGGTCTCGCCGTCGGCGGCTACGCCACTCGACTGCAGGCGCTTGGCCATGCTGGCGGACAGTTCGCTGCCGTGCTGCCATGCGGTGGTGAATTCACCGGTCTGCGGGCGCTGCTCGTCAATGCGGAACCCGTTGTCCTGGAAGAACTGCACCGCCACCGGCCAGACTTCGGCAGGTGGGCGCTGGGCCACGATCCAACGCGAATCGCCGCTCTTCTGCAGGCTGTAGTCGCTGGCGTCCGCCACGGCTGCGATCGGCTGCGGGCGCGGCACAACGTACTCACCCTTGGTGGTGTCGTCGGCAACGTTGCGCGGAATCGGCAGCAACGGGTCAAGGCGCTTGGCGACATTGACGTCCGGCGGCAGTTGCATCGGTTTGGTTGCTTGTGCTTCCAGGTAATCGCTGCCGCGGTCACGGAAGTAGCCTTCCGGGCCCCAGATCCAACCGCAGCCACTGGTGCTGGAGATAATCAAGGCAAGTGCGGAAAGTCCGGCCAATCGCTTCATGCGTAGTGCTTCCTCAATTAAACCAGGACGCCGGACTGGCGCAGGGCCTGTCGCAGCGGTTCGTGAAAGGCTTGGCTGAGCTGGGTGAGCGGCAGACGGATACCGTCCGGCATCATGCCCATCTCGACCAGCGCCCATTTCACAGGGATAGGGTTGGATTCGACAAACAGTGTCTTGTTGAGCGGCATCAGTTTTTCGTGGATCGCTCGCGCGGTTACGGCATCTCCGGCGATGGCAGCGGCGCACAGGTCACTCATGGCACGCGGGGCCACGTTGGCGGTCACCGAGATGTTGCCCTTGCCGCCCAGCAGCATCAGTTCGACCGCCGTGGCGTCGTCACCGGAATACAGCAGGAAGTCGCTGCTCACGCCGGCCAGAATGTCCTTGGCGCGTTGCAGGTCGCCAGTGGCTTCCTTGATACCAATGATGTTCGGTACGGTGGACAGACGGATGACTGTCTCGGCTTTCATGTCACAGGCAGTGCGACCGGGAACGTTGTAAAGGATCTGCGGGATATCGACGGCTTCGGCGATGGCCTTGAAATGCTGGTACAGGCCTTCCTGGGTCGGCTTGTTGTAGTACGGGGTAACCAGCAGGCAGGCGTCGGCGCCGGATTTTTTGGCGTTTTTGGTCAGTTCGATCGCTTCACGCGTGGAATTGGCGCCGGTACCGGCGATCACCGCGATACGGCCCGCCACACGCTTGACCACGAATTCGATGACCTTGATGTGCTCTTCCACATCCAGGGTGGCCGACTCACCGGTAGTGCCGACCGCCACGATGGCATTGGTGCCTTCTTGCAGGTGGAAGTCCACCAGTTTGCCAAGGCTGTCCCAGTCGAGATGACCTTGTGCATCCATGGGTGTGACCAGTGCCACCATACTGCCCGCAATCATGCAACCGCTCCTGCCGGAAAAAGAGAGCCGTAATGGTACTGGCGCCAAGATGCTTGTACAAGCGAAGTACCGCCTGAGGATGCGTTCTGGCGCAACTAAACGACGGGCAATGCCATCATTGGGCAAAAGCGCTGCCGCAAGCAGGCCATTCACACAATGAAAACGCCATCTCCTATCCCTTCGCGATGCTTTTCGCTACCCTTGATCCTTTGATCGATACAGCCCTCACAGTATCGACCGCTCATCGTTTTAGGAAGGCTGCATGTCCACCCCCACAGTTCGCGAACAATTCCTTGTTATCAGTGCCCTCGGCGCCAACCCCATGGAGCTGACCAACGTCCTGTGCCGCGCCAGCCATGAAAACCGCTGCGCCGTCGTAACCTCGCGCCTGACCCGTCACGGCGAATGCAGCGCGCTGGTGCTGCAGATCTCCGGCACCTGGGACGCCCTGGCGCGCCTGGAAACCGGCCTGCCGGGCCTTGCCAAGAAGCATGACTTCACTGTCAATGTGGTGCGTAGCGCCGCGCTGGAGAACCGCCCACAGGCCTTGCCTTATGTGGCGTATGTCAGCTCGGCGTACCGTTCGGACATCGTCAACGAGCTGTGCCAGTTTTTTATCGACCATAACGTCGAGTTGGAAAACCTTACCTGCGATACCTACCAGGCGCCGCAAACCGGCGGCACCATGCTTAATGCCACGTTCACCGTGACTCTGCCCGCCGGTGTGCAGATCAGTTGGCTGCGCGACCAGTTCCTGGATTTCGCCGACGCGCTCAACCTGGACGCGCTGATCGAGCCGTGGCGCCCACAGAACCCAATGTAAGGAGGTTATTCATGGCGGTAGTCATCGATACACCGGTCACTGATTTCGAAGCCCCGGCCACCAGCGGGCAGACCTTCAGCCTTGCTGACCTCAAGGGCAAGCAAGTGGTGATCTACTTCTACCCCAAGGACAGCACGCCGGGCTGTACCACCCAGGGCCAGGGTTTTCGTGATCTGCATGAAGCGTTCAAGGCAGCCAACACCGAGGTGTTCGGCGTATCGCGCGACAGCCTCAAGTCCCACGAGAACTTCAAGGCCAAGCAGGCATTCCCGTTCGAGCTGATCAGCGACAAGGACGAAGCGGTTTGCCAGCTGTTTGATGTAATCAAGCTCAAGAAGCTGTACGGCAAGGAATACCTGGGCGTGGATCGCAGCACTTTCCTCATCGACAAGGACGGTGTTCTGCGTCAGGAATGGCGTGGCGTGAAAGTACCGGGGCATGTGGATGCGGTGTTGGCGGCAGCGCAGGCGCTGAACAAGGCTTGATGCGATTCAGGCCTTGCGCAACCAATAGCGGTAAACACCCGCCTCATCTTCTTCGCGTTCCAGGGTGTGGCCGGCCAACTTGGCGAAGGTGCGGAAATCGCGCTGGGAGCCCGCATCCGTAGCGGTCACCTTGAGCACCGCGCCGCTGGCCATTCGATTGAGTTCCAGCTTGGCCTTGAGCAAGGGCAGCGGACAATTGAGGCCGCTGGCATCGAGTTCGGCATCAAAGGGTGCAGCGTCGGTCATGGTCTTACTCCGGGCAAGCGTTGGGTTGCTTAGAATATCTGGTCCGAAGCTCAGTGTCCGGCTACAGTAAGCTCTTTGCCCAAAAGGCTTTGTGCATGACTTTTTTGCGCCCTACCCTGTTGACGCTGGCCTGCCTGCTGGCCTCCCCAGGCTTCGCCGACGACCTGCCGTCACTTGGCGACGCCAGTTCTGCCATTGTCTCGCCACAACAGGAATACCAACTGGGCCGTGCATGGCTGGCCTACCTGCGCGGCCAGGTGTCGCAACTGAACGATCCGCAACTGAAGGATTACGTCGAGACCAGCGTGTACAAGCTGGTGGAGACGAGCCAGGTGAACGACCGACGGCTGGAATTCATCCTGATCAACAGCCCGCAACTCAACGCCTTTGCCGCACCGGGCGGGATTGTCGGCGTGAACGGCGGGCTGTTTCTCAACGCTCAGACCGAAGGCGAGTATGCCTCGGTGATGGCTCACGAATTGGCCCACCTGTCTCAACGCCATTTCGCCCGAGGCGTTGAAGCGCAGCAGCGTATGCAACTTCCCATGATGGCGGCCCTGCTCGGCGGCATTATTGCGGCCGCAGCAGGCGCAGGCGACGCGGGTATCGCCGCCATCGCTGGCACCCAGGCCGCAGCGATCCAGGAACAGCGACGTTTCTCCCGCCAGAACGAGCAGGAAGCGGACCGCATCGGCATCCTCAACCTGGAGAAGGCCGGCTACGACCCACGCTCGATGCCCACCATGTTCGAGCGACTGATGCGCCAATACCGTTTCGATGCCAAGCCGCCGGAGTTTCTGTTGACGCACCCGGTGACCGAATCGCGGATTGCCGACACCCGCAACCGCGCCGAACAGTCCAAGCCGGGCGGCAAGGAAGACAGCCTGCGTTATCAGTTGATCCGCGCGCGCGTACAGTTGAAGTACGAGGACACGCCAGGTCTGGCGGCCAAACGATTCCAGGCTCAGTTGGACGAGAATCCGAAAAACGATGTGGCCCGTTATGGTCTGGCAATCGCTCAGATAAAGGGCACTCAGCTTAAGGAAGCCCGGGAAAACCTGGCGCCATTGCTGGCCAAGGCTCCCAATGACATCACTTACAATCTGGCGCAGATCGAGCTGGACATCATCAACAACCGCATGCCGGACGCGCAGCAACGCACCGACCGCATGCTGAGCCAGTACCCCAGCAATTACCCGCTTAACCAGGTTCGGGTGGACCTGCTGCTTAAACAGAACCGCACTGCCGATGCGGAGAAAGCCCTGGATGGCTTGCTCAAGTCTCGTCCGGATGATCCGGATGTCTGGTATCAGGTCGCCGAGACACGCGGACTGTCGGGAAATATCATCGGCCTGCATCAGGCGCGCGCCGAGTACTTCGCTTTGGTAGGCGACTTCCAGCAAGCAATCCAGCAACTGGATTTCGCCAAGCGTCGGGCTGGCAGCAATTTCCCGCTGTCGTCGCGGATCGACGCTCGCCAGCGTGAACTGATTGAACAGGAACGTCTGGTGAAAGGGATGATGAGTTAAACCCATCGCCCACAAAAAAGCCCCGCCATCGTTAACCGACGGCGGGGCTTTTTATTGGGCTAGCAGATTACTCGGCGAGCTTGAAGGTGATGAAGCTGGCTCGACCCTGACGCAGGACGCGCATCGACACCGTACGGTTCTTCGGCAGTGCCTTGGCAATGTCGGTGAACTCCTTGGTGCTGTTGATCGCCTGATTGTTCAGGTGGGTGATCACATCGCCCGGCTGCAAGCCGATCAGGGAGGCAGGGCCATCCTGGACTTCCTTGATCACCACGCCGCTCTTGAGGTCGAAGCTTTTCTTCTGCTCATCGGTCAGCTCGGCCACGGCAATGCCCAGGCGATTGCTGCTGCGCTCGGCGCCCGGCTTGGCGTTGCCCAGTGCATCAAGGGCTGCGCCCTCTTCCGGGATGGCGCCTACGGTCAGTTCCACGTTCTGGCGCTTGCCTTCACGAATCACTTCCAGCTTGGCCTTGCTGCCGGCCTTGAGTGCGCCCACCAGATGCGGCAGGTCTGCCGACATGATGATTGGCTGGCCGTTCATGCTCAGGATCACGTCGCCAACCTGCAGGCCGCCCTTGGCAGCCGGGCCGTCGTCCTGAATCTGCGCAACCAGGGCGCCGGCCGGCTTGTCGAGACCGAAGGACTCAGCCAGGTCCTTGTTCACTTCCTGGATGACCACGCCCAACCAGCCGCGACTGACCTTGCCGCCGCTCTTCAGCTGATTGGAAACGTCCATGGCCACATCGATCGGGATCGCAAAGGACACGCCCATGAAACCACCGGAACGGGTGTAGATCTGCGAGTTGATCCCCACTACCTCACCGGCCAGGTTGAACAGCGGGCCACCGGAGTTGCCTGGGTTGATCGGCACGTCGGTCTGGATGAACGGCACATAGTTTTCGTTCGGCAGGCTGCGGCCAATGGCGCTCACAATGCCTTGGGTAACCGTGTGGTCAAAGCCGAACGGCGAGCCAATCGCAACCACCCACTGGCCGGCTTTGAGGTCCTGGGACTTGCCCAGTTTCAGCACGGGCAGGTCCTTGCCTTCGATCTTCAGCAACGCAACGTCGGAGCGCGGGTCAGTGCCCACCAGCTTGGCTTTGAGTTCGCTGCGGTCGGCAAGGCGCACGAGGATCTCATCGGCATCGGCAATCACATGATTATTGGTGAGAATGTAGCCATCCGGCGAAATGATGAAGCCCGAGCCCAGAGACTGCGCCTCACGCTGACCACCGCCGCCGCCACGCGGAGCGCGCGGCTGGGGCATACCGCGCTCGAAAAACTCGCGCAGCATGGGCGGCAGGCCTTCCAGATCGGGCATCTGCTGGTTCGAAACTTTGCGATCCGGCAGCTTTTGCGTGGTGCTGATGTTGACCACGGCAGGCGAGGCCTGCTCCACCAATTGGGTGAAATCAGGCAGCTCGGCCGCTTGCGCAGGCAGGGCCTGGCCCAGCACCAATACCGTGGCGACTATGGATAGGTAAGACTTCAAACGTGGTATCGACATACAGCTCCCGTTACGACGAGCAGGGTTGAGCGACAGGGTTCAAGAGACGCCGGAAAGCGAGACCGGCGCCTTTGTTCCGCGAACAAAACAAGGTCAGCGCTGACAAGCCCTGACCTATAAAAAACATGGAGATTTTTTGCAAGTGAAAATGCTGATCCATACATTTCATGGTCTCGCCAGCCAACCTGGCATGGACTTTAGACTGAAAGGTCAGGATGAACATAGGATTAACGAATCACGGCTGGGCAGTAGCCGTTTTCTCACTGCGTACGGACAGAGCGATGCGCTCGGCAGTACCGATGGGGATTTCGCCGACAACGGTCACTATCCTTTCACCGTCCACCGTATTCAAGCGGCGAGAAACCGCAACCGTAGGGCCAATTTGCGTGCGGGTTTCCGTCGCGCTGACTTCGCTGATGGGTTCGAGAAACACCGAAAACCGCGCAAGCCCGTCTTCATACATCAGGCTTTCGACCGTTGCTTTGGTCTGCGCATCTTTGCGCGCACTGCTCTTGATTAACTGAAAACCCGGTGGCACCCATTCAAGATGCCATGCCTCGGAGGACTCGACCTCTGGCGCCTGCTCCTGAACAACTGCGACAGGCTTGCACTCACCCGTAGGCTGCAAGTCGCGATCACTTGGGGTGGTAGACGTGTCCAGCCGGGTGAATTGAAAACGCTCCAGCAATTGCCCTTGATCATTCAACAGCAGGGATTTAAGCGGCAAAGCGGTTTCGCGATCCAGATGCAGTTCAAACCCGAAGCGGTACTGATCACGCGGCGTGATCGAGACGATCACTGCATTACGACCGGCAACACGGGATTCACCGATAACTGCCAGCTCGTAGAATTGAGTAAGTTTCTTTGGGTCAAGCGCACGTGAAGGGGATTCACGCGAATTGCCAAGGCCTGCGACAAGGACGCCGCTGACGCATTGAGTACGACCATCTACACGCACGACTTCCTGGGCAGACCCATCAAGCTGCAATAACCGCTCGCGGACTTGACCTTTTTGGACGCGATGCCAAATGTCGTGGGTAGAAAAACTGCCATTACGCTCGTATACGAACGTGCCTTTAAAACTTTGTTGTTGCTCTGCACGCCCAAGTCGAGTCAGCCAGTTTTGAGCTTCATCGGCATGGGCGGGGAGTGCAGACCAACCACTGAGTAAAAGCGTAAGGAGCGATATGACGCGCATAGGGCCCCTTAAAGGTTCAGCGGTTTTCCAGGCTTGCAGCACGAGCGTATGGCAGAGCGCTTTCAGTGCCTTTCAAGGCAGATTCCTGTGCGTGTTGGCGCAGGTAGCCTGGAAGACGCTGATCCTGCCAGCCGGATTGGCCTTGAAGCACACCGTTGGCCATGGGGCCTGTGGCATCAGAGCTTTCCTTGTAGCCGGCCAGCACTGCCGGGCCCTTGACCTGCGGACCGGCCATGACCGGTTGCTGGGTCTGTTGGGCCAGTTCGGCACCAGCGATTTCGTCCTGGTTGTACAGGCGAACACCGGCCAGAACCGCAACAGTTACCGAGGCAGCCACTGCCAGGCGACCCAGGCTACGCCATGGACCACGTGCAGCCTTTGCCGGAACGGCTTCGTCAGCCAGCGCAGCAGAAACGGCCGCAGCAATATCCAGACGAGGGATTAGAAGATCCTTGTGCATCACCGCCCGAGCGACTTGGTAACGAGACCAGGTATCACGGGTTTCGGCATCATCAAATGCGTTAAGCACTCGACGAAGTTCCAGTTCATCCGCTTCGTTATCCATCACTGCGGACAGCGATTCCTGCAGGGCATCACGACTCATGGCGGTTCCTCTCTTGGCTGTCGCCGCTGTCTTTAGTTTTCCTGCAACAACGGTTGCAAGGCTTTATCGATGGCTTCCCGGGCCCGGAAAATCCGTGACCTCACAGTCCCCACCGGACACTGCATGACGCTCGCAATGTCTTCGTAACTCAGACCATCGAATTCACGTAAAGTTAACGCCGTCCGTAAATCTTCTGGCAGTTGCTGAATTGTGCGATGGACGGTGCCTTCAATCTCGTCGCGCAGCAATGCACGCTCCGGCGACTCGAGATCCTTGAGGCCGTGATCACCATCGTAAAATTCAGCATCTTCTGAACTGACATCACTATCCGGCGGGCGGCGTCCGCGAGACACCAGATAGTTCTTCGCCGTGTTGATGGCGATACGGTACAGCCACGTATAAAACGCACTATCACCGCGAAAATTGCCCAGTGCACGATAGGCCTTGATAAAGGCTTCCTGTGCAACGTCCTGCGCTTCATGGGTGTCGTGCACAAACCGCACGATCAACCCGAGAATTTTGTGCTGGTATTTCAGCACTAGCAGATCAAATGCTCGCTTGTCACCGCGTTGCACGCGCTCGACCAGCTGCTGATCCTCTTCCTGGGTTAGCATGAACACTCCTCGTGGTGCTTGAAGGAGGCTTGCATAACTAAACGATCAGGCTTGCAAACATAGACTCGGTCTTTTCGCAAAAGTTCTCCCCCTTTCAAGCAAGTTTCCGGCATGCACTGATTTGGCACACACGAAAAACGCAGCACGGTCAAAGCCGACTGCGCGAATAATCTTGTCGCCGGTTTGATGACGCGTCCAATGCTCCCGACGGGCCAATAAACTCAACTTTTTCCAGGTTTTGGGCAACCGGCTATTGAGTGGGGGCTCATGCAAAAAGTTCCCACCTTACTAACCGGCCAAGTGAGACCGGAACCGCGCTCCGTAATCTCACATTGCCACAAACGCCCGGCTATTGTGCCGCGCGCCCCCTCTATATACTAGTGGCCCGTGTGCCCCTTTGATTCGCCGATCCAGGCGTTCCTGCTTGCGCCAGCCCTGTGGATCGCTTTTTGCGGAATCCTTCCAATGAGCCAACAGTTTCAACACGATGTTCTGGTGATCGGCAGCGGAGCGGCCGGCTTGAGCCTGGCACTGACCCTCCCCAACCATTTGCGCATTGCGGTGCTGAGCAAAGGTGACCTGGCCAACGGCTCGACATTCTGGGCCCAGGGCGGTGTCGCAGCAGTGCTGGACGAGCACGACACAGTGCAATCCCATGTCGACGACACCCTCAATGCCGGCGGCGGTCTGTGCGACGAAGACGCGGTACGTTTCACCGTGGAGCATAGCCGCGAAGCCATCCAATGGCTGATCGATCAAGGTGTGCCCTTCACCCGCGATGAGCATACGGGCAGCGACGATGGCGGGTTCGAGTTTCATCTCACCCGCGAAGGCGGCCACAGCCAACGCCGCATCATCCACGCCGCCGATGCCACCGGGGCTGCCATCTTCAAGACCCTGCTCGAGCAAGCGCGCCAGCGTCCCAACATCGAGTTGCTGGAGCAACGCGTCGCCGTTGACCTGATTACCGAAAAACGCCTGGGCCTGGACGGCGCACGCTGCCTGGGCGCTTATGTGCTCAACCGCGTCAGCGGCGAAGTCGACACCTACGGCGCACGCTTCACCATTCTCGCTTCGGGTGGCGCAGCCAAGGTCTACCTCTACACCAGCAATCCGGACGGTGCCTGCGGTGATGGCATTGCCATGGCCTGGCGCTCGGGCTGCCGGGTGGCCAACCTGGAATTCAACCAGTTCCACCCCACCTGCCTGTATCATCCGCAGGCCAAAAGCTTCCTGATCACCGAAGCCCTGCGCGGTGAAGGCGCGCACCTGAAACTGCCCAATGGCGAACGTTTCATGCAACGCTTCGACCCGCGCGCCGAGCTGGCGCCGCGAGATATCGTCGCCCGTGCCATCGACCATGAAATGAAGCGCCTGGGCGTCGACTGCGTGTACCTGGACATCAGCCACAAACCGGCAGAGTTCATCAAGGCGCACTTTCCCACCGTCTACGAGCGCTGCCTGGCCTTCAATATCGACATCACCCAGGGCCCAATCCCCGTAGTGCCGGCCGCGCACTACACCTGCGGCGGCGTGATGGTCGACCAGCATGGGCGCACCGATGTGCCTGGTCTCTATGCGATTGGCGAAACCAGCTTTACCGGCCTGCACGGCGCCAACCGCATGGCCAGCAATTCGCTGCTCGAATGCTTCGTCTACGCTCGCTCAGCGGCGGCGGACATTCTCGAACAATTGCCAAACATCCCGGTACCCGCCGCCCTGCCCCGCTGGGACGCCAGCCAGGTGACGGACTCGGACGAAGACGTGATCATCGCCCACAACTGGGACGAGCTGCGCCGCTTCATGTGGGACTACGTGGGGATTGTGCGCACCAACAAGCGCCTGCAACGGGCCCAGCACCGCGTGCGCCTGCTGCTGGATGAGATCGACGAGTTTTACAGTAATTACAAAGTCAGCCGCGACCTGATCGAATTGCGCAACCTCGCCCAAGTGGCCGAGCTGATGATCCGCTCAGCCATGGAACGCAAGGAAAGCCGCGGCCTGCACTACACCCTCGACTACCCGCAGATGCTGCCCGAGGCCCGCAACACTATTCTGGTGCCAACCACCTACGGCGGCTGAATTTCAGGCGAGTGCGCAGGCGCCGGTGCACATCGGCGACCTGCGAATCTCTGGGCACACAGATAGAGCGTACCCGCCATTGCCCCGGCAATCGAAAGCGCAACACCACGATCAGCGGCAATGCCAGGCTGTCGGGGCGCAGCTGCACACTGTGCCAACCGCGCTCGGCGCTGAATAATTGCCAGCCGTCTTCATCACGGCGCAGGCCCAGAATCGACGAACGGTGAGTCAGCAGAATCTGACGCGGCAACACCCAGACGGCATGGGCCACGCACGCCAGCATGCCAAGAGCGGCAAAAGGCACGTCGAGCACCAGCAAGGCGCCCAGCGCCAACAGCTGGGCGAGGACATACGCCGCCAGCAACAGCCGCGAGGCCTGCCAGCGACATTCAAAGCGATTACTTGGGCTGGACACGATCCAGGATCATCCGAACCATGCGTTGCAGCTCCGGATCTTCAGACTCGGCGCGCTCCATGAACCAGCCGAACATGTCCTGGTCCTCGCATTCCAGCAACCGCACGTACAGGTCACGATCCACCTTATCGAGCGTCGCGTACACCTCTTTGGTGAACGGCACCAGCAACACATCCAGCTCAAGCATGCCGCGGCGGCTGTGCCAGTAGAGGCGATTGATTTCTACGTCTTCGACCATGGAACGCTCCTCAAATAGCGCGCAAGTATACAGGCCCGGCGGCACCCGAACAGCCAGCGTTGGTCGCGCCCCGAGGAAACTATCCATTTGCCGGGCGCCCCTCTATGATGCACGCATGACTTTTTGACCTGCGATGACCCATGGCCGACTCTGCTTTCTTCTGCCCCCTGTCCCACGAAGGCGTTCTCGCCGTCCGTGGCGCCGATGCCGCCAAATTCCTGCAGGGCCAACTCACCTGCAACCTCAATTACCTGAGTGACACCCAGGCCAGCCTTGGCGCGCGCTGCACGCAAAAAGGCCGCATGCAATCAAGCTTTCGCATTGTGTTGCAAGGTGACGGCGTGCTGATGGCCATGGCCACTGAGCTGCTGGAGCCGCAACTGGCGGACTTGAAAAAATACGCGGTATTTTCCAAATCCAGGCTCACCGACGAAAGCGCCGCCTGGGTTCGTTTCGGTCTTGCAAATGCTGATAAAGCGCTGAGCAGCCTGGGCCTCGAGCTGCCGGACGACACCGACATCGTAGCGCGTACCGATGCGCTGATCGCCATTCGCGTCTCCCCTGACCGCGCCGAACTCTGGGCACCTGCCGAACACGCTGAAGCCGTACGCAGCCACCTGGCCGCGCAGCTTGACGAAGCGGGTTTGAACGAATGGCTGCTGGGCCAGATCCGCGCAGGGATTGGCCAAGTGATGCCACAGACCCGCGAGCTGTTCATTCCGCAGATGCTCAACCTGCAGGCTGTGGGCGGTGTCAGCTTCAAAAAGGGCTGTTACACCGGCCAGGAAATCGTCGCGCGCATGCAGTACCTGGGCAAACTCAAACGCCGCCTGTATCGCCTGAGCCTTGATGCCACACAGACGCCAGAACCCGGCACTGCACTGTTCTCCCCCAGCCACGGCAGCTCGATTGGCGAAGTGGTGATTGCGGCAAAAGCCGACCTGTCGATTGAACTTCTGGCGGTGTTGCAAGCCGAAGCTGCCGATAATGGCGACGTGCATTTGGGCTCGCTGGAAGGGCCTGCCCTGCAGTTGCTCGACCTGCCCTATCAACTTGATCGAGATCGAGAGATTCAGCGCTGATCACCGTACTTTTTTGCAGCACCCTTGAGAGCATGAATGAACAAACTGGCGGATAAAGTCCAACAGGCTTTGGTAAAGGCCATCGATAACGATGACCTGGTTCTGCCGACATTGCCGGAGGTGGCCCTGAACATTCGTCAGGCCGCCGAAAACCCGGATATCAGCATCAGCCACTTGAGCAAAGTGATCGGTCGCGACACCGCGCTGTCCGCACGCCTGATCAAAGTGGTAAACAGTCCGTTGTTGCGTGCCACTCAGGAAGTCACCAACCTGCACACCGCCATTACCCGGCTGGGCACCAACTACAGCAGCAACCTCGCCATCGGCCTGGTGATGGAACAGATCTTCCATGCCCGCTCCGAGGTGGTCGAACAGAAAATGCGTGACGTGTGGCGCCGCAGCCTGGAAGTGGCGGGCGTCAGCTACGCCCTGTGCCGCAGTCACTCACAGCTCAAGCCGGACCAGGCCGCCCTTGGCGGGCTGGTACACCAGATCGGCGTGCTGCCGATTCTCACCTACGCCGAAGATCACTACCAGTTGCTGTCCGACCCGGTCAGCCTCAACCACGTGATCGACAGCATCCACCCGCTGTTGGGCGACAAGCTGCTGAGCGTCTGGGACTTTCCGGAAATGCTCGCCAAGCTGCCCGGCCAATACCTGAACCTGGAGCGCGATTCCGCCAGGCTCGACTACATCGACATCGTTCAGGCAGCTGTGCTGTATTGCCATCGCGGCACTGATCATCCGCTGGCTGACGTGCCGTTGCCCGACGTGCCGTCGATCATCAAGCTGCGCATTGACCCCGACAGCGAGACCCTGCGCGCGCAGCTGGATGAAGCACGCTCGATGTTCTACTGATTCAACCGGCGACAAAACTTACCCGCACCTTCAACCCCGCCAACTCGCCATCATGCAGGCTGATCTGCGCCAGATGCGCACGGCAGATCTCGCCGACGATCGCCAGCCCCAGGCCTGATCCCATGCCCTGCTGACTGCGCCGATAGAAGCGCTCGAACACCCGGTCGCGTTCATCCAGCGGGATACCGGGGCCATCGTCCTCGACTTCAAGCACCGCCGGCGCCATGACCCGCAGGATTACATTGCCACCCGGCGGCGTATGCGCCAGGGCGTTATCCACCAGGTTGCTCAAAAGCTCGTTAAGCAGCGTCGGTTCGCCGCGCAGCCACACCGGCTCATCGGCCTCCAGCGCCAGGGCCACGCCGCGCGCATGGGCCAGCGGTGCCATGGCCATGCCCAGCTCTCGGGCCAATTGGCTGAGGTCAAGCAACTGCGCGCCGCCTTCGGCAATCGCGCGGGCACCGTTCTCGATGCGGGCCAGGGACAATAACTGATTGGCCAGATGAGTCAGGCGGTCGGTGCCTTGGGCGGCGCTCTCCAGAGTGCTGCGCCACGTGGCGGGCGCGTCGCTGCGCAGGCCCAGCTCAAGCCGGGCCTTGAGCGCCGCCAACGGGGTGCGCAATTCGTGGGCGGCGTCGGCAATGAACTGCGCCTGACGCTCGAACTGGCCGCGCAGGCGCTCGGTGAAGTGGTTGAGGGACCGCACCAGCGGGCCGAATTCATGCTGCACTTCCACCAGCGGCAGCGGGCGCAGGTCGTCGGGCTGGCGTTCTTCCACCGCTGTACGCAGGCGCTCCAGCGGGCGCAGCGCCGCGCTCACGGCAAACCACACCAGCAGCAGTGCACCGACGCCCAGCATGCCCAGGCGCAACAACGTGTCGGCCGCCAGGCTGCGGGCCATGCTGACGCGTGCTTCATCGGTTTCGGCCACGCGAATTTCCGCCATGCCGTTCATGTTCGGCTCGGAGACGGCCTTGAGCAGGCTGACCACCCGCACTTCCTGCCCTTGATACACCGCGTTGTAGAAACGCGCCAAGGCCGGATAGTCGTCAGTTCGCGGCGTGCCCGGGGGCGGGCCGGGAAGGTGCTCGTAGCCGGAGATGAGCTTCTGATCAATATCATTGACCTGGTAATAAATGCGCCCGGCGCTGTCGTAGGCGAAGGTGTCCAGCGCCACATAGGGCACGTTGGCGCTGAGGGTGCCGTCGACCTGGGTCAGGCCGGCGGCGATGGTGCGCGCCGAGGCCAGCAGCGTGCGGTCATACGCCGTGTCGGCGGCCTCTCGACCGTTCCAGTAAGCACTCAAGCCACTGGCAATCATCAACACCACCAGCAACAACGCGAGGTTCCACAGCAGGCGCCAGCGCAGGCTGCTGGGCTTATGCATCGCGGGCTTCCAACAGGTAGCCCAGGCCTCGGAAGGTCACGATGGCAATGGGCTGGCCGTCGAGCTTCTTGCGCAGGCGGTGCACGTAGATTTCGATGGCGTCGGGGCTGGCTTCCTCATCCAGGCCGAAGACCTGGGAGGCGAGTTGCTCCTTGCTCATCACCCGGCCAGGCCGTGCGATCAGCGCTTCGAGCACGGCCTGCTCGCGGGACGTCAGGGTCATCAGCTCGCCGCCGACGGTAAAGCGTCGCGTGTCGAGGTCGTAGACCAGCACGCCGCAGGCCTGCTGGCGCTCGCCGCCGAGCACACTGCGCCGCAGCAGCGCCTTGACCCGCGCCTCAAGTTCCGTCAGTTCGAACGGCTTGGCGAGGTAATCGTCAGCGCCCAAATTCAAACCATGCACACGGTCCTTCACATCACTGCGCGCGGTCAGCATCAGCACCGGCAGATTTTTCCCACGGGCGCGCAGCCGCGCCAATACCTCAAAACCATCCATGCGCGGCAGCCCCACGTCGAGGATCGCCACCGCGTAATCCTCGCTGTTCAAGGCCAGGTCGGCGGCCACCCCATCGTGCAGCACGTCGACGGTCAAGCCCGTGCTCTTGAGCGCCTGGGCGACACTTTCGGCGAGCTGCAAATGGTCTTCAACCAAGAGGACACGCATGGATTTCTACCTCATTCAGGAGTGGTCGATGCCACGCTTCGCCGGGCAGTTTACAGGCGCCGCCTGGCCTGTGAAGCCCGAAAACATTGAAAGGCTACTGAAAGGTTAGCGAAAGCTTCGCGCTTTAGGATCCAAACACGGTGGTTCCAGCCCGCCGAGCGACCTGACCGTCGCGCCCGAAAAACGCCTCGACGCGTTTTCGCCAAAAATAAGAACAATAACGGAGTTCACAACGATGCTGTCGACACAGCCCCAGGCTTGCCCGCCTGTTCGTTTTCCCCGCATGACCCACACTGCCCTTGCCAGCGCCGCGGCCCTTGCCGGTTTTTCACCGCTCGGCCAGGCTGCCTTCTTCGAAGACAGCAGCGCGACCCTCGAAACCCGCAACATGTACTTCAACCGCGACTTCCGCGACGGCACCAGCGCCCAGCAATCCAGGCGCGATGAATGGGCTCAGGGTTTCATGCTCAACCTTCAGTCGGGCTACACCGACGGCACCATCGGCTTTGGCGTGGATGCGCTGGGCATGCTCGGCGTCAAGCTCGACTCCAGCCCCGACCGCACCGGCACCGGCCTCTTGCCCACCCATGACGATGGCCGCGCCGCCAACCAATATTCCAAGCTGGGCCTGACGGGCAAGGTGAAAGTGTCCGCCACCGAGCTGAAAATCGGTGCGTTGATGCCCGAACTGCCGATCCTCAAGCCCAACGACGGGCGCATCCTGCCGCAGACCTTCAACGGCGGCCTGCTGACCTCCAAAGAATTCAAGAACCTGACGTTCACCGGTGGCCGCCTCGACAAGGCCAAGGAGCGCGACGACAGCAACTACGAGGACATCGCCCTCAACAACAAAAACAGCCGCTTCCTCAGCGGCGCCACCGGCAAGCACTTCAACTTCGGTGGCGTGGACTATAAATTCGCCGACAAGATCACCGGCAGCTACCACTTCGCCCAGCTCGACGATGTCTACCGTCAGCACTTCCTCGGCCTGGTCGCCGCCCGTCCCATGGGCCCCGGCACGTTCGGCGCCGACCTGCGGCTGGCCATCAGCGACGACACCGGCGCCGCCCGCGGCGGCAAGATCGACAACACCTCCCTCAGCGGCCTGTTCAGCTATGCCCTCAACGGCCACAAGCTCAGCGCCGGTTACCAGCGCATGTCCGGCGACAGCGCGTTCCCCTATGTGGATGGCAGCGACCCGTACCTGGTCAACTTCGTGCAGATCAACGACTTTGCCGGCGCCGAAGAGCGCTCCTGGCAGGCCCGTTACGACTACGACTTCGCCAAACTGGGCATTCCCGGCCTGAGCTTCATGAGCCGTTACCTGTCGGGTGACAACATCCGGCTGAGGAACGGCGAGACCGGCAAGGAATGGGAGCGCAACAGCGAGATCAAGTACGTGGTGCAAAGTGGCACGTTCAAGGATGTGGCGGTGCGCCTGCGTAACGCCACTTACCGCTCCAATTATTCAGCCCGTGATGCGGATGAAATGCGCGTGCTGGTGAGCTACAGCGTCGCACTCTGGTAAGCAACTCATAACAACAATGACGGAGAAACCCATGACCCTTTCACTGCGTAAACTGGCCCTCGCCGCCGGCTGCATGCTGTTCGCCGGCCAACTGCTGGCCGCCGACGAGCCCAAGCGCCCGGAGTGCATCGCCCCGGCCTCCCCCGGCGGTGGTTTTGACCTGACCTGCAAGCTGGCGCAAAGCGCGCTGGTCAACGAGAAGCTGCTGAGCAAGCCGATGCGCGTGACTTACATGCCCGGCGGCGTCGGTGCGGTGGCCTACAACGCCGTGGTCGCCCAGCGCCCTGGCGACGCCGGCACACTGGTTGCCTGGTCCAGCGGTTCGCTGTTGAACCTGGCCCAGGGCAAGTTCGGACGATTCGATGAAAACGCCGTGCGCTGGCTGGCGGCGGTGGGCACCAGCTACGGGGCCATCGCAGTAAAAGCCGATTCTCCCTACAAGAACCTCGATGATCTCGTAAAAGCCTTGAAGAAAGATCCGGGCAGCGTGGTGATCGGTTCCGGCGGCACCGTGGGCAGTCAGGACTGGATGCAAACCGCGCTGATCGCCAAGGCTGCCGGAATCAACCCGCGCGAGCTGCGCTACGTGGCCCTCGAGGGCGGCGGTGAAATCGCCACTGCCTTGCTCGGTGGTCACATCCAGGTGGGCAGCACCGACATCTCCGACTCCATGCCGCACATCCTCAGCGGTGACATGCGCCTGCTGGCGGTGTTCTCCGAGCAGCGTCTGGATGAGCCGGAAATGAAGAATATCCCCACCGCTAAAGAGCAAGGCTACGACATTGTCTGGCCAGTGGTGCGCGGTTTCTACCTCGGGCCAAAGGTCAGTGATGCCGACTACGCCTGGTGGAAAGAAGCCTTCGACAAGCTGCTGGCGTCCGAAGAATTCGCCAAGCTGCGTGATCAGCGCGAGCTGTTCCCGTTTGCCATGACCGGTCCGGAGCTGGACACCTACGTGAAAAAACAGGTGGCTGACTACAAAGTGCTGGCCAAAGAGTTCGGCCTGATCCAGTAAACGCCCGTCATGTAACGCCGCTTCGGCAAGCCTGCCGAAGTGGCCTTGGAGTTTCCCATGCTCTTACAACGCATTTTCGCCGCGATGATGCTGCTGGCCTGCGCCGGCCTGGCCTTGATGGCCTGGCCGTATCAGGCGGCGTTTTCCTACGAGCCGGTCGGGCCTCGCGCCTACCCGCTGCTGATGCTCGGGCTGATGAGCCTGGGCCTGATCTATATGCTGTTTCGCCCGCAACCCACCCGGCACACCGAAGAAGAACCGGCGCTGGACCGCGAAACCCTGGTCAAGATCGGCCTCTGCGTTGCGCTGCTGATCGTGTTTGCCGGCACCTTCGAACCCCTGGGTTTCATTCTCAGCAGCATGCTGATCGGCATCCCGATGGCGCGCCTGTACGGCGGCCGCTGGCTGCCCAGCGTGGTGATCGTGACCTTGATGGCTGTCGGCCTTTATCTGCTGTTCGATAAAGCCATGGATGTGCCGCTGCCCCTCGGCCTGCTCGACGTTCTGGAGAACTGATATGGATACTTTTGGCTATTTGGGCCAGGGTTTCGGCGTCGCGCTGAGCCCGTATAACCTGGTGACCGCCCTGTGCGGCACCTTGATCGGTACCGTCGTCGGCCTGTTGCCGGGCCTGGGCCCGATCAACGGCGTAGCGCTGCTGATCCCTATCGCCTTCGCCCTGGGCCTGCCGCCGGAGTCGGCGTTGATCCTGCTGGCTGCGGTGTACCTGGGTTGCGAATACGGCGGCCGTATCAGCTCGATCCTGCTGAACATCCCGGGCGAAGCCTCCACTGTGATGACCACCCTCGACGGTTATCCGATGGCCCGTAAAGGCCTGGCCGGCGTGGCACTGTCGTTGTCGGCATGGAGTTCGTTCATCGGCGCGTTTATCGCCACCTGCGGCATGGTGCTGTTTGCGCCGCTGCTGGCCAAATGGGCGATCGCCTTCGGCCCCGCTGAATACTTTGTCCTGATGGTATTCGCGATTGTGTGCCTGGGCGGCATGGCCGGCGACAAGCCGTTGAAGACCTTTGTGGCGGCGCTGATGGGCTTGTTCCTGTCAGCAGTGGGTATCGACGCCAACAGCGGCGTGTACCGGTTTACCGGCGACAACATCCACCTCACCGACGGCATCCAGTTTGTCGTGCTGGTGCTGGGCCTGTTCTCCATCAGTGAGATCCTGTTGCTGCTGGAAAAAACCCACCGCGGCCAGGAAGCGGTGAAGGCCACCGGACGCATGATGTTCAACCTGAAGGAAGCCGGTGCGGTCTTCGTCGTCAACATCCGTTGCGGCCTGCTGGGCTTCATCATGGGCGTGCTGCCGGGTGCGGGTGCCACTCTGGCCTCGGCGGTTGCCTACATGACCGAGAAGCGTATCGCCGGCGCCAGCGGCAAATTCGGCCAGGGCGACATGCGCGGTCTGGCTGCGCCGGAAACCGCCATCGGCGCTTCCGCCTGCGGCGCGCTGGTGCCGATGCTGACGCTCGGTGTGCCCGGTTCAGGCACTACCGCGGTGATGATCGGCGCCCTGTCGCTGTACAACATCACCCCGGGCCCGCTGCTGTTCCAACAGCAACCGGACATCGTCTGGGGCCTGATCGCCTCGCTGTTCATCGCCAACATCATGCTGGTGATTCTCAACATTCCGATGATCCGTATCTTCACGCGCATCCTCGCCGTGCCTAACTGGGCGCTGGTGCCGGTGATCGCCATCATCACCGCGATCGGTGTATACGCGGTTCACGCCACCACCTTCGACCTGTTCCTGATGGTGGGTATCGGTATCTTCGGTTATATCCTGCGCAAGCTGGACTTCCCGCTGTCGCCGGTGCTGCTGGGCTTCATCCTTGGCGGTTTGATGGAGCAGAACCTGCGCCGGGCGCTGTCGATCTCCAACGGTGCGCTGGAGATTCTCTGGTCGAGCCCGATCACCCTGGGTGTGTGGGTACTGACCGCGTTGATGCTGATGTTCCCGCTGATCCGCATCTACCGTAAACGCGCCCTGCAGCGTCGTGCCCTGGCCGATGTCTGACGTCACCTTCAAGCAATGGTGGGGAACACCACTGGTCGGCCTGGCCGGTGGTTACCTGGCCAGCCTCGTCGGCTGGCCTTTGCCGTACATGGTTGGCTCGTTGCTGGCGATCATCCTGGTGCGCTGCCTCACGCCCTGGCAGTTGGCCGAGATTCCCGGCGGGCGCAAGTGCGGCCAATGGGTGGTGGGCATCGGCATCGGCCTGCATTTCACCCCGGTGGTGATCGAGCAGGTGATGAGCCACTTCGGGCTGATTTTCTTCGGTGCCTTGATCACCAGCCTGTCGAGCGTGGTCGGCGTGTGGTTGATGCGGCGCAGCGGCGAAGACCGCGCCACTGCGTTTTTCTCCAGCATGCCGGGCGGTTCCGGTGAGATGGTCAACCTCGGCGCACGCAATGGTGCCGTGCTCAGCCGGGTGGCCGCCGGGCAAAGCCTGCGCGTGCTGGTGGTGGTGCTGTGTATCCCGGCGATCTTCAAGTATTTACTGGGCGGCGGTGCGCCACAGTTTCATCCGGCACCCGTCGACTGGGCCTGGCTGGCCCTGCTGTTCCCGGTAGGCGCGCTGGTCGCCTGGGGCTGGCAACGCTTGCGCCAACCCAACCCCTGGCTGTTCGGGCCGTTGCTGGTAAGTGCCATTGCCAGCGTGACCTGGGACCTGCACATTGGCCTGCCTGACGGCGGCAGTCAGGTTGGCCAGTGGCTGATCGGCAGTGGTTTGGGCTGCCACTTCAACCGTCAGTTTTTTCGCCGTGCGCCCTCCTTCATGGGCCGCACCCTGATCGGCACGGCCTTGACCATGGCGCTGGCGACACTGGCGGCGGTAGGGCTGAGCGCCCTGACCCAATTGGACCTGCGCTCACTGACCCTGGGCATGATGCCCGGCGGCATTGCGGAAATGAGCCTCACCGCAGAGACCTTGCAACTGTCGGTGCCGTTGGTGACGGCGATGCAGGTGATGCGCTTGTTGTTCGTGCTGTTTTTGGCCGAGCCGTTGTTTCGGCGCTGGGAGCGCCAACCCGACAACATGTGAAAACTTCGACGTTTTTCTGCCGCCGGCTTCAGATCGGCGGCAGCCGCCAGTCAATTGGCGCCTCGCCATTCTGCTCAAGAAACTTGTTGGTGCGGCTGAAGTGACCGCAGCCCAGAAACCCGCGATACGCCGACAAGGGCGACGGGTGCACCGAGGTCAGTACCAGATGCTTGGTGGCATCGATCAGCTTCTGCTTGCCCTGGGCATGAGCGCCCCACAGCAGGAACACCAGATGCGGCTGATGCTCACTGACCACTTCGATAATCCGATCGGTAAAGAACTGCCAGCCCTTGCCAGCATGCGCATTGGCGTTGGCGCGTTCCACCGTCATGGTGGTATTGAGCATCAGCACACCCTGGTCAGCCCAGCTTTGCAGATAGCCGTGGTTGGGAATGTCGATATTCAGGTCGCGCTTGAGTTCTTTGTAGATGTTGACCAGCGACGGCGGTGCCGGCACGCCCGGCTGCACCGAAAAACACAGGCCATGGGCCTGGCCGGGACCGTGATAAGGATCCTGGCCGAGGATCACGACCTTGACCTTGTCCAGCGGCGTGGAGTTGAGGGCGTTGAAAATCAGCGGGCCCGGGGGGTAGATTTCCTTGCCGGCCGCATGTTCCTGACGCAGAAACTCGCGCAATTGGGCCATATAGGGCTTGTCGAACTCCTCACGCAGGGCGTGCTTCCAGCTGGGCTCGAGTTTGATACGGTCGCCGTCGGTCATGTTGGGTTCATCGTGCAGAAAAAGAATGGGCGAACCCTAGGAAACGTGCCCCCGCTTGTCAATTGATCTGACACACCACCGGCACTTTCCCGTGGAGCGATCATACTGATCCTTCACCTTCTCGATTTGAGGTCACGATGAATCTGCACTTCGAAGAGCTGACCGGCAGCGGCGGCGCCCGTATCGGCATCGCCAGCCTGGACGCTGAAAAATCCCTCAATGCCCTTTCCCTGCCCATGATTCTGGGCCTTGGCGAACGCCTGGAGGCCTGGGCCAAAGACCCCAACATCGTCTGCGTGCTGCTGCGCGGCAACGGACCCAAGGCCTTTTGCGCCGGTGGCGAAGTGCGCAGCCTGGCCCAGGCGTGCCTTGAGCAACCCGGCGAAGTACCGGCCCTGGCCGCGCAGTTTTTCGCCGCCGAGTACCGCCTTGACTACCGTCTGCACACCTATCCCAAGCCGGTGATTTGCTGGGGCCATGGCTACGTACTGGGCGGCGGCATGGGCCTGCTGCAAAGTGCGTCTGTACGCATCGTTACGCCCGGCAGCCGTCTGGCCATGCCGGAGATCAGCATCGGCCTGTACCCGGACGTAGGCGCCAGCCGCTTCCTGTCGCGCCTGCCCGGCAAACTCGGCCTGTTCCTGGGCCTGACCGGCGCGCACATCAATGGCCGCGACGCCCTGGACCTGGGGCTGGCGGACCGTTTCCTGCGCGACGATCAGCAAGAAGAACTGCTCGAAAGCCTGCTGCAACTCAATTGGCAGGAACAGAGCGCGATGCAACTCAACAGCCTGCTCAAGGCCCTGGCCCGGGAGGCCGTCGACCAGCAGCCCGAAGCGCAATGGCTGCCACGCCGGGCGCAAATCGACGACTGGCTGGACGTGGGCGATGTGCGCTGTGCGTGGCGCGCCTTGAGCCAGCTAAGTGATCACGCTGACCCGCTGCTGAGCCGCGCCGGCAAGACCCTCAGCGAAGGCTGCCCGCTGACCGCACATCTGCTGTGGGAACAGCTGCAGCGCGCACGCCACCTGTCGCTGGCCGAGGTGTTCCAGATGGAGTACACCATGACGCTGAACTGCTGCCGCCATCCGGAATTCAGTGAAGGTGTTCGCGCGCGATTGATCGACAAGGATCAGAAACCCCGTTGGCACTGGCCCGATATCAACACAGTGCCAGAAGCCGTGGTGCAGGCGCATTTTCACAAGGCGTGGGAGGGACGACATCCCCTGGCGGATTTTTCCTACTTCTGACAGTTATAGCCTCGGCTTCGAGAGTGTGAATGCACAGTTGTCAGGCTGACTGTCCTGGCAGATATACACTTCTTGTTCAAGCGGGTCCTTGGCGATCTGCCAGTGCAAGGTGCTTGTCAATGAAAAGGCTTCGACTACGTCAGCTTTTCCTGGGCGCAACGCCACGCTCTGGCCGCTGCAGGTACGGTAAACGCACTTATCCAAGCGACCGTTTTCGCGCTCTTGATCCTTCTCCGGGATGAAAATCGCACCAATGAAACGGTCGACAAAATCCCGGTGTTGGACTTTAGAACTCTGCCAGGGCAAACGCATATCGGACGTCAGGAAAAAGCCTTCGACATACCTGATTGTCGATGGGTAAGGACAGCCAAACTCTTCGTGGGCCTGGGCGAACCCGCCAACCATAAGCAAATACAGACAAATCACGTTTCTTATCATTTTAGAGTTCCATCCATTTCCCTGGGCATTTCGAGGGCACAACGGCCGTCCCCAGTGAAGTCCATTTGAGTCTTATAAGATACCTGTTAATTCTGACAGTACCGACAAACGGTAGGCATAAAAAAACGGCGCCTTTGGCGCCGTTTCCGTTAATAGAGCATTCATCGATGGCCGCCACTCCCTCCGCCATGGTCACCGCCGCGTCCTCGTCCACCGTTATGCCAACGGTCACCCCAACCCTGATTCGGGTAAGGCCGGTATCCGGCGCGCGGCCCGTAGTAGCGCGGCGACGGTTGGTAGTAGCGAGGGGCCGGGGTGTAGTAGCGCGGGGCCGGGTAGTAATCCCGCCGGTACTGATACGCCGGGCCGCCGCCGTAGTAATACACAGGCGCCGGCTCGGTGTAGACCTCGGAGCGATAGTAGGTGGTGGTGCCCTCGTAATAGGGCACACAGCCGGAAAGCGTCAGGCCGAGCAATGCAGCAAGCAGCAGTCGTCGATACATGGCGGCCTCCTGGACCGCGGAAGAGCACCTCCAGCGACGCTGGAGAGCGGCATTCAGCCTTCACTGAATGACGAAATATCTGACATCAAAAACTGAATCTGGTGCGTTTTGGTAATAGCTTGATACATCTCCTTTGAACGCCCGACTGGCTTGAATATTGCCTCACCGCTGGTCGACTTGATCATTGAATAACGGAACATTTCTGGACGAAATGAAACTTTAAATAATTCGATAATGTCACTATGCCATCGCACAACAGCACGGAGGCTCTAGAGCGAGCATCCTACTCTTATACCCTCGGATTTCCGCCATGAAGATTTCAACCAAACTGCTGCTCTCATTTGTAATGTGTGCGTTTATTACCCTGGGCGTTGGCGCACTGGGCATCAAAGGCGTGATCCGTCTGGCTTCGGCCCTCGATTTAACGTTTTCCAACAATCTGGTCTCGGTCAGCAACACTGCAGCGACCCTCAATGGCCTGGTGTCACACAACCGTGGCTTGTACCGGTTGATGGACGCCAATAATGGCGACGTTGCGCGTGAAGATCGTGAGCGCGTGCGTCAAGATGTTGCCAATCAACTCAAGGCCGGCCTGAGCGCTTACGCCACTTACCGCGCGACACCGCTGGAAGATGACGAACGCGCCGCTGGGGACAAGTTTGATCAGATGTTGCCCGGCTATATCAGCAACTCCGAACGCATCGTTGCATTGCTCGACGCTGGCCAGACCGAACAGGCACGAGCACTACTCAACGGCACCAACAACGAAATGTTCAGGCAGGCCCGCGAACTGATCCGCGTCATGATCGATTCCAACAACCGCCAGATCAAAGAAGGCTCGGCCGCCGCCGATGACCTGCGCAGCAGCGCCATGAATTGGATGATCGGCGGTATCGTGCTGGCCTTTATCATCGCTATCACGGTCGGCCTGCTGATCACGCGACTGATCACGCGGCCTATCGCCCAGGCCGTGGAAAGCGCCCAGCGGATCGCCAAGGGCGACCTGACCCACGCGATCCTCACCGATCGCACCGATGAAGCCGGTCAACTGCTGATGGCAATTTCGGATATGCAGAGCGGATTGAAAAGCACACTACTGGAAATCGCCAATGCTTCGGATCAACTGGCATCCTCTGCTGAAGAGCTGAGCGCGGTGACCGACGAGAGCACGCGCAGCCTCACCCGCCAGAACGACGAAATCCAGCAAGCCGCCACCGCCGTCAACCAGATGACCGCAGCCGTCGACGAAGTGGCCAGCAACGCCGAGTCCACCTCGGAGGCTTCGAGCCAGGCCACCACAGAGGCTGAAGAAGGCCAGCAGCAGGTGCAACAGGCTGTTTCCGGCATGAGCTCGATGGTGGTGGAAATCAACGACTCGACGCAATCGGTCGCCGACCTCGCCAATCAGGTTCGCGAAATCGGCAAAGTGATCGATGTGATTCGCGGCATCGCCGACCAAACCAACCTGCTGGCGCTCAACGCGGCCATCGAAGCAGCGCGCGCGGGCGAGCAGGGCCGTGGTTTTGCGGTGGTCGCCGACGAGGTGCGCGCATTGGCCCATCGCACCCAGACCTCCACCGTGGACATTGAAAAAATGATCGGCGAAGTACAGGCCGGCGCCGACGATGCCGTGGCGGCGATGAACAAGAGCCTCACCTGGGCCAATAATACCCAGACCCTGGCGCAGAACGCCGGGCACGCGTTGCAGCGGATTACCAGCAGCGTGGCGAAGATCAACGAACGCAATCTGGTGATCGCCTCCGCGTCCGAAGAGCAGGCTCAGGTGGCCCGCGAGGTCGACCGCAACCTGCTGAACATCCAGGACCTGTCGGCCCAGACCGCCGCCGGTGCCAACCAGACCAACGCTTCCAGCCAGGACCTTTCACGCCTGGCGACCTCGTTCAATCTGCTGGTGAGCAAGTTCAAGCTGTAAGTAGCCTGGCGCGGGTGGGCACTGTATCGTGCAAGGCAACCTTGCTCGATACCGCCAGCCCCATGACCACGCCCTCCCTCTGCCCCGCCTGCGGCGCCCGCAATGATTGCACCCTGGCCGACCCACGCACCGCAGGCATGGCCTGCTGGTGCTTCAGCGTCAGCATCGACCCGGCGCTGCTGCAGGCCCTTCCCGATGAATTACGCAACAAGGCCTGCCTGTGCCCGCGTTGCGCCCAGGTGGACGAACAATTGCGCAATCCCGATGCGCGTTGATCGCTTGCTCAGCAACCTGCCGCGCTTTAATCGCAAGCAGGTACGCCTGTTATTGGTGGAACGGCGGGTGAGCGTCGATGGGGTGGCGGTCAGCGATCCGCATCACGACGTGCGCGAATTCAGCCGGGTGTGCGTGGACGATGAGGTGGTGCAAGCCGGTAAACCGGCGCGCTATTTCATGCTGCACAAACCCCGGGGCTGCGTGAGCGCCACGTCGGACCCGCAACACCCCACAGTCCTCGACCTGCTGGATGAACCGGACAAGCATGAGTTGCATATCGCCGGTCGCCTGGACTTCAACACCACCGGCCTGCTGCTGCTCACCAACGACGGCCAGTGGTCGCGGCGCCTGACGCAACCGACGACCAAGCTGCCCAAGGTTTACCGGGTGGAAACCGAGCAGGCCATCGGCGACGCGTACGCGGTGACGTTCAAGGCCGGCCTGTACTTTGCCTTCGAAGACCTCACCACCCAGCCGGCCGAGCTGGCGTTGCTGGGGCCGAGAACCGCGCGACTGAGCATCATCGAAGGCCGTTACCACCAGGTAAAACGCATGTTCGGGCACTTCGACAACAAGGTACTGGCCTTGCACCGCGAGCGCATGGGGCCGCTTGAGCTGGATAGCGCGCTGGCGCCCGGCGAGTATCGCCCGTTGCACCCGCAAGAGATTCAGCACGTCTGAGGCCGTGTCAGCATTGCCTGCCTGTCATAAAGCACGTGCAGAGTGGTTTACGCGCTCTACCCGCTTGCCAGGAGTCTTACGACATGACGCCAGAAATCGCTGTGTTGGATATACAGGGTCAGTATCGGGTTTACACGGAGTTCTACCGCGCGGAAGCGGCTGAAAAGACCATCGTCCTGGTCAACGGCTCGATGGCCACCACGGCCTCCTTCGCCCAGACCGTGAAAAGCCTGCACCCGCAATTCAATGTGGTTCTGTATGACCAGCCCTACGCCGGTCGTTCCCGAATCCACAACCGCCATGAGCACATGCTGACGAAGGAAGTCGAAGGCCGGATCCTGCTGGAACTCATCGACCACTTCGCCGCCGAACACGTGCTGTCTTTCTCCTGGGGCGGCACGGCGGCGCTGGTGGCCTTGTCCCAGCGGCCCCGGCGCGTGGAAAAGGCGGTGATCAGCTCGTTCTCCCCGGTGATCAACGCGCCCATGCGTGACTATCTTGAGCGCGGCGCCGATTACCTCGGCAACCGCGACCGCCACCGCGTCGGCCATCTGGTCAACAGCACCCTCGGCAAGCACCTGCCGTCACTGTTCAAACGCTTCAATTACAAGCACGTCAGCAGCCTGGCCGAGCACGAATACGGGCAGATGCATTTTCACATCAGCCGGATGCTGGACGGTGATCGACAGTGTTATCTCAAGGCGGCCAAGGCCATCGACATACCGGTGCTGTTCATCAATGGCGAGTGGGACGAATACACCTGCCCCCAGGATGCCCGGTTGTTCGGACAGCACGTGGCGCACAGCAGCTTCAGCACGATTCAGGCAACCGGGCATTTCCTCGACATGGAGCACAAGGCGGCATGCCGGGACAGCCAGGAGGCGGTGGTGGGATTCTTGAAAGGGGAGCGGCCATTGAACCGGTTGAGAGGTCAGCAGGAACGGACGCAGCAGGCATTCGCAATCTGAAATGCCGTCCCTGTGGACGCGACAGTGAACTCATACATTTTTGAAGAAAAACTTCAAATCGCGGCGAACATCTGGTACAAAGTCAGCCGCTTTGAGCGGGTATAGTTTAGTGGCAAAACGAAAGCTTCCCAAGCTTTAGTTGAGGGTTCGATTCCCTCTACCCGCTCCACTCTTTTTGAGTCCGACGTCGCAAAATGTTGACGGAAGATGCAGAAAAACCGGTCCGAATGGCCGGTTTTTTTATGGCTGCGATTTGAGTCAAGCGTCAGACTGCCCTTCAAGACCTGTACAAACCAATAATTTTGTACAACCATCACCCCTTGAGCGCCGGTAATACGCCGCGCGCGGTCGAGGAGCCAGGCCATGCCGCGCCTTCTGGTTTCACTGTTGCTGATATTGAGCCTGGGCGGCTGCGCCCATGTGGGCGTCGAGCACTATGCCAATCAGCAACCGCAATTGGATCTGCAGCGTTTCTTCAGCAAGCCCGTCAAGGCCTGGGGCATATTCGAGAAACGCTCGGGCGAGGTGGCCAAGCGTTTTGAGGTAGACATCACCAGCCGGCGCGAGGGCAATGCGCTGATTCTTGACGAACGCTTTCTGTACAGCGATGGCACGCGCCAGCAGCGGGTGTGGACGCTCACCCCCGATGGCCCTGGGCGCTGGCGTGGACGCGCCGCTGATGTGGTGGGCGAAGCCATCGGCGAAGTGGCCGGCAATGCACTGCGCTGGCGCTACCGGCTCAACCTGCCGGTGGATGGCTCGGTGTATGAAGTCAGTTTTGACGACTGGATGTACCTGATGGATGAAGACACGCTGATCAACCGCTCGAGCATGTCCAAGTTCGGCGTTGAGTGGGGCCAGGTCACGTTGTTCTTTCGTCGCCAATAAACCTGAACGCGAGGGTGAATCATGAATGTGCAAATGCTGACCGAACTGGCCGAGAAAGGCGCAATACGGGAGCTGGAGCTGCTGTCGCTGGAGGGCGGCTTCTACATTGCTCGTGTGACACTCGATGACGGTGAACTGACCTTGCTGGACGATCATGGCAAAACCCTGCGCCTGCGCTCCACCACCCACTTGCGCGACCTCTTGCAGCGCGTTCCGCCATTCCCCTGTGTGCTGGTGCAGCAGTGCGTGCATGACGAAATGTGTGGCACGCGCACCGGGCCTATCGGTGCCTTGCGCATTCCGTTTTCGCTCGCGGCAACGCACTAGACGCTTCGCCTGCGTAGCAAAACCTCGCAATACCTCTCTCCAGCGTCGTTCCCAGGCGCTCATACACTGCAGTGACCACTCACCGAAATACCGCTCATCAACTTCCGGTAGGTAGAGTGTTGATATTTTATTTTCTGTGGTTATAGTCACCACCAACACACGCCACAAGGAGGTGTTGTGGACAGTCGATATTTGATAGGTCATATCGTTGCGGATGGCTGGTATCTGGTGCGTATCAGAGGCAGTCATCATCACTACAAGCACCCGACCAAGCCGGGACTGGTGACGATTCCTCATCCAAAAAAGGATCTGTTGGACAAGACCGCCAAGAGCATTTTGAAACAGGCTCTGCTGAGTTAAACGTCTGTGGAGGACAAAAACATGCTGTACCCCATCGCAATTTCAACCGGTGACAAAGACCACGCCTGGGGCGTGGAAGTCCCGGATATCCCTGGCTGCTATTCGGCCGGCGACGACCTGGACGACGCCATGGCCATGGCCCGCGAAGCCATTGAAGGGCACTTCGAAATCCTTGCCGAAGACGGCTCGCCGATTCCCGGCGCGCAAAAAGTCACCGTGCATGCCGCCAATCCCCAATACGCTGGCTGCACCTGGGCAGTGGTGGACATCGATGTCACCCGCTATTTGGGCAAGGCGCAAAAACTCAACATCACCTTGCCTGGCTATCTGCTCAATCGCATTGATGACTATGTGCTGCACCATCCGGAAGAAAAAAGCCGTTCAGGTTTTCTGGCATCGGCAGCACTCAAGGTACTGCAGAAGGGCCATTGACCCAGGAGCGTGCTGATGTCTCACGAATACATCCTCATGCCCTCGCCCGTCGGCCAACTCACCCTGGTGGCGCGCGCCGGCAAGCTCGCGGCCATCCTGTGGGAAACCGAGCGCGCCAACCGTGTACGCCTGGATAATCTGATCGAAGCCCGCGATAACCCGGTGCTGCTGGAAACCGAGCGCCAGTTGCACGAATACTTCGCCGGAACGCGCAACCACTTCGAACTGGAGCTGGATTTCGCCGGCACCGTTTTCCAGAAGCAGGTCTGGCAAGCGCTGCTGACCATTCCCTTCGGCGACACCCGCAGCTACAGCCAGATTGCGCGGCAGATCGGCAACCCTACTGCCGTTCGCGCGGTAGGCGCTGCCAACGGTCGCAATCCCATCTCGATCATTGCGCCGTGCCATCGCGTCATTGGCGCATCGGGCACCTTGACCGGGTTTGCCGGAGGGCTCGAGGCCAAGCAGTATCTGTTGACGCTTGAAAACCGCAACCAGACCAACATGGGGTTCTGACTACGCCTGTGCAACCGGGCCCCGCACAAAGGTCTGATAATCGAACAACCGCTCGAAACCCAAGGCTCGATAGAGCGATGTGGCCGCTGAAGTCGCCTCCAGAAAACAGAACCGCCCGCCCAGGCGCCAGGCATGAAGCAGGGCTGTCTGGATCAATCGAGTGCCATAGCCCTTGCCGCGAAAACCCGCGACGGTGCCAAAATCGTTGATGCGCGCCGCCCCGTCACACATCGACAACGTCAACGAAGAAGCTACCTGGCCGTCGGCAGACAACACGAAGTGGTACAGCGCTTCACCCGCCTCAAGGGCCCGTTCGTGCCGCTGTTGATAATGCGCGACCTCTACGGGGGTCGACGAGAACGCACTGACAAGCGGGACGGCCCATTGCGTGAGGTTGCGGGTCAGGCTGATCTGCACCGCGCCGTTGCATTGCATTGGTGTAAACGGTAGCAATTGAAGGGCCATTGCGCTGGTCACTTCTGCAGCACGAAAGCCAAGGCCCGTGAGCAGCTCGCGTAACGTCTCAACCTTTTGCTCGTGCATCACCAGGCGTATCGGCAGCGTGGTACGGCGGATCAAAGCCAGCGCAGTGGCCAGTTCAGCGCTCGACGGTACGCAGCCCAACCGAACGATGAGCAGGTTCTGCGGGCCGTCGCTCTCATCGATGAAATAGGTGCTGACACACGAGCCATAGCAGCGATACGGCAAGCAGGTTGCGGAATAAAAATGCTCGTCGGTTTTTTGATAGAGCGCGCTCAGCTCACAGGCGCTGTCATTGGGCATGGGCAATATCCAGGCAAAAGCCCAGTCTTGGATGTGACGCAGCAACGCGCAGTAAGCCGTTTCCTAAAAGAGCATCAAAAAAGCCTCAACTGGCGTGGGAAGCTAATTGTAAAAAGAAATTTCACGGGCCAGTCACGGTCGATATGTTCATCACCCACTTCAAAGGAAAAAGGTCATGAAATTCGCCGCCATCTCACAATCCCTGTCCCGCTGGGCAGGCAGTGCCCGGACGTTCTATGCGGCCGTCGCATTGATTTGCTTGTGGAGCCTGAGCGGGCCGTACTTCCACTACAACGACACCTGGCAGCTGATCATCAATACCTCAACCACCATCATCACGTTTCTGATGGTGTTCCTGATCCAGAACACGCAAAACCGCGACAATGACATCCTGCACATCAAGATCGATGAGCTGCTGCGCGTCTCCAAGGACGCGCAGAACGCGGTGCTGAGCCTGGATGGCCTGGACCGCAAAGAGCTGGAAAAACTACGCCAGGAATACCGCAGCATCGGCAAAACCGGCACCGTCAGCTTGAACAGCAGTTGCGGCATCGCTGCCGATCATGCCGAACACGCCAGGACCGACCTGAACCAGGCATGAAAAAACGGCGGTTGGATCTGCTCCAACCGCCGTTTTTCATTTCAGGCCGGCGTCTCAACCGTCGCCTTGGTGACCCTTGCCATAGGTCGACGCCAACGCACGCGCTTTTTGCAGACGCTCCTCCAGCTTGGGCAATGTCTCATCCACCAGTGCCTTTATCTCGGGAACGCTGGAAGCCGCGCCCTCGCGCTTGAACAGGGCGATGGCGTCTTCGTTTTCCTTGACCTGCTGCGCCGTGTAGGCGGCGTCGAACGAATCGCCGTCCTTGAGTTCGGGCATCAGGGTCTCGGCCTTGTCGACAATCTTTTCGCGCGGCGCCACGGGCAGATCGAGCTTCTTGGCGATGGCTGCCAAGTGCTGGTTGGCCAGCGTGCGCTCGTTGATCACCTCGATGGTGTAGTCCTTGATTTCCTGGGACGAGGTTTTGGAATGGGCCATGCGACTGGTTTCGATATCGGCCATGCCTTTGGCCGAAGCCTGCTCGATGAATTCAGCAGGCGACTGGGCGAAGGCATTGCTGGCGCCGAGGCCCAGCAGCATCGCGAAACTGGCGGTGCGTAACCGGATAGCCATGCGGCTCATGATGGGTTCCTCCAGGGCAAAAATAGGTGCGAGGACAAACACCTCGCCCTGAATTCGAATTTTCAGGGCAGCAAAGGTTTAGAAAAAACTTGTCAGTGCGACGAACGGTCACCTTCGCTTCAGGCAGGTTTGCTGCCAAACAGGCCCGGCAACGCATGGGCCAGAGCATTGATAGCAAAGCCGATGAACATCACACCGCACAGCCGAGTGATCAATATTTCGTGGCGTTGATACACCGTGCGCACACGCTGGGCGCCGACCACGCCGATCAGAATCGCGTAGGCCAGCAGGCCGCCTACAAAGCTCAGGAAAATCAGCGACGGCAGCATCGCCCAAGTCAGCAATTCGGCGCGGCTGGAGAGTAATGCCGTGAACGTCGCGACTGCCACCGGGTACGCCTTGGGATTGGTCAGGCCAAACAGGATGCCGTGCCAAAACGGATGCCGCGCCGCGCCCTGGGGCGCATCACTGTTGCGACGCTGGGTGCGAATCGCGCGCCAGCCGAGCCAGAACAGATACAACCCGCTGAGCATGCCGAGCACGTCGAATGCCGTGCTGCCGACCTCGCGCGCGCCGACAATCGCAATCAGCGCGGTGCTGCACCACACCACATCCCCCAGCAAATGCCCGCACAAAAAACCCGCCCCGGCACGGCGACCACGGGAGGCACCGATGCCAAACACCGCCAGCACGCCCGGACCGGGCGTAATGCCATAGATGAACCCTGAAGCAAGGACAGCGAGCAGCAATGATGGGGTCATGGGCGTGACTCTGACGGAGGGTTGAGGTGGAGGGATTCTGCACGTTCCGGCGTTATGGGTAAAACTTCATGCCTGCGTAAGGTTTTGCACGACAGGCTTGCAGGCGCGAAGCCAGATCGCCGACGTGAACCTCGAGCTTGTGCCCATCAGGGTCGAGAAAATAGTAGGAAGCGCCCTCACTGCGGTTATCACGCCACTCCTGCACACCCGCGCCCCTGAGGCGTTCAACCAGTGCATCAAAATCACGAGCATGCGTGCTGAATGCGTAGTGGGTGTAATCAACCACCGGCACAGGGTCGCGCAGCGGGTCGAGGGACAAACAGAGCCACAACCCAGGCAGCGAGAGGTAAGCGCCGTTGGCCCAAGTCGCCTCGAGCTGCAAGCGCAACAGCTCGTGGTAGAAGTGCAGGCTGCGTTGCAGGTCGACGACGGCCAGCGTGAGGTGATTGAGTCCCGAAAGCATGCTGTTGTTTCCCGTTATAAATGGCCATCGCACAATACACCCCGCACCTGCCCACTCAACCACTGCAACCCTGCATCCCCACCCCGCCGCGCATGCCACGCCAACTCAAAAGCAAACGTGGGGATATGAAACGGCGGCGGCACGGCCAGCAATTGCTCCTGATCAATGGCCAGGACTCCCCGCGATGACACCGTGAGGATCAGATCCGTGCCCTGAATCAACCGCGGCGCCACGCCCCAGTGGGGCAGGCTGATCGCCACATGCCGCCGCTCCCGAATCGCTTTCAGGGCGCGTTCGATTTCCGGAGTGCCGCTGCCGCGCATCTCCAGCAATACATGGGGCCGCGACAGGTAGGTCGGCAAGTCCAGCACGCCACTGTCCGGCAGGCTGTCGCGGTCCACCAGGCAGGTGTAATGCTCTTCAAACAGCGGTGTAGTCCGCAGTTCGGCCGGCAGATCAGGAAAGACGCCGGCGGCCAGGTCCAGATCGCCATTGAGCACACCGTCGACCATGCCTTCACGGCTGGCCTGGACGACCTGCAAGTCGATGCCCGGCGCCTGCCGACGCAACGTGCGCACCAGCGGTGGCAAAAAAATCGCCGCGCCGTAGTCCGACATCGCCATACGAAACCGACGCTTGGCGGTGGCCGGATCAAACCGGTTCGGCGCCAGCAATGCCTGCACCTGGGCCAGGGCTTCGGCCAACGGGGCGGCCAGCTCCAGCGCGCGGGCAGTCGCAACCAATGCACCGCCCTGCCGCACCAGCAATGGGTCGCCGAGCAGGTCACGCAAGCGCGCCAGCGCATGGCTCACGGCCGGCTGGCTCAGGTGTAGACGCTCGGCGGCACGGGTGACGTGTTGCTCACTGAGCAAGGCGTCGAGGATGACCAACAGGTTGAGGTCGATGCGTCGCAGATCATTCATCAGCTGCATGCCAGGTATACGTAAATGGAATTTAAATTTGCGCGACGAATACCCTAGAGTCCAGCAAAACCTCTGGGAGATTCGACATGACGACGTTGCAGTGGGCCGGGTTATTGCTGTTGGCCGTAATCGCCGGGGCGGTGGTGCCGTTTCAAAGTGCGATCAACGCCAGCCTCGGGCGCGGCCTCGGCCATCCGCTCTGGGCCACGCTGGCGTCATTGCTGGTGAGCATCATTGTGCTGCTGCCGGTGATCCTTGCCCTGCGCCTGCCGTTGCCAAGCCTGGCATTTATCACCCAGGCCCCGCTGTGGATGTGGGCCGGTGGCGCGTTCGGCGTGTGCTTTATTTCGCTGGCGTTGATGCTGCTGCCCAAACTCGGCGCGTCGGGGTTTATCGCCCTGGCCATGGCCGGGCAGATTCTCGCATCGCTGCTGCTTGACCATTTCGGCCTGTTCGGCCTGGTCGAGCGCCAACTGAATGCACCGCGGGTGGTGGGCGCGCTGTTGTTGATGGGCGGCGTGGTGCTGATCCAGTTCAGCAGCACACCGGCACGGGCGCTGGCGACGGTGGGCTGATCAGTGCCGACCGAGGCTGCAGCTGTCAAAACGCACTGCGAAAAACCTCCTCAATCTGCCGCTGATCCGCCCGACGAGGGTTGGTCAGCCCGCATGCGTCCTTCAGCGCATTGCTGGCCAGCAGTGGAATGTCCTGCAACTTCGCGCCGAGTTCGCGCAGGCCGGCGGGGATCTCCACGTCGTGGGACAGTCTGCGGATCGCGGCGATGGCGGCCTGGGCGCCCTCTTCGGCGGTAATGCCGGTGACATCGGCACCCAGCGCGCGCGCCACATCACTCAGGCGCCTGGCGCAGACACTGGCGTTGAAGCTTTGCACGTGGGGCAGCAATACCGCGTTGCATACACCGTGGGGCAAGTCATAAAAGCCGCCCAATTGGTGCGCCATGGCATGCACAAAACCCAGTGACGCATTGTTGAAGGCCATGCCGGCGAGGAACTGCGCGTAGGCCATATTCTCCCGTGCGGTTTTGTCGCTGCCGTCGCGCACCGCCAGGCGCAGGTTGGCGCTGATCAGTTCGATGGCCTTGATCGCGCAGGCATCGGTAATCGGCGTGGCAGCGGTGGATACGTAGGCTTCGATGGCATGAGTCAGCGCGTCCATGCCCGTCGCGGCGGTGAGGCCCTTGGGCATGCCGACCATCAGCGCGGGATCGTTGACCGACAGCAACGGCGTAACGTTGCGGTCCACGATGGCCATTTTCACGTGGCGGGTTTCATCGGTGATGATGCAGAAGCGGGTCATCTCGCTGGCGGTGCCGGCAGTCGTGTTGATGGCCACCAGCGGCAGTTGCGGCTTGCTCGACCGGTCGACGCCTTCGTAATCGCCGATACGCCCGCCATTGGTGGCGCACAACGCGATGCCCTTGGCGCAGTCATGGGGCGAGCCGCCGCCCAGTGACACCACGAAATCACAGGCGCTCTGTTGCAGCAGCACCAGGCCTTTCTCGACGTTGTCCACGTTGGGGTTGGGCCTGGCACCGTCATAGATCACCGAGTCAATGTCCTGCAGCGCCAGCTTCTCGGCAATCATGCCGGCCACGCCCGCCCTGGCCAGGCCCGCGTCGGTCACGATCAGCGCCTTGCGAAAACCGTAGTTGCGGATGGCGAGCATGGCGTCGTCCAGGCAATCGGTGCCCATGATGTTGACGGCGGGAATGAAGAAGGTGCTGCTCATGGTCAATCCTCGGAGGCGTTAGGCCGACAGGATCAACCCTTGCCGCACGGCGCATGTTGACCAGGATCAATGCCCGCTCGTGATAAAGTCACCGTCCAGCCGATTTTGAGTAGACCCGCCGCAATGAAGGATTTCCAGGATATCGACGCCCACCTTGAAGACTGGAGCACGCTGCGTGCTGCCCTCGACTTCAGTGGGATTCTGATCGGCAACGGCGCCAGCCGCACGATTTGGGAAGACTTTGCCTACGACTCGCTGTTCGAAAACGCGCGCACCGTCGAAGAAAAACCCCTGGGCCCCTCCGAGCTCAGCGTGTTCGACGCCCTGCAAACCCGCAGTTTCGAGCAGGCCCTGGGCGCACTGAAAACCACCAGCCGGGTCAACAAGGCACTGGCCGTCAGCTCGGCGGCGCCGCGCAACCGCTACTACGCGATCAAGGAAGCGCTGATCAATACCATCCACGCCGTGCATATCCCGTGGCGCCTGGTGCAGCCATCGACACTGGCGACGATCAACCAGGAACTGCAGCGCTACCCGACGGTGTTCACCAGCAACTACGATTTGCTCAATTACTGGGCGATCCTGCACACGCCGGGCATCGACGACCTGTTCCGCAGTGCCGACGCCCACTTCGACCTGCGCGACACCCGCACCGACGCCACGCGCATTCTGTACCTGCACGGCGGCCTGCACCTGGTGCGCAACCTCGACGGCACCGCGCGCAAACTGGCGTCCACCGACAGCACCCTGCTCAGCAGCTTTGCCATCAACAACACGATCAAGACCCTCGACGACGTGCCGCTGTTCGTCAGCGAAGGCACGGTGCAGGAGAAGCTCAAGACCATCCGCAGCTCGGATTACCTGTCGTTCTGCTATGAACAATTGCTCAGCCACAAGGGCGCGCTGTGCATCTTCGGCCATGACCTGGGGCCGCAGGATCAACACCTGGTGGATGCGATTCGCCAAGCGGATGTGAGTACCCTGGCGATCGCGGTGTCGGGGCGCAGTGACGGGTTTATCCGTCAGCAGAAAAGGCGCTACTCGCAGTTGTTGGACGGCACGGGCGTGGAAGTGCGGTTCTTTGCCGCACGTACCCATCCACTGGGCAACCCGGCACTCTCCGTCCCGGTTGAGCGCTGATCAAAAGGTGGGAGGCTGCGCCAAGTCTTCCACTTAGCCATGTGGCGAGCAGGCTTGTCCTGCGTTGGGCTGCGCAGCAGCCCCAAAACCAGGCGCTGAGCAGCGTCAGGTACACCGCGTTGTCCTTAATTGGGGGCGCTTTGCGCCCCAACGCGGGGCAAGCCCTAATGCCGTTCAGTTAAGCGCAGATTCCCTGTGGCGAGCAGGCTTGTCCTGCGTTGGGCTGCGCAGCAGCCCCAAAACCAGGCGCTGAGCCGTATCAGGTACACCGCGTTTTGCTAGATTGGGGGCGCTTCGCACCCCAACGCGGGGCAAGCCCGCTCGCCACAACAGGCCCGCTCGCCATAGGGGGGGTGGTTGCCTGAAATAGCTCATGCGCAGTCGCGCAGTGCCTGCAGCGTCTGGAACAATTGCACGAAGTCCTCGCCGAACGCTCGCCCCGCAGGCGAGAAGCCCTTATGCTGCACCGCTTCGAGGGCATGAGCCAGGCGCAGATCGCCCTGCTGCATTGCGAAGGCGCCTTCAATCCGACCCCGGCACGGAGCAGCCAGAATGAGCCGCCTGAGCGACACCGACGCCCTGGACATCGACGCACGCGACGCCATCGATGCGCAGGCCGCCAGCTGGTTTGCACGCAACCGCAACCACCTGAGCCGCACCGAGCGCAAAGCCTTTGCCGCCTGGCAGTCGGTGCCTGCGCATGCGCATGCCTATGCCGAATTCGAACAGCTGTGGGCCGACCTCGCCCAACTTCAACAACTGAACAAGCCCGTGGCGCTGCCTGCACGCAAACCGTCCCTCTGGCGCCCGGCCCTGGCCGTGGCAGCCGGCGTGCTCTGTGCCGTGCTGGCCACGCACCTGGGCGCGCCCCGCGATCCGTATCACAGCCAGGTGGCAGTTCACGCCAAGGGCATGCGCACCCTCGCCCTGCCCGATGGCAGCACGCTGTACGTGAACGCCAACACCCACATCCGCGTTGACTTCACCGCGCATCAACGCATTCTTCACCTGGACCAGGGCCAGTTGTACATCGACGTCGCCGCTGACCAGGAACGCCCCCTGTACGTGCAGGCCGGCACCGCGACTGTGCGGGCAGTAGGCACCGGTTTCGATGTGCGCCGCAGCCAGCAGCAACTGGTGGTCAGCGTCGCCCATGGCCAAGTGGCGTTCGAGCCGGACGCAAACAAACCCGTCGCCCTGCTCGACGCCCGGCACCGCGCGATTTACCGCTACGCCCAAGGCTCGCTGCAACAGCAATCCCTCACCGCCGAAGAGGTGGCCGACTGGCGCAGCGGCCACTTGTCGTTTCGCAACCTGGAATTGGCCAGCCTGATCGACGAGTTGAGCCTGTACCGCCCTCAGGCGCAGTTGCAGGTCAACAAGGCAGTTGCGGCGCTCAAGGTGTCGGGCAACCTGGATGTGAATGATCCCGACGCCCTGCTCAATGCCCTGCCCGCGCTGCTGCCGGTGAAAACCGTGGCCTCGGCGGACGGCATCCTGCGGATCGAACCGAGCCCATAAACCCGCGCTTCAGCTCAACAAACCATCCGCGCGCAGCAGGGTTTCCAGGCAATGCTCAGTGATCTGATAGAACGCCTTCAGTTCCTGGATTTTCACCAGCAACTGCGCATTGTCCAACGGCTGCGCGCGTTTCACCGCGAGGATCATCTTGTTCTTGTTGGTGTGTTCCAGCGAAATGAACTCGAACACCTTGGTCTCATAACCACAGGCCTCGAGGAACAGCGCACGCAGGCTGTCCGTGACCATTTCCGCCTGTTGGCCCAGGTGCAGACCATATTGCAACATCGGCTTGAGCAACGCCGGGCTCTGGATCTGCAGGCGAATCTGTTTGTGGCAGCACGGCGAGCACATGATGATCGACGCGCCGGAGCGGATGCCGGTGTGGATCGCGTAGTCGGTGGCGATGTCGCAGGCATGCAGGGCGATCATCACGTCCAGTTCGCTCGGCGCCACGCTGCGCACGTCCCCGCATTTGAACAGCAGCCCGGGGTGTTCGAGGCGGGCGGCGGCGGCGTTGCACAGGGTCACCATGTCTTCGCGCAGCTCCACGCCAGTGACTTCGCCTTCGGCCTTGAGGGTGTTGCGCAGGTAATCGTGGATCGCGAACGTGAGGTAACCCTTGCCCGAGCCGAAATCGGCTACGCGCACCGGTTGGTCGAGTTTGAGGGGCGACGAGGTCAGCGCATGGCTGAACACTTCGATGAACTTGTTGATCTGCTTCCACTTGCGTGACATCGACGGGATCAGCGCCTGCCTGGCGTCGGTCACCCCCAGATCGGCAAGGAACGGCCGGCTCAGGTCGAGAAAGCGGTGCTTCTCACGGTTATGCTCGGCCGACGGCGCCTCACGCAGCTGCTGCGGCTTGCTTTTGAACAGCGAGCTTTTGTTTTTCTTGCTGTATTCCAGTTGCACTTCGTCGGTCAGCGACAACAAGTGCGCGTTCTTGAACGAGGCCGGCAGCAGCTCGGCAATCGCCGCCACGCCGTCCGCCAGCGGCAGGTTGCGGGTGATATCGCGGGTCTTGTAGCGGTACACGAAGGACAGGCACGCCTGCTCCTTGACCGTTACCGGCTTGACGATCAGCCGTTGCAGCTCGGCTTCCTCACCGACGTACCTGGCCAGCACCAGCTTGATAAAGGCGTTTTGCGCAAGGCTTGCGTTCAGCAGTTCGATGAACCGGGCATGATGATCCGGCGCGGGGCTGGCGGGTTTAGCGGTGACGGACATGAACAAAAACGCCTCGGGCAGGAAATGCCGGGCATTTTAGGGGGGATGGCGGTTGGGGGCACGGAGTTATTTGATCAACGGTCAGTCAGTCAACATCAAGCCAGCTCCCACAGGGCTCAGGGTGTGCCTGGATTATTCGAGCACGACCAGCCGATTGGGCAACTCATTACGCGTCTGCGTCACCGGCACATGCACCTTGAGCAACTCACCACAGGCCTCGATACAGGCAATAAACCCGGCCAGGGTCTGCCCCTGTCTCACCTGCCGGGTAAACGCCTTGACGATGGCGTCCCAACTGCTGTCATCCAGGCGTTTGGAGATGCCGTCGTCCACCAGGATTTCCACATAGCGCTCCGCCTCGCTGACAAAAATCAGCACCCCGGTGCTGCCCAGCGTGTGGTGCAGGTTCTGTTCGAGGAACTGGCGCCGCGCCAGGTTGGACGCGCGCCAGTGGCGCACCGAACGCGGAATCAGGCGGGTGGTGACGCTGGGCAGACGAAACAGCAGGCACAGCATGATGAATGTCGCCCATTGCGCCAGCAGCAAGGTGTACATGGTCATGTAGCCCGACAGGTAATGCACGATACCCGGCACCACCAACGCGATCAGGCTGGCCCACAACAGCGGGATGTAAGCGTAGTCGTCGGCACGCGCCGCCAGCACGGTCACCAGCTCCGCGTCGGTCTGTTGCTCGACCCGCGCAATCGCTTCGGCGACCTGGCGTTGTTCGTGTTCAGTCAGTAATGCCATGGTTGTACATGTCCGTTTTTAGTTGTTGTCATCACCAGCCACCTGAAGCACCGCCGCCGCCAAACCCACCGCCGCCGCCCCGGAAGCCACCGCCGCCACCGCCTCCCCCACCGCCGCCGCGACCGCTGCTGCTGAGGATCGCCAGCAAGATAGCGCCCACCGGCAGGCCCATGCGGTTGCACAGCCATAACACGCCGATCAGCAGCACAAACAGGCCGATGGAAAATCCGGGGTTATCCAGCGCAAAATTCGCGTCCGCCACATGGGCCGGCACGGCCAGCGGCTCACCGCCCACCACCTGGATCATCGCGGCCACGCCGTCGCTGATGCCCTGACTGAAATTGCCGGCCTTGAACTTGGGCGCGATCACCTGGTTGATGATCACCCAGGACTGCGCATCGGTCAGCACGCCTTCCAGGCCATAGCCGACTTCGATGCGCAATTTGCGCTCATCGCGGGCGACGATCAACAGCGCGCCGTTGTCCTTGCCCTTCTGCCCGATGCCCCAGGCGCGGCCCAATTGATAACCGAAGTCCTCAATGGGCACGCCCTGCAGGTCCGGCACAGTGACCACCACGATCTGCTCGCCCGAGGTTTGTTCCAGCGCCTGCAACTGCCGGGTCAACTGCTCGCGCACCGCCGGGTCGATCATCTGGGCGTTATCCACCACCCGCCCGGTCAGCGCCGGGAAGTTCAGCGCCGCCTGGGCTGCGCCCACGCAGGCCAACAGCCACAGCGCCAACCCTATCCGTAATAAACGCATCGACACCTCAGGAAAGTCTTATTTGAACTTCACTTGTGGCGCTTTATCGGCATCGGCACTGGTGGCTTCAAACGAAGCACGCACCGGCAGGTCGCTGTACATCACGCTGTGCCACAGACGACCAGGGAAAGTGCGGATTTCGGTGTTGTAGGCCTGCACGGCCTGGATGAAATCGCGACGCGCCACGGCGATACGGTTTTCGGTGCCTTCCAGTTGCGACTGCAGGGCCAGGAAGTTCTGGTTGGCCTTGAGGTCCGGATAGCGCTCGGACACCACCATCAAACGGCTGAGTGCACCGCTGAGGCCGTCCTGGGCCTGCTGGAACTGCTTGAGTTTTTCCGGGTTGTCGAGGGTGCTGGCATCCACCTGGATCGAGGTGGCCTTGGCCCGTGCTTCGATCACGGCAGTGAGGGTGTCCTGCTCATGGGCGGCATAGCCCTTGACCACTTCCACCAGATTGGGGATCAGGTCAGCGCGGCGCTGGTACTGGTTCTGCACCTGGCCCCAGGCGGCCTTGGCCTGCTCGTCCAGGGTGGGAATGGTGTTGATGCCGCAACCGCTCAGCAGCGTGCTGATCAATAACAATGCCGCGGCCTTGAAGCCCCAACGGTAAGGGAGTGCTGCTTGCATGGTATTTCTCCTGACGAACCTTGATGGAATGTGACGACTCATCCCACAAGCAACACGCTTGGGGCATAATCCGCCACCACTGGCATGCATCGAGCCAATCAGCTACAAAGATGCCCAGCGCGAAAAAGAGTTCAGAGTGTGCTGCATTTATCTGAACAACACCCGAACAACAATAGACGCTCCCCACATTTCGGCCGATCAGCCCAGTGCTGTGCAGTGAGCCGAAAAAGGATATTCATGAAGAAGCTGTGTTTGCTCGGCCTTGTAGCCACTCTGGCCAGTCATCCCGCATGGGCGGAAACAAAGCCTGCTGCGCTTAAAGACAAGGACGCCTTCGTCAGCGACCTGCTCAGGCAGATGACCCTGGATGAAAAGATCGGCCAATTGCGCCTGATCAGCATCGGCCCCGAGATGCCCCGCGAGCTGATCCGCAAGGAAATCGCCGCCGGCCGCATCGGCGGCACGTTCAACTCCATCACCCGCGCGGAAAACCGTCCGATGCAGGACGCGGCCATGCACAGCCGCCTGAAGATCCCGATGTTCTTCGCCTACGACGTGATCCACGGCCACCGCACCATTTTCCCGATCAGCCTGGCCCTGGCCTCCAGCTGGGACATGGACGCCATCGGCCGCTCCGGGCGCATCGCCGCCCAGGAAGCCGCCGCCGACAGCCTCGACATCACCTTTGCGCCGATGGTCGACATCTCCCGCGACCCGCGCTGGGGCCGCACCTCCGAAGGCTTCGGTGAAGACACCTACCTGACCTCGCGCATCGCCGGCGTGATGGTCAAGGCCTTCCAGGGCACAAGCCCGGCCAATGCCGACAGCCTCATGGCCAGCGTCAAGCACTTCGCCCTGTACGGCGCGGTGGAAGGCGGGCGCGACTACAACGTGGTCGACATGAGCCCGGTCAAGATGTACCAGGACTACCTGCCGCCCTACCACGCGGCGATCAAGGCCGGTGCCGGCAGCGTGATGGTGGCGCTCAACTCGATCAACGGCGTGCCCGCCACCGCCAACACCTGGCTGATGAACGACCTGCTGCGCAAGGACTGGGGCTTCAAGGGCCTGGCCGTGAGCGACCACGGCGCGATCGTCGAACTGATCAAGCACGGCGTGGCCAAGGACGGGCGTGAAGCCGCCAAGCTTGCGATCAAGGCCGGCATCGACATGAGCATGAACGACTCGCTCTACGCCAAGGAATTACCGGGGCTGCTCAAGTCCGGCGAGATCGAACAGAGTGACATCGACAACGCCGTGCGCGAAGTGCTCGCCGCCAAGTACGACATGGGCCTGTTCAAGGACCCGTACCTGCGCATCGGCAAGGCCGAGGACGACCCGGCCGACACCTACGCCGAAAGCCGCCTGCACCGCAGCGATGCGCGCGATATCGCGCGCCGCAGCCTGGTGCTGCTGAAAAACCAGAACGACACCCTGCCACTGAAAAAATCCGCCACCATCGCCCTGGTGGGCCCGCTGGCCAAGGCACCGATCGACATGATGGGCAGTTGGGCCGCCGCCGGCAAACCCGAGCAATCGGTGACCCTGCTCGACGGCATGAACGCGGTGATCGGCGAAAAAGGCAAGATCATCTACGCCCGTGGCGCCAACATCACCAACGACAAGGCCGTGGTCGACTACCTCAACTTCCTCAACTTCGATGCCCCGGAAGTGGTGGATGACGCCCGCCCGGCCCAGGCAATGATCGACGAAGCGGTCAAGGCCGCCAAAGACGCCGATGTGGTGGTCGCCGCCGTGGGCGAGTCCCGTGGCATGTCCCATGAGTCCTCCAGCCGCACCGACCTGAACATCCCGCAAAGCCAGCGCGACCTGATCAAGGCACTCAAGGCCACCGGCAAGCCACTGGTGCTGGTGCTGATGAACGGCCGTCCACTGTCGATCGTCGACGAGAACAAGCAAGCCGACGCGATTCTGGAAACCTGGTTCGCCGGCACCGAAGGCGGTCATGCGATTGCCGACGTGCTGTTCGGTGACTACAACCCGTCGGGCAAGCTGCCGATCACGTTCCCGCGCTCGGTGGGGCAGATCCCGACCTACTACAACCACCTGAGCGTCGGCCGGCCGTTCACCCCGGGCAAGCCGGGCAACTACACCTCGCAGTATTTCGATGACACCACCGGCCCCTTGTTTCCGTTCGGCTATGGCCTGAGCTACACGCGGTTTACCCTGTCGGACATGGCGCTGTCGTCCACCACCCTGAACAAGACCGGCAAGCTCGACGCCAGCGTCACGGTGAAGAACACCGGCAAGGTGGATGGCGAAACGGTGGTGCAACTGTATATCCAGGACGTGGCCGGCTCGATGATCCGTCCGGTCAAGGAGCTGAAGAACTTCCAGAAAGTCATGCTCAAGGCCGGTGAAGAACGCACCTTGCACTTCACCATCACCGAGGAAGACTTGAAGTTCTACAACACCCAACTGAAATTCGCCGCCGAGCCGGGCGAGTTCAATGTGCAGATCGGGTTGGATTCCCAGGACGTGCAGCAGCAGACCTTCGAGCTGTTGTAATACGTGCAGCCCCTCTTCCCTGAAGAGGGGGCTTGCGTGCTGACACGTATCCCCAGCAGCAAAGCCACTTTCGCTCTGCGCTCCAAGCCTATCCCTACATCAATGGACCCGCCCGTTCGCACACGCTGTCAGCCCATTTTTATGTGCAAGTGTGCGAACTATGTCACCTACGATTCGCCCTCGAACGGCCGCTGCAACAACGCCTGCTCAATCATCGTTCAAACGAAATGCGATCGCCCTCTGTGTGCTCGGCTGCCTGTGGGGTACGCCCGTTACCGCGGCGAACTACACCGAGCAGGGACGCCTGCACGATGCCGCCAGTTGGCGCAGTGAAGAGTTCAAGAGTAACTGGGGGTTGGGTGCAGTCGGTGCGGATTACGCTTATGCCCGGGGGTTGAGTGGCGCGGGGGTTCAAATAGGCATTTACGACTCCGGAACCGACTTGCGCCATAGCGAATTTGCCTGGAAGCCAACTATCGGCGTGCTCATGGCTGACAACGGCTGCCTGAGTGGGGCCTCGCTGGAAAATGGCTGCTTCTACGCCGAAGGTGATCGTGCTGCTGTAACCGTTATCGGCTCATTGCCACCCGACGCATTGGCGACCCTTGAAGAACTGATTGCCGACGGCAGCCTTACCCGGGAGCAACTTGATGAATATCTCGGCCTGGTAAGCACTACATACGATGCGCACGGCACCCATGTTGCCGGTATAGCAACTGCCAATCGCGATGGCTCCGGGGTCCAGGGTGTGGCTTACGGGGCTAATCTGAGTGCAGTGCGCAAGTTCGGTAATACCTATCTGGGAGGTCCCATTGCCATCACCGATATTTGGAGAGCCCCGCTTCCGACAGCAGCAGCGGTAGGCGCCGCCTATGCCGATTTGCACAGACAGAATGTGCGCGTCGTCAACCATAGTTGGGGGAGCCCATTTTCCCCTGCGAATGAAGCAGAGCTGGACAGTGTATTAAGCGATACCGGAACCGCCGTTTATACAGAACTCAAGGCCATAGCCGACAACGCCAGCAAGTATGGGATGCTGCACGTCTGGTCAGCAGGCAACCTGCCCACGGCAAACGCCTCCCCTCAAACAGCACCAAATGCCGGACTGCAGCCCAACCTGCCACGTGCCATTGCAGAGTTGGAGCCCTATTGGTTGACCGTCGTCAACTTGAACAGGGAGCTGACCTTGGGCGATTTTTCCAAACGCTGCGGCTTCAGCAAAGACTGGTGCCTGGCCGCGCCCGGAACGGACATCAACTCGTCCTGGGTCAGCGGTGCAATACAAACCCAGAACCACTTTGACCAGAACGGTGATATCGACGGCTTCACAGTAACGGGTGATCAACCTGAATTAGGTTATGCGGTGAGTTCCGGCACCTCCATGGCCGCCCCCCACGTCACCGGCGGCCTGGCCCTGCTGATGGAACGCTTCCCCTACCTCGACAACCCGCAAATCCGTGACGTGTTGCTGACCACGGCCACCGACCTGGGCGCCCCAGGCGTCGACGATGTCTACGGCTGGGGCCTGATGAACCTGAAAAAAGCCATCGATGGCCCCGGCCAGATGCGCGTCGACACCGTGGTCAACATGGACCGCCCAGCCGGCGGTGCAATCGTCTGGCAAGGCGGCGCCTGGGACGATTGGCGCAACGACATCAGCGGCCCCGGACGCCTGGAAAAAACCGGTATCGGCTGGCTGCGCCTGAGCGGCAATAACCGCTTTGCCGGGGCCACCCTCAAGCAGGGCATTCTGGAGCTGGACGGCACCAATAATCTCAAGGGCGACGTCAATGTCGACGGCGGCACGTTGCGCCTCAACGGGTCCCTGGCGGTTGAGGGTAACTACCGGCAAGCCGCTGGCTCAACCTTGATGACCGGGCTGATCGCCCCGACTGCACCGGCAAAACTGCAGGTGAGCAATCAGGTATCGATCAACGGCGGCACGCTGTACCTGAGCGCCCAACCCAACAGCTATTACCTCGGCCAGCGCTACAGTATCCTGCAGGCCAACGCCGCCTTGAGCGGCGAGTTTGCCGCGATTGACCGCCGTGAGTTTTCGCCGTTCCTCAGCGTGTCCCAGGTCAAGCAAGCCAACGCCCTGCTGGTGGAATTCGGACGTGGCCGCTCACTGGCTTCGGCAGCCGAAACGCCCAACCAGCAGGCCGTCGCCAAGACCGCCGACAGCGACGCACTGACCTCGCCACTGGCACAACGCCTGACCGCGCTGTTCCCCGACCAGGCCCCCTCAGCCCTGGACCAGTTGAGCGGCGAACTGCATGCCAGCACCCAGGCGGTGCTGATCGAAAACAGCCGCGTACTGCGCCAGGCAGTGTTCGACCGTCAGCGCCTCGCGCCAGACCATCGCTCAGCCGGGCCGAACGCGACCCAACGCGGTGTGTGGGTGCAAATGCCTCGCCAGTCCGGCCAGCTTGGTGGCGACAGCGGCACCTCGCGTGCAGCCCACAGCACCACGGGCCTGCTGGTCGGCTTCGATCATCAGTTGGAACAGGGCACCCGCCTGGGCGTGGTGGCAGGCAGCAGCAGCACCGACGTAAAGGCTGGCTCGAGGGGCAAGGCCAGTGTCGACAGCTACCAGTTGGGCCTGTACGCCGGCCACACCTGGGAAGCGTTCGGCCTGTATGGCGGCATCGCTTACGCCCGGCATGAGATCGAGACCAGACGCCGCGTGAGCTTCCCCGGCGTAGAAAGTCGCCTGTCCACCCAGTACGCCAGCCGCACCCTGCAGACCTTTGCCGAAGCCAACTACCGATTCAGCCATGACGTCTGGGATTGGCAGCCGTACGTGCAACTGGCCAATGTGCAACAGCGCAGCGATGGCTTCAACGAGCGCGGCGGCATCGCGGCACTGCGCGGTAAAGCCTCGAAAGACAGCGTCAATCTGGCCACCGGCGGTGTGCGGGTCAACCTCGACCTGGGCAAGGCGCAGATCGGCCCGTCGTGGCTGAGCTTGCGCGGCGGCCTGGCCTACACCCGCGCCAGCGGCGACCTGCAACCCACTGCCAGGGCGGCCTGGGATGGCGGGCGGGTGATGAGTGTCAGCGGTGCACCGCTGGACCGCCAGAGCACCCGGCTGGAAGTGGGCGCCACCGCGCGCCTGAGCCGTGACAGTGCCCTCGACCTGAGCTTCAACCAGCAACGCGGTGAACGCTCGCGGGACCAGAGCATCACGGCGCAATATTCGCTGCAGTTTTAAGCGGGTTCAGGCGGGGGCTTACCCTCGCCGATCCAACAGATTGACCACCAGCCGGTCGATCCAGCCCCACACCCGCTGCTTCACCCGCCGCCATAACGGCCGCGCTTTCCAGGCCTCCAGACTGACCGCCTGACTCTGGGTAAAATCGCGTTCGAAACTGCTCGCCACGGCCAGCGTCAGTGCCGGGTCCAGCGCTTCCAGGTTGGCTTCCAGGTTGAAGCGCAAATTCCAGTGATCGAAATTGCATGAGCCAATGCTCACCCAATCGTCCACCAGCACCATTTTCAAGTGCAGGAAGCACGGCTGGTATTCAAAAATCTGTACGCCTGCGCGCAACAGACGCGGGTAGTAGCGATGCCCGGCATAACGTACCGAGGGATGATCGGTGCGCGGGCCGGTGAGCAACAGGCGCACATCCACCCCGCGCCCGGCTGCGCGGCGCAAGGCTCGGCGCACGCTCCAGGTCGGCAGAAAATACGGCGTGGCCAGCCAGATACGTCGCTGGCTGCTGTTCAAGGCGCGGATCAGCGACTGCAGGATATCGCGATGCTGACGGGCGTCGGCATAGGCGACGCGGCCAAGGCCCGCGCCGGTCGGCGGCACCTTGGGCAGGCGTGGCAAACCGAAATGGGTCGCCGGCTTCCACGCCCGACGCGCTGCGTTGGCGTGCCATTGGCGGTCGAACAGCGCCTGCCAGTCCAGCACCAGCGGCCCGCTGATCTGCACCATCACTTCGTGCCAGTCGGCGGTGTCCTGCCCTGGCGTCCAGAATTCATCGGTGACGCCCGTGCCGCCGACCACGGCGGTTGCCTGGTCGATCAGCAGCAGCTTGCGATGATCGCGGTACAGGTTGCGCATCCAACGGCGCCAGCTCAGGCGATTGTAGAACCGCAGCTGCACTCCCGCGTCGGTCAAGCGCTTGCGCAGCCCAAAGGTGAACGCCAGGCTGCCGTAATCGTCGAACAGGCAGCGCACCCGCACGCCGCGTTCGGCAGCGTGCACCAGCGCCTGCACCATCGCTTCGGCACACGCCCCCGCCTCCACCAGGTACAGCTCCAGGTCCACCTGTTGCTCGGCCCGGGCGATGCCCACCAGCATCTGCGGAAAAAACTGCGGGCCGTCGATCAACAACTCGAAACGGTTGGCGCTGCGCCACGGGAACACCGCGCCACTCACGTCAGCGCGCCGTGAAAATCAGCACCGCACCCACCGGCACCGACAAACTGATCGACTTGAGCCCCGCCGCCTTGCGCAGCGCGGCCACGCCCGGCATCAGGTCAAAATCCTCGGCATGCAGCACCACCGGCTCCAGCGTCACCACCTGAAAGCGCCGATCATCCAGGCGCGTGGCCAGCAGCTCGGCGCTGTAGGTCTGGGTCTTGCCATGCAGGGTGACGCTTATCGGCAGGCGCAGCTCGATTTGTGCCCCCGGCGCCAGATCGTTGATCGGCTGCAGATTGATCTGCGCATTGATCAGCGCTTCAGGGAACGTCTTGATCTCGAACAGCTCGTTGCGCATGCGCTCATCACGCAGCGGGATGGCGCTGTTGACCGACTCCAGCTCCACTTGCAACTGCGCCGCGCCCTTGCCGTCGACCTTGCCATGCAGCACCAGAAAGCGCTGCACTTCGGCGATCTCGGTGTTTTTGGTGGTGACGAACGACAGGCGCGAGGATTCGTTATCGAGGTACCAGGCAGCGTGGGCCGGCAAGGCGGCGCAGGCCAGCAGCGCAAAGGCCAGGGGTTTGACAGAGAACATAGCGACTCATGGGGCAAAAAACCTGCACGAACCTTAAGCGCAATGTCACGGCCCGCGCAAATCCATTGTCTCAGGGAGTCAGGCGACAGCCCTGGCGTTCGCCCAACCAGCGTGCACTGTGCGTGCGGCCCAACCCACTCGCCGTCACCTCACTGCGCTCCGGGTTGTCACGAAACGCACTGGTGGGCACGTATTGTTTCACGTAGCCCCGGCAATACTCCGCAGGATTATTCGCCACATAGCGGCACGAGCAATATTCCTTGGCAGTGTAGGCCGCAATGATGTCGGGGAAGGCTTGCAGATTGACGCGCTCATGCCACACCCAGCCGAGCAGGACGAGCAGCAGCACGGCAAAGAGGCTGAGAATCGGATGACGACGGATCATGGCTGCACCGCCGCGAGCACGCGTTTGAGCAGTTCGTTATGGCCGTAAGTGCCGTCGCGGTCGTCGCCATAGCGCACGATCACCAAGTGTTCGTCGGGCAGGACGAACAGCGCCTGGCCCCAATGGCCCAGTGCGGCGAAGGTGTCGGCGGGGGCGTCGGGCCAGGGGCGTGGCGTGCCCTGGTTGAGCCACCATTGACCGCCCGGTACGGCTTCATCCTGGCCGGCCTTATAGCCGTCGAACGGCTTGCGGTTGAAAGCCACCCAGTCCTTGGGCAGCAGTTGTTCATCGCCCCAACGTCCCTCGCGCGCCATCAGCAGGCCGACCCGCGCCAGATCGCGGGCGGTGAGGTAGGCATAGGAGGAGGCAACGAAGGTTTCGTCGGCGTCGGTTTCCCAGGTGGCCGAGCGGATGCCCAGCGGCTCGAACAGCGCATCCCAGGGGTAACTCACGTACGCCTTGTGGCCGAGCATGCCCCTCAGCGCGGCAGAGAGGATATTGCTGTCGCCGCTGGAGTAACGAAAGGCCTTGCCGGGCGCCACGGCGGCGTCGGTGTCGGCGGCGAACTCGGCCATGTCGCCATGGCCACGGGTGTAGAGCATCGCCACCACCGAGGACTTCAGCGGCGCGTATTCGTAGTCTTCCTGCCAGTCCAGGCCCGAGGCCCAGTGCAGCAAATCGGCCATGGTCACCTTGGGGTGCTGTTTCATCGGCGGGTAAAAACGTGCGGCCGGGTCGCTCAGCTTGAAGCGATTTTGCCCGTAGGCCACGCCGAGCACCGTGGCCATCAGGCTCTTGCTGATGGACCAGGTCAGGTGTGGCGTGCTGGCGCTGGTGGGCGTGGCGTAGCGTTCATAGACGATCTGGCCATCGCGGATCACCAGCAGCGCGTCGGTGCGAACGCCCTGACGGGTCGCGTCGTCGCGCGCGGGAAACGCGTAGGCATCCAGTGCCTCGACGGCGGGCCCGGCCAGTGGCTCACCTCTGGCCCACTCCTTGCCGGGCCAGGTTTCTGCGTGGGCGGCAGCGGTGACTAACAGCAGGGCAACACACAACAGGCCTCTGACCATGGACGCAGACTCAAGGGGGCATTCAAGCCCGCGAGGCTAGCCCAGGCCCATGACAGTTTGGCGACACAGGGCGTGTCACCCAACCGTCACCGTAGCTTCATGGAGATGACACCGAGCCTACATAGCCTGAGTTTGGACAAACAAGTCGACCGGCCGAAACGTGGCTGGCACTCGGAGATTCGCCATGACTCAGATCGCCCGCATCAGCGACACCGGCAATGAACGCCGTCTGCAAGCCGAACGCCTGGTTGGCGCACAGGCTTTGCAGGAAGCACAGGCCCTGCGGTTCAACGTGTTCAGCGGCGAATTCAACGCCAAGCTGAAAGGCGCGGAACTGGGCCTGGACATGGATGACTATGATGTTCACTGCAGCCACATCGGCGTGCGGGATTTGAACAGTGGTCGACTGGTCGCCACCACCCGCCTGCTCGATCACCAGGCCGCCAGCACCCTGGGCCGATTCTACAGTGAAGAAGAATTCAGCCTGCATGGCCTGCTGCACCTGCAAGGTCCGATCCTGGAAATCGGCCGTACCTGCGTCGACCCGGCCTACCGCAACGGCGGCACCATCGCCGTGCTCTGGGGCGAGTTGGCCGAAGTGCTCAACCAGGGCGGCTACAGCTACCTGATGGGCTGCGCGAGTATTCCGATGCACGACGGCGGCATCCAGGCCCACGCCATCATGCAGCGCCTGCGCGAACGCTACCTGTGCAACGAACACCTGCGCGCCGAACCGAAAAAACCGTTGCCGGCGCTGGACCTGCCGTCCAACGTCATCGCCGAAATGCCGCCGCTGCTCAAGGCCTACATGCGCCTGGGCGCAAAAATCTGCGGCGAGCCGTGCTGGGATGAAGACTTCCAGGTGGCCGACGTGTTCATCCTGCTCAAGCGCGACAACCTCTGCCCGCGTTACGCGCGCCACTTCAAGGCGGCTGTGTAATGGGCCGCCTGCGGGTGTACGGGCGCATTGCCCGGGTGCTGCTGGTGGTGGCGCTGGGCTTGAGCATGGCCAGTGTGTTTGGCCTGTTCGAGCGCCTGGGCGTGGCCAACTCGATGGTGCGGCGCCAGCGTTGGTCGCGCTTCTTCATGGCACGCTTGAGCAATGCCCTGCCCTTTCGCGTGACGGTGCATGGCGAGCTGCCGCGCACGCCGATGCTGTGGGTGAGCAACCACGTGTCCTGGACCGACATTCCGCTGCTGGGCATGGTCACGCCACTGTCGTTTCTGTCCAAAGCCGAGGTGCGCACCTGGCCGGTGGCGGGCTGGCTGGCAGCCAAGGCCGGCAGCCTGTTTATTCGTCGGGGCTCGGGCGACAGTCAGTTGATTCGCAAGCAGATGACCCGTCATCTCGAGCAACAGCACCCGCTGCTGATGTTCCCAGAAGGCACCACCACCGACGGGCGCAGCCTGCGCACGTTCCACGGGCGCCTGCTGGCCAGTGCGATCGATGCCGACGTGTCGCTGCAACCGGTGGCGATTCGTTACCTGCGCAACGGCCAGGTCGACCCGCTGGCACCGTTTATTGGCGATGATGATTTGCTGTCGCACCTGATGCGCCTGTTTGCCAATGATCAGGGCGATGTAGAAATTCATGTGCTCAAGCCGATCGCCTGCGCTGGGCAGGAACGCGCGGCACTGGCATTCCAGGCGCAGCAGGCGGTGCAGAAGGCGTTGTTCGGGCCGTTGCCGGAGGCTGAGCACGTGGCGGCGCGACCTGCTTATGCTGCCTGAAACGGGCACGGTCAAACATGTGGGAGGGGGCTTGCCCCCGATGGCGGCGTGTCAGTCACTGCATGTGCTGGCTGAACCCTTGCTATCGGGGGCAAGCCCCCTCCCACAGTTAGTCTTGTGTTGTCAGTTGAGACTGCGCGAACACCTGCAATTCAGGGTAGAAACGCCGGAAGTCGTCACTCAACGGTTCGTATAACGTGCGCAACTCCTGCATGGCATGGCTCAGCTCTTCGGGCTGCGTCAGCCGCCGCGAAATCCCGCGCAATACCTGGTCCATCACCGCAAACTCGCGGTACGAACCCAACCAGTCATCCGCTGCCATCCAGGGCGCAATCTGCGCCAGCCGCCCCGGCAGTTGCGGTTCAGCCGCCAGCACGCGGTACACCTGGGCGGTGAAATGCTCCAGCGGCTGGTCGGCATACAGCGCCCAATCCCGCGCCAGGCAGTGATCGAAAAACACATCGAGGACGATCCCGGCATAACGTCGACGCGTGAGGCTGAAGCGCGACAACGCCTCCCCTATCAACGGATGGCTGTCGGTGAAACGGTCGATGGAACGATGCAGCTGGATCGCCGCTTCGATTGGCGGGCTGTACTGGCCCTGCAGGCGGCCTTTGACAAAGTCGCCATAGAGGCTGCCCAGCAGTTGCGCGGGAAGTTGGCCGCCCAGGTGCAGATGTGCGAGATAATTCATGGCGCGCAGTCTAGCACTGCCGTCAACGTATCGTTATAACCCGATATACCGATTTGAGCTGACCTCAGAGCAAAATCATATTGGTATATCGGGTTATAACGATTTAAGGTTCGCCTCATCGCGATATAACGCTACACGACACCGAGCACCTGCCATGTCCATCGACCTCGACGAAATAATAAAAGCCCTGGCGCACCCAGTACGACGAGACATCCTCACCTGGCTCAAAGACCCGAAAGTGCAGTTCCCCGAGCAACTGCACAACCACGAATACGGCATCTGTGCCGGGCAGATCGACCAGCGCTGCGGCTTGTCCCAGTCGACCGTGTCGGCCCACCTGGCCACCTTGCAACGGGCGGGTTTGATCAGCAGCCAGAAGGCCGGGCAGTGGCACTTTTTCAAACGCAACGAGGAAGTGATCCAGGCTTTCCTCGCGGCGCTCATCGCTGAACTCAGCGCAGCGCACTAACCCAGGACACCCCAATGCCCCTCTCGCTACTCATACTGGCCCTGAGCGCCTTCGCCATCGGCACCACCGAATTCGTCATCATGGGCCTGCTGCCCGATGTGGCGGCGGACCTTGGCGTATCGATCCCGGGCGCCGGCTGGTTGGTAACCGGCTACGCCCTCGGCGTGGCCATCGGCGCACCGTTCATGGCGCTGGCCACCGCCAAACTGCCACGCAAGGCAGCGCTGGTGGCGTTGATGGGCATTTTCATCGTCGGCAACCTGCTCTGCGCCCTGGCCAGCGACTACAACGTGCTGATGTTCGCCCGGGTGGTCACGGCGCTGTGCCACGGCGCGTTCTTCGGCATTGGTTCGGTGGTGGCGGCCAATCTGGTGCCGGCCAACAAGCGCGCTTCGGCGGTGGCCCTGATGTTTACCGGCCTGACCCTGGCCAACGTGCTCGGCGTGCCGCTGGGCACGGCGCTGGGCCAGCAGGCCGGCTGGCGCTCGACCTTCTGGGCGGTGACGGTGATTGGTGTGGTGGCGCTGATCGGCCTCATCCGCTTTCTGCCAGCCAAGCGTGACGAAGAAAAACTCGACATGCGTGCCGAACTGGCCGCCCTAAAGGGCGCCGGCATCTGGTTGTCGCTGAGCATGACCGCGCTGTTCGCCGCCTCCATGTTCACCCTCTTTACCTACGTTGCCCCGCTGCTCGGCGACGTCACCGGCGTCTCGCCCCACGGCGTAACCTGGACCCTGCTGCTGATCGGCCTGGGCCTGACCCTGGGCAACATCATCGGCGGCAAGCTGGCGGACAAGCGTCTGGCGGCCACCCTGATCGGCGTGTTCATCAGCATGGCGGTGATCTCCACGGCGCTGACCTGGACCAGCGTCGCGCTGATCCCCACCGAAATCACCCTGTTCCTGTGGGCCACCGCCTCATTTGCCGCGGTACCCGCGCTGCAGATCAACGTGGTGACGTTCGGCAAGGCGGCGCCAAACCTGGTGTCCACCCTCAACATCGGCGCTTTCAACATTGGCAACGCCCTCGGCGCCTGGGTCGGCGGCAGCGTGATCGCCCACGGCTTCGGCCTCACCAGCGTGCCGCTCGCGGCCGCAGCCCTGGCGATCCTCGCACTGCTGGTGACCCTGCTGACGTTCCGTCAGAGCGGCGATGCCGACCTGGCCCCTGCGACGCATTGATCCACTTGAACAGACTGATCCACCTAAACAGAAAGGTATTTTCTCGATGACGACTATTTTCGATCCGATCAAACTGGGCGACCTGGAACTGTCGAACCGCATCATCATGGCGCCGCTGACCCGCTGCCGCGCCGATGAAGGCCGTGTGCCCAATGCGATGATGGCCGAGTACTACGTGCAACGCGCCTCCGCCGGGCTGATCCTCAGCGAAGCGACGTCCGTGGCACCGATGGGCGTGGGTTACCCGGACACGCCAGGCATCTGGTCCAACGACCAGGTACGCGGCTGGGCCAATGTGACCAAAGCGATTCACGGCGCGGGCGGCAAGATTTTCCTGCAACTGTGGCACGTCGGCCGCATCTCCCACCCGTCCTACCTGAACGGCGAAGCCCCGGTGGCGCCGAGCGCCGTGCAGGCGGCGGGCCACGTCAGCCTGGTGCGTCCGCTGGCCGACTACCCAACTCCGCGGGCCCTGGAAACCGCTGAAATCGCCGACATCGTCGACGCCTACCGCACCGGCGCCGAAAACGCCAAGGCCGCAGGCTTTGACGGCGTCGAGATCCACGGCGCCAACGGCTACCTGCTCGACCAGTTCCTGCAGAGCAGCACCAACCAGCGCACCGACCAGTACGGCGGCTCCCTGGAAAACCGCGCGCGCCTGCTGCTGGAAGTGACCGACGCGGCCATCGACGTGTGGGGCGCCGGCCGCGTCGGCGTGCACCTGGCACCGCGCGCCGACGCCCACGACATGGGCGACGACAACCCTGCCGAGACCTTCACCTATGTGGCCCGCGAATTGGGCAAGCGTGGCATCGCGTTCATCTGCTCCCGCGAAAAGGAAGCCGGCGACAGCCTCGGCCCGCGCCTGAAGGAAGCCTTCGGCGGTGTGTACATCGCCAACGAACGCTTCACTAAAGAGAGCGCCAATGCCTGGCTGGCGTCGGGCAAGGCAGACGCGGTGGCGTTCGGCGTTCCGTTCATCGCCAACCCGGACCTGCCGGCGCGTCTGAAAACCGACGCACCGCTGAACGAGGCGCACCCGGAAACCTTCTATGCCAAGGGCCCGGTCGGCTATATCGATTACCCAACCCTGGCGCTGTAACCAAATAGGAGGGGGCTTGCTTGCGATAGCCGTGTGCCAGTCAGCTGATTTACTGACGGGTATACCACCATCGGGAGCAAGCCCCCTCCACATTTTTTAAACCTGATGTGTCCCTTTGGAAACATTGCTTCACAGAACCGAAACAATAACGCTACAAAATACTTAGCCGGCTACCTATCAACTGCGCGCCAGCCCGTATATAAAGTCATCCCACGAATAGGCAGAGGGACGATTGACCGCCCCTGCGCTTTACTGTTGACACAACCTGATGCAATTACGCATTTTGTCTCAATTGCGCAGGCTCGGGCTCAGGCGCAGCATGTCCAGCCCTGCATCGACCCAACGCTCGGCGTCCTGATGCAGTTGAAAACTGTCGGGCACCAGCAACCATTGACCGATCAAGCCGTGAATGTAGGCGTGGATACACACCGCGCCGCGCGCTGTGTCGAGGTTTTCCGGGAGTTGCCCGCGATGCACCGCATTACGCAAGGTGAGCCCGATGCGCAGGTTGCATTCGAGCGTGTGCGTCTGGCGCTGGCGGCGCATGTCGCACATCTCATCGGTGAACTCGCACTTATGAAACAGGATCTCGTTGATACGCCGGGTTTTCGGGTCCAGAGCCACTTGATGATAAAGACGAATCAGCAACTTGCGCATGCAGCCCAATGGGTCAAGTTCATCCTCGCTTTCACTGGCCCGGGCCAAGTCATCCAGGGGTTCGTGCAACGTGTCGAGCAGCGCCTGCAGCAGATCGGACTTATTGCTGAAATGCCAGTAGATGGCGCCCCGCGTGACACCCGCCAGCGAGGCGATATCCGCCAGCGTGGTGCGCGCCACGCCGCGCTCGTAAAAAGCGTGCTCGGCGGCGTCGAGAATCTGGCTGCGCGTTTCCTGAGCTTCCTCTTTGGTGCGACGAACCATGGCAGTAAAACCTCAATCAGGGCACTTCAGACTATCGTTAACGCGCAGTTAATAGACGCTAACGATCATCCGTATATTTTTGGGACGACACCGTCATGGGCACCGAACGTAATGAAATCGAGGCTTCGCACGTTGCTTTGTCAACATTCCACGAAGCCTGTCAAGAGTTTACAAACAACCATGAACGTAAGTATATTGCGTAGCAAGCTACTTATCCACTCACTTGTTTTCCACCCTTCCACACTTCTTGTGCGCACTCAGCGCGCCTGACCCGAGGATCTTCATGCAACTTAAGCCAGCTGTTACCGCTCTGGTCACTGCCGTCGCCCTGGCATCGCTGCTCAGCGGATGTAAAAAGGAAGAAGCGGCACCGCCCGCTCAAACCCCTCAGGTCGGCGTAGTCACTATTCAACCGCAAGCCTTCACCTTGACCACCGAACTGCCAGGCCGCACCACGGCCTACCGCATTGCGGAAGTTCGGCCACAGGTCAACGGCATCATTCTCAAGCGCCTGTTCAAGGAAGGCGCAGACGTGAAGGAAGGCCAGCAGCTTTATCAGATCGACCCGTCGGTGTATGAGGCCACGCTGAAAAGCGCCCAGGCCAAGCTGACCCAGACCAAGTCGATCACCGACCGCTACAAGCAGCTGGTCGATGAGCAAGCCGTCAGCCGCCAGGAATACGACACCGCCCTGGCCAACCGCATGACCGCAGAAGCCGATATGCAAACCGCGCAGATCAACGTGCGCTACACCAAGGTGCTGGCGCCGATCTCCGGGCGCATTGGCCGTTCCGCAGTCACCGAAGGCGCACTGGTCAGCAACGGCCAGGCCGATGCCATGGCGGTGATCCAGCAACTGGACCCGATCTACGTCGACGTCACCCAGTCTTCGGCCGAAATGCTGAAACTGCGCCGCGACCTGGAAAGCGGCCAGCTGGAAAAAGCCGGCGCCAACGCCGCCAAGGTCAAGCTGACCCTCGAAGACGGCAGCGACTACGGCCATGACGGCAAGCTGGAATTCTCCGAAGTGTCGGTTGACCAGACCACCGGTTCGGTCACCCTGCGCGCAGTCTTCCCCAACCCTGACCACACCCTGCTGCCCGGCATGTTCGTGCACGCCCAGTTGCAGGCCGGTGTGAACAGCAAGGCCATCCTCGCACCGCAGCAAGGCGTGACCCGTGACCTCAAGGGCATCCCGACCGCGCTGATCGTGAACAAGGACAACAAGGTCGAGCAACGCACCCTGGTCGCCAACCGCACCGCCGGTGCCTACTGGCTGGTGGAAAAAGGCCTCGACGCCGGTGACCGTGTGATCACCGAAGGCCTGCAGTACGTCAAGCCGGGTGCCGAGGTGAAGGTCAAGGAGGCTGACAACGCCAAGCCTGCCGGCGCTGCCGCTCCTGCTGCCGCAGCCGGCAAAGGGGAGTAATCCATGTCGAAATTTTTTATCGACCGTCCCATTTTCGCCTGGGTGATCGCCCTGGTGATCATGTTGGTCGGCGCACTCTCGATCCTGAAGCTGCCCATCAATCAGTACCCGGCCATCGCGCCAACCGCCATCGACATCCAGGTGACCTACCCGGGCGCGTCCGCACAAACCGTGCAGGACACCGTGGTGCAGGTGATCGAGCAACAGCTCAACGGTATCGACAACCTGCGCTATGTGGCCTCGGACAGTAACTCCGACGGCAGCATGACCATCACCGCGACGTTCAACCAGGGGACCAACCCGGACATCGCCCAGGTGCAGGTGCAGAACAAGCTGAACCTGGCGACCCCATTGCTGCCGCAGGAAGTGCAGCAGCAGGGTATCCGCGTGACCAAGTCGGTGAAGAACTTCCTGATGGTAATCGGTCTGGTGTCCGAAGACGGCAGCATGACCAAGGACGACCTCTCCAACTACATCGTGTCCAACATCCAGGACCCGATTTCGCGTACTTCGGGCGTCGGTGACTTCCAGGTGTTCGGCTCGCAGTACGCGATGCGCATCTGGCTGGACCCGGCCAAGCTGAACAACTTCCAGCTCACCCCGGTTGACGTCAGCAACGCCATCGCCGCGCAGAACGTGCAGGTGGCCACCGGCCAACTGGGCGGCCTGCCTGCCCTGCCCGGCACCCAGCTGAACGCGACGATCATCGGCAAGACCCGTCTGCAAAACGCCGAGCAGTTCGGCAATATCCTGATGAAGGTAAATGCCGACGGCTCCCAGGTGCGCCTGCATGACGTGGCCCGCATCGAACTGGGCGGCCAGAACTACAGCATCAGCGCGCAGTTCAACGGCAACCCGGCATCCGGTATGGCGATCAAGCTCGCCTCGGGCGCCAACGCCCTGGACACCGCCAAGGCCATCCGCGCCACGGTGGCGTCGCTGGAACCGTTCTTCCCGCCAGGCATGAAGGCAGTGGTGCCGTATGACACCACGCCAGTGGTCACCGAATCGATCTCCGGTGTCGTACACACCCTGATCGAAGCGATCGTGCTGGTGTTCCTGGTGATGTTCCTGTTCCTGCAGAACTTCCGCGCCACCATCATCACCACCATGACCGTACCGGTGGTATTGCTGGGCACCTTCGGTATCCTCGCGGCGTTCGGTTTCACCATCAACACCCTGACCATGTTCGGCATGATCCTCGCCATCGGCCTGCTGGTGGACGACGCTATCGTGGTGGTGGAAAACGTCGAGCGGGTGATGGCCGAGGAGCACCTGTCGCCCAAGGAGGCGACGGTCAAATCCATGGGCCAGATCCAGGGCGCCCTGGTGGGTATTGCCCTGGTGCTCTCGGCGGTACTGTTGCCGATGGCGTTCTTCGGCGGCTCCACCGGTGTGATCTACAAACAGTTCTCCATCACCATCGTTTCGGCCATGGCGCTGTCGGTACTGGTTGCGCTGATCTTCACCCCGGCGCTGTGCGCCACCATGCTCAAGCCGATCGATCCGGAAAAACACGGCCAACCCAAGCGCGGTTTCTTCGGCTGGTTCAACCGCACCTTCGACCGTGGCGTACTGAGCTACGAGCGCGGCGTGGGCAACATGATCAAGCACAAGATCCCGGCGTTCCTGGTGTACCTGCTGATCTTCGCCGGCATGATCTGGCTGTTCATGCGTATCCCGGCCGCGTTCCTGCCCGACGAAGACCAGGGCGTGATCTTTGCCCAGGTGCAGACCCCGGTCGGCTCCACGGCTGAACGCACGCAAAAAGTCATCGACGACATGCGTATCTACCTGCTCAACGACAAGGAAGGCGAGCCGGGCGAAGGCAAGGGCGTGAAATCGGTATTTACCGTGAACGGCTTCAACTTCGCCGGTCGCGGCCAGAGCTCGGGCCTGGCCTTCGTGATGCTCAAACCGTGGGATGAGCGTGACGATTCCACCTCGGTGTTCGAGATCGCCAAGCGCGCCCAGGGTTACTTCATGCAGACGTTCCAGGACGCCATGGTGTTTGCCATCGTGCCGCCGTCGGTACTGGAGCTGGGTAACGCCACCGGTTTCGACGTGTTCCTGCAGGACCAGGGTGGTGTCGGCCATGAGAAATTGATGGCGGCACGCAACCAGTTCCTCGGCATGGCCGCCCAGAGCAAGATTCTCGCCGGTGTACGCCCCAACGGTGTGAACGATGAGCCGCAGTACGAGCTCACCGTCGACGACGAGAAGGCCAGTGCCCAGGGGATCACGCTGTCGAACATCAACCAGACCCTGGCGATTGCCCTGGGTGGCAGCTACGTCAACGACTTCATCGACCGTGGCCGTGTGAAGAAGGTGTACGTACAAGGTGAAGCGGCCAGCCGCATGTCGCCTGAAGACCTGAACAAATGGTACGTGCGCAGCGACTCCGGGAAGATGGTGCCGTTGTCGGCCATCGCCTCGGGCAAGTGGATCTACGGCTCGCCGAAACTGTCGCGCTATAACGGCGTGGCGGCGATGGAAATCCTCGGCACCCCGGCACCGGGCTACAGCACCGGTGACGCGATGGCCGAGGTCGAACGCATCGCCAAGCAATTGCCGGCCGGTATCGGCTACGCATGGACCGGCCTGTCGTACGAAGAACGCCTGTCCGGCTCGCAGGCGCCTGCGCTGTACGCGCTGTCGCTGCTGGTGGTGTTCCTGTGCCTGGCGGCACTGTACGAAAGCTGGTCGATCCCGATAGCGGTGGTCCTCGTGGTGCCGCTGGGTGTGGTGGGGGCGTTGATCGCCACCAGCATGCGCGGCTTGTCCAACGACGTGTTCTTCCAGGTAGGCTTGCTGGTGACGGTAGGCCTGGCGGCGAAAAACGCCATCCTGATCGTGGAGTTCGCCAAGGAACTCCACGAACAGGGCAAGGGCATCGTCGAGGCGGCCATCGAGGCCTCCCGCATGCGTCTGCGCCCGATCATCATGACCTCCATGGCGTTCATCCTCGGCGTACTGCCGCTGGCGATCTCCTCGGGCGCAGGTTCAGGCAGCCAACATGCCATCGGTACCGGCGTGATCGGCGGTATGATCACCGCAACCGTGCTGGCGATCTTCTGGGTGCCACTGTTCTTCGCAACCGTGTCGGCCATCGGCAAGCGCAAAAAGACTGAAACCACGCAAACCCCTAACGAGGCTGGCCAATGAGCAAGTCGCTACTTTCCCTAGCCGTCACCGCCTTCGTGCTCAGTGGCTGCTCGCTGATACCTGACTATCAGCGCCCCGAAGCGCCGGTGGCCGCGCAGTACCCGCAGGGGCAGGCGTATTCGTCGGCCCAGGCGCCGGGCCAGGCGGCTGCCGAACAGGGCTGGAAGCAGTTTTTCCACGATCCTGCCCTGCAGCAACTGATCCAGACCGCCCTGGTGAACAACCGCGACCTGCGCGTCGCGGCGCTGAACATCGACGCGTATGCCGCGCAGTACCGCATCCAGCGTGCCGACCTGTTCCCCGCCGTGTCGGCCAACGGTGCCGGCAGCCGCCAGCGCACCCCGGCACGTATGTCGCAGACCGGTCAATCGGGCATCACCAGCCAGTACTCGGCCACACTCGGGATCAGCTCATACGAGCTGGACCTGTTCGGCCGTGTGCGCAGCCTGAGTGAAGAGGCCCTGCAAAAATACTTCGCCACCGAAGAAGCACGGCGCAGCACGCAGATCAGCCTGGTGGCCAGCGTGGCCAACGCCTACCTGACCTGGCAGGCCGACAAGGAACTGCTCAAGCTCACTCAGGACACCCTGGGCGCGTTCGAACAGAGCTTCAAGCTCACCTCGCGCAGCAGCGAAGTCGGCGTGGCCTCGGCCCTCGACCTCAGCCAGGCACGCACCTCGGTGGAAAACGCCCGGGTGCAACTGGCACGCTACACGCGCCAGGTGGCTCAGGACGAAAACAGCCTGACCCTGCTGTTGGGCACCGGGCTGCCGGCGAATATCGCCAGCAAGCCACTGTCCGATAACCTGCTCGCCGAAGTGCCGGCCGGGTTGCCCTCGGACCTGCTGCAACGACGTCCCGACATCGTGCAGGCCGAGTACAACCTCAAGGCGGCCAACGCGAATATCGGCGCAGCCCGCGCGGCGTTCTTCCCGAGCATCAGCCTGACGGCCAACGCCGGCACCCTGAGCCCGGACCTGGGCGGCCTGTTCAAGGGCGGCTCGGGTACCTGGTCGTTTGCCCCGCAGATCAACATCCCGATCTTCAATGCCGGCAGCCTGCGCGCCAGCCTGGACTACTCGAAGATCCAGAAAGAAATCAACGTGGCCAACTACGAGAAGGCCATCCAGACCGGCTTCCAGGAAGTGTCCGACGGCCTCGCCGCGCGTGAGACCTACAAGCAGCAACTGGACGCCCAGCGCGGCTTCGTCGCGGCCAACCAGGATTACTACCGCCTGGCCGAACGTCGCTACCGCATTGGCGTGGACAGCAACCTGACCTTCCTCGACGCCCAGCGCCAACTGTTCAGTGCCCAGCAGTCGCTGATCACCGACCGCCTGGCGCAGCTCACCAGCGAGGTCAACCTGTACAAGGCCCTCGGCGGTGGCTGGAACGCGCAGACCGCGCAGAACGAGCCCGTGAAAGAAGAAGCCCCGACGTTGAAGTTGTTCTGACCGCCCGGGTGTAATCAAAAACCGCTTCCGTCATCGGAAGCGGTTTTTTTATGCCTCTCTTTTAACCGCGCCAACTTGCGTTCGATCATCGCCCAAAACCCGCCCTGCCCCACTTTCATCGCTCCCGCACCGCCCCGCACCATGCGCGCACCTGCATAACCCCAATAACAACAGGTCCTACGCCATGAGCACGTTTCGCCCGCGCCAGCTATTGCTGGCAACCGCTGTCGCAAGCCTTGCCCTGCCCGTCTGCGCCGAGGAACACGGCTTTCTCGAAGACGCCAGCGCCAACCTCAACTTGCGCAATTTCTTCTTCAACCGCAATTTCACCAACCCGACCAGAGCCCAGGGCGGCGCGCAGGAGTGGACGCAGAGTTTCATCCTCGATGCCCGCTCCGGCTTCACCCAGGGCACGGTCGGCTTTGGCGTGGATGTGCTGGGCCTGTACTCGCTCAAGCTCGATGGCGGGCGCGGCACTGGCGGCACCCAGTTGCTGCCGCTGGACCGTGATGGCCGTCCGGCGGACGACTTCGGGCGCCTGGGCGTGGCGTTCAAGGCGCGCATTTCCAAAACCGAACTGAAGGTCGGCGAATGGATGCCGGTGCTGCCGATCCTGCGCGCCGACGATGGCCGCTCCCTGCCGCAGACGTTGCGCGGCGGACAGATCACCGCGAAGGAAATCGACGGCCTGACCCTCTATGGCGGCCAGTTCCGCGCCAACAGCCCGCGTGACGACAGCAGCATGACTGACCTGTCGATGGTCGGCAGAACCGCGTTCACCTCCGACCGCTTCAACTTCCAGGGCGGCGAATACGCGTTCAACGACAAGCGCACCCAGATCGGCCTGTGGAATGCCCAGCTCAAGGACATCTACAGCCAGCAGTTCATCAACCTGATCCACAGTCAGCCCCTGGGCGCCTGGACCCTGGGCGCCAACCTCGGGTTTTTCTACGGCACCGACGACGGCAGCGCCCGCGCCGGCAAGCTGGACAACAAGACCTGGTCCGGCCTGTTCTCCGCACGCTACGGCGGCAACACCTTCTATGTGGGCCTGCAAAAACTCAGCGGCGACAGCCAATGGATGCGCGTCAACGGCACCAGCGGCGGCACCCTGGCCAATGACAGCTACAACTCGAGCTACGACAACGCCGAGGAAAAATCCTGGCAGGTGCGCCATGACTACAACTTTGCCGCCCTCGGCGTGCCAGGGCTGACCTTGATGAACCGCTACATCAGCGGCAGCAACGTGCACACCGGCAGCGTGACGGACGGCAAGGAATGGGGCCGCGAAAGCGAATTGGGCTACACCGTGCAAAGCGGCAGCCTGAAAAACCTGACGATGCGCTGGCGCAATTCCAGCATGCGGCGTGACTACAGCAACAATGAGTTCGATGAAAACCGCTTGATTGTCAGCTACCCCATCAGCCTGCTGTAACCCCGCAACAGCCACGATCTGATGGGTCGTGGCTGTTTTTGTAGCAAATTGCCTCATTTACCGCATGAACGTTTCCCTGCCATGGCACGACTGAAGGGCATGCGCTGTAAGACGGCGCTACACATCACCTTATCCGACACACAGGTACAGGCCATGACCACAGTCACTTCCCATCACAACCACGCCATGGCGCCCGAACGACCGTCGGCCAACACACCGTCCGGCCCACCGCCTGTTCAGACCCACAGAAGGGTGTTGGTGGATGATGGAAATCTGCGCGCCGGTCAGGCACTCACCCTGGGCCTGAAAAACCCTGAGCGTCCAGAGACGCTGGCGAATGTTCTGTTCCTCGAAACAGGTGAACGCGCCGACCGGATTCATATCAGCCAACGCCCTGATGGCCAGTTGTACGCTCAGGTGAACGGTCGTGATTACGTACTCGATACCCCAGACGGGCGCTCGAACATTCCAACCCTGCTCCACATCAAGTCTGCCGCGGGCGACGACCGTATTACCATCGCCCCCAACGTCAACGTACGTGTCGAGATCGACGCCGGAGACGGCAATGATGTGGTCCAGGCGGGCGGCGGCAAAACCTGCGTGTATGGCGGGCGTGGCGATGACGATATTACCCTCGGCAGCCACACCGGCTACGCCGAAGGCAATGAGGGCAACGACATACTCAAAGGTGGCCGGGGCCACACGGTAATGTACGGCAATGCCGGCAATGATCGCCTGTACGCCGGCAGCGGGCCGGCCGATAAACAGAGCCACCTTGATGGCGGTACAGGCAACGACCACCTGTACGCAGGCAACGGGCACACGGTGCTCAACGGTGGCCTGGGTGACGACCTGCTGGTGGGCCACGGCAACACCACATTTTACTCAGGGCCAGGGCGCAACACCTTGCGCGCGACTGCGATCAAGGCGCGCATCCATGCACAAGCGACAGATCGCCTGATGAAAACACAAGGCTCAACGGTCACCCGTGTGACACCTACCGACGCAGGCCGACAAGCCTTCAGTATCCAGGGGCCACCTGACTTCGTTGCGCGAGTCGAAGACGATCTGACCTTGCTTCGCGCATCGCCACAAGGGCAAAAGATGCTGAAAGCGCTGGATGAGATGGCCGTAAAAAATGGCGGTCCGGTTCTCATCGTGCCCAGTGATCGCGGTAACTCCTACCGTTTCTGGAGCACCGAGCTGCAACACCTGGCTCAGGACAATCAGGTTCCCACTGAACGCACTGACCCAAAGTGGGGTTACATACAGGACGGGGTACCGGGGTCACGGGCCGACAAAGGCACGATTTTCTACAACCCGGCCACTATTTACGGGACGGACCCGCTGTTCTTGCCGCTCAACCAGCTTTTCCATGAAATGGCGCACGCCTGGAATGGCGCCAACGGCACCTTCCTGCCAGGTGCGAGCGCGCCGACCAGCGATCAACCCGAGCGCCCGGGCCCACCCAACAGCGAACTGCAAGCCGTCGGCCTGGTGAGCAACGCGCCGCCTTTCGACTTCGACAACAACGCCTCCACCCCTCCCACCTCAACCAACCCAGCCCCGTTTACCGAAAACACGCTAAACGCAGAAATGGGCCTGGCGCTGCGAACCCGCTACGCCTGAATCAGACTCGCCTGGCCAGGCGGCCATTTATACCGGTGATCGCGGCGTGTGCATGCTGTATCGTGCACGCGCCATCACACGGTAAAGGAACCTCAACGACACGGACGCCTACCTCTTCGCCAAGGCCGCCATGAAATACCTCATTGTCCTTTTGTCGGTTCTGCTCAGCGGCTGTATCGGCCAACCCATCGCCCTCACGCCGCAGACCGCGCAGCGTTTGCAGGCCCAGGCGCCGATCCGTTTTCTCATCACCTTCGATGACGGCCCCAGCGCCTCGGGCTACAACAACCCGAGCCGTTCGGTGTTGGGTGACCTGGCGCACAACCCGATTTTGCCGGGTATCAAGGCGGTGTTTTTCGTGCAGACCGAAGGGGCGCGTTCCGGCGGCAGTCCGCGCGGGCGCAAGACCCTGGTGCGTGAATTCGCCGCCGGGCATGTGCTGGGGTTCCACACCGCCACCGCGTTTCATACCAACCACCGCTGGTTGAGCGATGCCGAACTGGCGCGCACCCTCAGCCTGGGCGCAGCGGACATTGCCGGGATCACCGGCGCACCGCCCGTGCTGGTACGTCCGCCGTTCTGGAATTACGACAAGCGCACCTTCGCCGCCTACCAGCGCCATGGCATGGCCGTGTTGCTCACCGACCTGAGCGCCAACGACGGCAAGATCTGGGGCTTCAACGCCAGCCCCCGGCGGCGCGCCAACCTGTACCGGCAGTTGTCGGTGGTGCGCGAACACATTGCCCTGGGTGAGCTGCCGACGGTGGACGGGGTGATTCCAGTGGTGGTGACCTTCCACGATATCAACCGCTATACCGCGCGGCATCTGCAGGAGTATCTGCAGATCCTGCTGGACAGCGCGCGAATCAATGGCATGAGGACCGCCGCCGAGCCGTTCTACACCGACACCGCCGCCCTGCAACGCGCGGCGCTGGCACGCACGGTCAAGGATGTGAATGCGCCGGTGCACCTGCCGGGGGTGTGGAATTGGGTGTGGGATGCCGATTCACACTGATGTGTTGAGCCTGTGAGGATCCCCTGCGGGAGGGGGCTTGCTCCCACCTTTCTGAGCGTATTTCACGTCGGATCTTGTTGGCGAGACTCAACCCCCAACTCATCCCACACCGATTCGGCCAGGTGGAACGTGGCGTTCGCCGCTGGAATCCCGCAGTAGATCGCGCTCTGCATCAGCACTTCCTTGATCTCGGCACGGGTCACGCCATTGCTCGCGGCGGCGCGCAGGTGCAGTTTCAACTCTTCACTGCGGTTCATGCCGATCAGCATGGCGATGGTGATCAGGCTGCGGGTATGCCGAGGCAAGCCCGGGCGGGTCCAGATATCGCCCCAGGCGTGACGGGTGATCATCTCCTGGAACTCGCCGTTGAACTCGGTCAGGGCGTTGAGGCTGCGATCGACATGGGCATCGCCGAGCACTTCGCGGCGCACCTTGAGTCCCTCGGCATAACGTTGTTTCTCGTCCACAAAAAGCTCCTCTGAACAGGAAATGTGGCGAACGGATTTTTTGTGGCGAGCCCGCTCGCCACAGCCACACCGCTCGCCATTGCAAGACCAGCCATCACTGGGTCAGTGGGCCAGCAGAAATTCGATAACGCGGTCGCTGAACGCGGCGCCCGCTTGAACGTTGGACAGGTGCGCCGCATAGAACTCGACGTACTCGGCGCCCTGCACATGGTTCTGGATAAAGTGGCCGCCGGCCGGCGGTGTCACGGCATCTTCAGTGCCGGCGATCACCAGCGTCGGCACCTTGATCGAGACCAGTTGCGCGCGCAAATCCGCGTCGCGCACGGCGGCACAGTTGGCGGCGTAGCCCTCGGGCGAGGTATTGGCGAGCATGTCGGTGATCTGTTGCGCCTGATGCGGATTCGCCGCCGCAAAGTCAGCGGTGAACCAGCGGGCAATCGACGCATCGCGCAGCGCCACCATTGCCGCCGCGCCGTCCCGCAGCACGGTCTCGATGCGCGGGTCCCACACCTCGGGGGTGCCGATCTTCGCAGCGGTATTGCACACCACCAGGCGCTGCAGGCGTGTGCCGGCGTTGATGCCCAGCCATTGGCCGATCAGCCCGCCCATGGACAGCCCGCAGAAATGTGCGCGCTGGATACCCAGCCCATCCAGCAGCGCCAGCACGTCGCGGCCCAGTTGCTCGATGCTGTAAGGCCCCGGCGTGACCAGTGACTTGCCATGACCACGGGTGTCGCAGCGCAGCACACGAAAATGCCGGGTAAACGCTGGCATCTGGATATCCCACATATGCAGGTCGGTGCCCAGGGAGTTGGACAGCACCAGCACGGGGGCATCGGCAGGCCCGTCGAGTTGGTAATGCAGTTCGCCGTCGGCGAGTTGGACAAAGGGCACGGCAGCCTCCTCAGGCGTTCAAGGCAAAATGTTCGGTGACGGCGCGGCTGACCCAGGTGTGTGCCTGGCCCAGGTAGTGCGCCGGATCGAGCAGGCGGTCCAGTTCGGTGGCTGACAGCTCGGCGGTGATCTGCGCTTCATCGGCCAGCACTGCGCGCAAATGCCGACCCTCGGCGACCGCACGCTGGCAGCATTGCTCCAGCAGATGATGCGCGGTTTCGCGGCCCAGGCGTTGGGCGAGCACGATGCTGACTGCTTCGGCGAGCACCAGGCCCTGGGTGAGGTCGAGATTGCGCGCCATGCGTTCAGCGTCGACCTCCAGGCCTTCACTCATCAGTAGCGCCTGCTTCAGCGCACCGGACACCAGCCGGCAGATGTCCGGCAGGGTTTCCCATTCGGCATGCCACAAGCCCAGGCTGCGTTCGTGCTCCTGGGGCATGGCGCTGAACAGGGTCGCCACCAGCCCCGGCACGCGGGTGGCGGCGCTGATCAGCACGGCGGCGCCCACCGGATTACGCTTGTGCGGCATGGTGGATGAACCGCCCTTGCCCGGCGCCGACGGCTCGAAGACTTCAGCGGCTTCGGTCTGCATCAGCAAGCTGATGTCGCGGCCCAGCTTGCCGAGGCTGCCGGCGATCAGGCCAAGTGCCGCAGCGAACTCCACCAGACGGTCACGCTGGGTGTGCCAGGGTTGTTCGGGCAGGCTCAATTGCAACTCCGTCGCCAGCGCCTCGGCCACCGGCATGGCCTGCTCACCCAGCGCCGCCAGGGTGCCGGACGCACCGCCAAACTGCAGCACCAGCACGCGTGGCTTCAACTGCGCCAGGCGCTGGCGACTGCGAGTCACCGCTCCCAGCCAACCGGCGATTTTCATCCCCAGGGTGACCGGCGTGGCGTGCTGCAGCCAGGTGCGCCCGGCCAGTGGCACCGCTGCGTAGCGCTGGGCCTGGGCAGCGAGAACGTCCCCCAGGCGCGCCAGGTCCGCGTCGATCAATGCCAGTGCCTGGCGCACCTGGAGAACCAGGCCGGTGTCCATCACGTCCTGGCTGGTTGCGCCCAAATGCACATAGCGCTCGGCCCCGGCGTCCTCGCTGGCAATCAACTTGCCCAGTGCCTTGACCAGCGGGATGGCCGAATTCCCCGAGGTGGCAATCGCCACGCTCAGGGCGTCGACGTCGTACAGCGAGGCCAGGCACGCCTGGGCAATCGGCGCGACGGCGGCCTGCGGAATCAACCCGACCCGGGCCTGCGCGCGGGCCAGCGCCGCCTCGAAATCCAGCATGCCCTGCAAGCGGCCCTGGTCGCAGAACACCTCGGCCATGCTGTCGGTGGAGAAGTAGGCGTCGAACAATTGGTTGCTCGTGCGCAGCGTCATAACGGATCCCTTACAAATCGTGGTGCAGGTACTCTGCCTGTTTCGGCAGGCGCAGGCTGAACAGGAACGCCACGGCCATCATGCCGGTGACGTACCAGTAAAAGGTGTTTTCCATGCCCAGGGACTTGAGGCCCAGCGCCACGTACTCCGCCGAACCGCCGAAGATCGCGTTGGCCACGGCGTAAGCGAAGCCTACGCCAAGGGCGCGTACGTGGGGCGGGAACATCTCGGCTTTGACCAGCCCGCTGATCGAGGTATAGAAGCTGACGATAGCAAGCGCCAGGGAGATCAGCACAAACGCCAGGAACGGGTTTGTCACGGTTTTCAGGGTCATCAGGATCGGCACCGTGCACAGGGTGCCAACGGCGCCGAACCAGAGCATCGAAGTGCGCCGGCCGATCCGGTCCGAGAGCATGCCGAACAGCGGCTGCATGCACATATACACAAACAGCGCGCCGGTCATGATGTAGCTGGCGGTCTTGGCGTGCATGCCGGCGGTGTTCACCAGGTATTTCTGCATGTAGGTGGTAAAGGTGTAGAAAATCAGCGAGCCGCCGGCGGTGTAGCCGAGCACGGTGATGAATGCCCCTCGGTGATCGCGGAACAACGCGGCTATGCTGCCGGCGTCCTTGTCCTGGCGCACTTGCGTGCTGGCGGTTTCCTTAAGGGTGCGACGCAGCAACAGGGAGATGACTGCTGCAATGGCGCCGATTACGAACGGAATGCGCCAGCCCCAGGCATGCAACTCTTCGTCGCTGAGAATCTGTTGCAGGATCACCAGCACCAGCACCGCCAGCAGTTGCCCGCCGATCAGGGTCACGTACTGGAACGAAGCGAAGAAACCGCGCTGGCCCTTGAGGGCGACTTCACTCATGTAGGTGGCGGTGGTGCCGTATTCGCCCCCCACCGACAAGCCCTGGAACAGCCGCGCCATCAGCAGCAGCACCGGCGCCCAGACGCCGATGTCCTTGTAGGTGGGCAGAAAGGCGATAACCAGTGAGCCGGCGCACATCATCAGCACCGAAATCATCATCGAGTTCTTGCGCCCGTGCTTGTCGGCCACCCGGCCAAACAGCCAGCCGCCGATGGGCCGCATCAGGAACCCGGCGGCGAACACACCGGCGGTGTTGAGCAACTGCACCGTGGGTTCGTCCGAGGGGAAAAACGCCGGGGCAAAGTAGATGGCGCAGAAGGCGTAGACATAGAAGTCGAACCATTCGACAAGGTTGCCGGAGGACGCGCCGACGATTGCAAAAATACGTTTGCGGCGTTCTTCCCCGGTGTAGTGAATCGTTGTTGTTGTCATGGTTTTTTACTCAGTGGGACGGGTATAGCCTAGACATACTTTGCAACAACCATGTCTTGCAAGAAGAGTTTGAGGAGGTTCTGACTCAAAGGGTCTCATCGGGAGCAAGCCCCCTCCCACATTTCTGAATGTATTCACCAATCAAAATGTGGGAGGGGGCTTGCTCCCGATTGGATTTCAGGCCAACTCAGTAATCGAAAAACACTGTTTCCCTGTCGGTGCCCTGCAAAATCACATTCCACTGATACACACCGGCCCCATCCTGCTCGGCAATCAACGTCGCGCGCCGCTCGGCCGGCACACAGGCCAGCAACGGGTCATCCCCATTCAACGCCTCGCCGGCAAAATAAATCCGTGTAAGCAAGTGCTTCACCAGGCCCCGTGCGAATACCAGCACCACCAGGTGCGGCGCCTGGGTCGTACCCTTGAGCCCGGGAACGCTGCCCGGCTTGATCGTGGTAAAGCGGAACCGCCCTTCGGCATCCACCGGCACGCGGCCGAAGCCTTCGAAGTTCGGGTCGACGGGTTTGGCCTGCTCATCCTCCGGGTGGTCGTACTTGCCGGCGGCGTTGGCCTGCCAGACCTCCAGCATGGCGTCGTTGACGACATCGCCGTTGCCGTCCACCACTTGCCCGCTGATCGCCACGCGGTCGCCCAGCGTGGCGGCGACGGTCAAGTCCTCGCGGTTCAGCCAGGTCAGGCCGATGTGGTAGTAAGGCCCCACCGTGTGGGACGTGGTTGCATACAGGCTCATCTCATTTCTCCATCGGCGTGGCGTCGCGGCCGCGCAGGACGATGTCCCAGCGGTAGCCGAGGGCATAGGAAGGAATGGTTTTTTCCAGGTCGAAGCTGGCGATCAGGCGCTGCTTGGCCGAGGTGTCCGGCACGCAGTTGTAGATCGGGTCGTATTCCAGCAGCGGGTCGCCGGGGAAGTACATCTGCGTCACCAACCGGGTCAGCACGCTGGGGCCGAACAGCGAAAAGTGGATATGCGCCGGGCGCCATGCGTTGTGGTGATTGCCCCACGGGTAGGCACCGGGCTTGATGGTCTGGAACTGGTACCAGCCATCGGCGTCGGTGACGGTGCGGCCGGTGCCGGTAAAGTTGGGGTCCAGCGGCGCATCGTGCAGGTCGCGCGGGTGGTTGTAGCGGCCGGCGGCGTTGGCCTGCCAGATTTCCACCAGAATGCCCGGCACCGGCAAACCGTTTTCGTCCAGCACACGGCCATGGATGATGATGCGTTCGCCTTGCGGCTCGCCGTCATGCTGGGCGGTGAGGTCGTTGTCGGTCTCATTGACCCGCTCGGCGCCGATGCTCGGGCCGGTGATTTCCGACAGGGAATGGGGCAGGAACACCAGCGGCCGGGACGGCGAACGCAGGTTCGTCGACTGGTAGGCCGGGTGCAGGTAATCAGGTTGAGTGCCCGCTTGCGGGCGCCGGTAACCGGGCTTGTCACTCATGGAGCCATCCTCTTTTATTAGACGCGTTCAATCGCCAGGGCCAAACCTTGGCCGACGCCCACGCACATGGTCGCCAGGCCTTTATGGCCTCCGGTTTTTTCCAACTGATGCAGGGCTGTCAGTACCAACCGCGCACCGCTCATGCCCAACGGATGGCCAAGCGCAATGGCGCCGCCGTTCGGGTTGACCTGCGGCGCGTCGTCGGCAATCCCCAGCTCACGCAGTACCGCCAGGCCCTGGCTGGCAAAGGCTTCATTGAGTTCGATCACATCGAAATCGCTGACGGCCAGGCCCAGGCGCTCCACCAGCTTGCGCACCGCCGGCACCGGGCCGATGCCCATCACACGCGGCGCAACACCGGCGCTGGCCATGCCCAATACCCGGGCGCGGGCCGTGAGGCCGTGTTTTTTCACCGCGTCGGCGGACGCCAGAATCAGCGCCGCCGCACCGTCGTTCACGCCTGACGCGTTGCCGGCGGTGACGGTCTTGTCAGGGCCGTTGACCGGCTTGAGTTTGGTCAGCGCTTCAAGGGTGGTGTCGCGTGGATGCTCATCGTGCTCCACCAGGGTTTCGCCTTTTTTATGGGCGACCCGCACCGGCACGATTTCTTCGGCAAAGAAGCCGGCAGCCTGGGCAGCGGCCGTGCGTTGCTGGCTGCGCAGGGCAAAGGCGTCCTGATCGGCGCGGGACACGTTGTAGTCATCGGCAACGTTGTCGGCGGTCTGCGGCATCGCGTCCACGCCGTACTGGGCTTTCATCAAGGGGTTGATAAAGCGCCAGCCGATGGTAGTGTCTTCAAGCTTCATGTTGCGCGAAAACGCGGCGTCGGCCTTGCCCATCACGAACGGTGCACGGGACATCGACTCGACGCCGCCGGCAATCGTCAGCTCCATTTCGCCGCTGGCGATGGCGCGAAAGGCAGTGCCGATGGCGTCCATGCCCGAGGCGCACAAGCGGTTGAGGGTTACGCCGGGAATGCTCTGCGGCAGGCCGGCCAGCAACAGCGCCATGCGCGCGACGTTGCGGTTGTCTTCGCCGGCCTGGTTGGCGCAGCCGAGGAACACCTCGTCCACCGCGTTCCAGTCCACCGACGGGTTGCGCTCCATCAGCGCCTTGATCGGCAGCGCGGCCAGGTCATCGGCGCGCACCGTGGACAGGCCACCGCCAAAGCGGCCGATGGGGGTGCGAATGGCATCACAGATAAATACGTCGCGCATCAGGCTTCTCCAGGCGCTTGGCCGTGGGCGGCGGCCGTGCGGGCTTCAAGGTCACGCAGGGCGGTCAGTTCGACCTCTGTCGGTGCGGCACTGGTGTCGACCTGATCGGCAAAGCGAATCGCCCAACCGGTGGCGGCCATTACTTGCTCGCGGGTGACCCCGGGGTGCAGCGCGGTGACCACGAACTCATGGGTGCCCTCTTCCGGTTCCATGATGCACAGGTCGGTAATAATGCCCACAGGTCCGGCACCCGGCAGGCCCAGGCGCTTGCGTGAATCACCGCCTTCGCCGTGACCGACCGAAGTGATGAAGTCCAGCTTGTCGACAAACGAGCGCGCCGACTGCTTGAGGATGATCAGCACGCTTTTGGCGGAGCCGGCGATTTCCGGCGCGCCACCGGCACCCGGCAGGCGTACTTTGGGCTGGTGATAGTCACCGACCACGGTGGTGTTGATGTTGCCGAAACGGTCGACCTGGGCCGCACCGAGAAAGCCGACGTCGATGCGTCCGCCTTGCAGCCAGTAGCGGAAGATCTCGCCGGTGGGCACCACGGTGTCAGCGGTTTCCGCCAGTTCGCCATCGCCGATGGACAGCGGCAACACGGAAGGCTTGGCGCCAATCGGGCCGGACTCGTAGATCAGCACCACATCGGGCGATGAGGTCAGGCGCGCCAGGTTGGCGGCCTTGGACGGCAGGCCGATGCCGACAAAGCATACCGAGCCGTTCTTGAGGCGGCGCGCGGCGGCGACGGTCATCATTTCGTTGGTCGAGTAAGCCATTACTTGGCCTCCTGCGCGGTGGCCAGCTTGGCCTGGAATTCACTGAAATCGGCAGTGCCGTGGATGTATTCGTCGATCCAGGCGGTAAAGGTCCCACGGTCGCGGGCAATCGGGTCCCACGCCTGATAGAAACGGTTGTCGCGCTCGTTGTAGCCGTGGGCGTAGGACGGATGTGCGCCGCCAGGTACATGGCACACGGCGGTCAGGGCCCAGGTCGGCAGCACGCAGCTGTTCATCGGCGCATTCAGGTCGTCGACGATTTCCTCGACGGTAACGATGCAGCGCTTGGCTGCCAGGGCCGCTTCCTTCTGCACACCGAGAATGCCCCAGAGCAGCACGTTGCCCTTGCGGTCGGCTTTCTGCGCATGAATCACCGTGATGTCCGGGCGCACCGACGGCACCGCCGCCAGCACTTCGCCGGTAAATGGACAGGTCACGGTCTTGATCAGCGGGTTGACCTTGGGCAGGTCGGAACCGGCGTAGCCGCGCAGCACCGCGAAGGGCAGCCCGGAGGCTCCTGCAACGTAGGCGTTGGCGAGGTCTGCATGGCTGTGTTCTTCGATCTCCAGCGGCTGCGGCCACTGTTTTTCCACCGCGTCACGCAAGCGATGCAGAGAGCCCACACCCGGATTGCCGCCCCACGAGAAAATCAGCTTGCGCACACAGCCGGCACCGATCAACTGATCGTAGATCAGGTCGGGCGTCATGCGCACCAGCGTCAGGTCTTTCTTGCCCTGACGAATGATTTCATGGCCTGCGGCCGTAGGGATCAGGTGGGTGAAGCCTTCGAGAGCGACGGTGTCGCCGTCGTTCACGAAGCGCTTGACCGCATCACGCAGGGTGAGAATGTCAGCCATGGGGTGGGGCTCCCGGTGTGGATCGAAAAAGGCGCTGAGGTGGCGCCGAAGTGCCTGAAGATTAAGCCGAGGGCATGGCGCCAAACAATCCGATAATCGACTAAACGTTCGATAATCGAACATTTGTTAGCGAGCTAACTCTTGTCCAATGTGGGAGGGAGCTTGCTCCCGATAGGATTGTGTCAGCCCAGGATGTGCTGACTGATACACCGCTATCGGGAGCAAGCCCCCTCCCACATTTTTAAACGCCACCACCCCTCAGGTGGCATCCGCATGGCTGACCATGCCCTTGATGATCACGGCCGCAGTGGCCAGCGCGGCCGGGATCACCAGCGCAGTCAGCACCTGCTCGAAGTTCCAGCCCAGGCCCAGCAGCGTGGCGCCCATCCATGCACCGAGGATCGCGCCAAACCTGCCGATTCCGAGCATCCACGACACCCCCGTGGCGCGGCCCTGCGTCGGGTAGAAACGCGCGGCCAGAGACGGCATCGCCGATTGCGCGCCGTTGACGCACATCCCGGCAATCAGCACCAACGTCGCCAGCAGGGTGATATTGCCCAGGCTCTGCCCTACTGCGTAGGCGAAGACCCCCGCCAGCAGGTAAAACGTGCCGATGACCTTGTGCGGATTGAAGCGGTCCATCGCCCAGCCCACACCGACCGCACTCAACACGCCGCCGAACTGGAACAGCGCGCCGATGAAGGCGGCCTGCTCCATGCTGGCGCCGCTGTCGCGCATCAGGGTCGGCAGCCAGCTGGTGAGCAGGTACACAATCACCAGGCCCATGAAATAGGTAAGCCACAGCAACAAGGTGCCGGCGCTGTAGGTGCCGGAGAAGATCACCGCGAACACGTTGCGTGCCTTGACGGTTTTTTGCTCGGGCACACTGAAGGCGCTGGCCTGGGCGACCACCGTGGGCTCGATGGGGGACAGCGCTTCGCGCACCTTGTCGGTGCCGCGATTGCGCACCACCAGGTAGCGCGCCGATTCGGGCAGCCACAGTATCAGCGCCACCACCAGGACCAACGGCAGGATGCCGCCGATCATCAACAAGGCGTGCCAGCCGAACGCCGGAATCAGCTTGGCCGAGATAAACCCGCCACCGGCCATGCCCAGGTTGAAGCCGCAGAACATGCTGGTCACCAGCAAAGACTTGTGGCGCTCGGGGGTGTATTCGGACAGCAGGGTGGTGGCATTCGGCATGCCGGCGCCCAGGCCCAGCCCGGTCAGAAAGCGCAGCACCAGCAGTTGGTCGACATTCGAGCTGTAAGCCGACGCCAGGCTGAAGGCGCCGAACACCAGCACCGCCCCCACCAGCACAACCTTGCGTCCGAAGCGATCCGCCAGCGGCCCGGAGCCGAGGGCGCCGAACACCATGCCGATCAACGCGGCGCTCATCACCGGGCCGAGGCTGGCGCGATCAATACCCCAATCCTGGGACAGCGCCGGAGCGATAAAGCCCATGGCGGCAGTGTCGAGGCCATCAAGGAAGACAATCAGGAAACACAGGATCACCACACGCCACTGGTAGCGTGACAGTGGCTGGGCATTGATGAAGGACTGGACGTCCAGGGTGGAGCCAACAGAAGATTGCGTCATTATTGTTATTCCACACCGATGGCGGGCCAACGACCTGAGGTCGTCATTATTATTGGGTGCGCCCGGGAGCGCTGCCGCACCTTAATAAGCGCGGGCAAAGACCGTCAATTCATCGCGCCCGGATCTGTGCGGTCACCGAACAGCTTAGGCAAACAGTTGGGTACTCAGCTCGCGACTGGCACTGAGCATGCTCGGCAGGAAACGCTGCTCCAGCTCGCTGCGACTGACCCGCCCGGCATGGGTGCTGACATTGAGCGCGGCCAATACCTGGCCGGAGGCGTCGTACACCGGCACGGCGATGGAACGCAGGCCCTGCTCGAGTTCCTGATCGACGATGCACCAGCCTTGCTGGCGCACCTGTTGCAGGCATTCGAACAGCGCTTGAGGAGTGGTCAGGGTGCGACTGGTCTTGGTGGGCAGGTCGGCATGGTCGAGGTAATCCTGCAGCGAAGCGTCGTCCAGCGCCGCCAGGAGGATGCGGCCCATGGAGGTGCAGTAGGCCGGCAGGCGCCCGCCCACCGACAGGTCTATCGAAATCAGGCGTTGCGTGGTGGCGGAACGGGCAATGTAGAGAATGTCGTCGCCTTCGAGCGTGGCCATGTTGCAGGCTTCGTGCAGTTGCTCGCTCATGCGGTCCAGGTACGGCTGGGCGGACACGGCCAACGGGGTCGACGACAGGTAGGCGTGGCCCAGGGTCAGGACTTTGGGCAACAGCGAATAGGTGCGCCCATCGGTGGTGGCGTAGCCGAGCTTGATCAGCGTGTGCAGACAACGGCGCACGGCGGCGCGGGGGATTTCGGTGCGATGGCTGATCTGGGCGATGGTCAGGTGGCGCTTGCGCTCCTGGAACGCCTGCACCACGGCCAGACCGCGGGCCAGGGAGGTCATGAAGTCCGGATCGCCGGTGAACGCCTGGATGCGCTTGGCCGGTGAAGCCACGATTGGCGGCGCCACCGATGCGAAGGCGTTACGCAATTGGTCGTTCATTTGGGGTCCTTTTTTCTTGTTCTGCAAGCGCAGGGAGGGCTGCTCGCCATTACAAACCGCACCGACCCGGCAGACAAGACGAGGCCGGCGTCATTGGGCGATTATCGGACGAGCAGTCGATTATCGCAATTTGTCCCGCTATAACGCCTTGAATTAATCTGTCTTCATCGGCGATGAAAACAACTAGTGATGACGTCAGCTTTTTCAGCCAATACTGACTCCTGTGTAACAAATCCCTCACACGAAGTTAGGGCTTTTTAACTTTATGCCGGTAGTGTTATTCAAATGCGCCGCTATAATGCAGGCTGTGCAGAGGTCAGCCCGGTATCAGTATCGGCTTTGGAGCTCGCCTGACGGCGCCCGTTGAGTGCTTCGTCGGTTACACGCAAGGTGTTAAACGAAGTCCTCTCGGGCATTAATGTTCCACTTGAACGGTTCAACTGTTCAATTCGAACCCTCGATCGCGAGTTTCTGCCTTATCGCTGCACATTAATTAAACTCAACTCAATTAGGTAACAACTGTGACGAAAGACGAACTGCGCGCGGAACTTGAGCGCCAGGAACAACGTTACAAGGACGTTTACGGCGGGGAAGTCACCACCTACGCCGCGCAGCCTGAGCCGGAGCGCAAGCCTTGGCGCAAGCGTGCCAGCTTGCTCGATCAGGCATTTACTCAGGAAATCGAGAAGATTGAACAGGAACTCAAGGCCGAAGAGTCATAAGTCCTTCGGTGTGGGCGTCTAGGGTGTTGCAGTCTTTGCCGGTCGAGCGTCGGCTGAGAGCACCTGTCTTTTCCTGCATTTCAGTTAGCGGCCTACGGACCTCTGGGAAATTTCATACAAATATTTCAGAAGTGACGATTTTGTGACAAACCCGCGTCATTACAGCCCCGCGCGTTATAAATCAACGACTTGTCAAAGCCCCGGAAACGCTGGGATGCGCGCGTTTCCCACAGATTTTTTCCGGGAAGATTGCTACCGATGAGCAGCTAGTGCATCGATTACCGAGGTTTTCTGGCATAATCGCGCCCCCTTACGACCGGGTCAGAAAACCTTCATGATCGATTTATTCAGCGGACTGGATGCGTGGGTGCTAGTGAGCCTGTTGCTCGCCCTGGCCTTTGTCCTCGCCTTCGAGTTCATCAACGGCTTTCATGACACTGCTAACGCGGTGGCCACAGTCATCTATACCAAAGCCATGCCGCCACACCTGGCCGTGTTCTTCTCCGGGGTGTTCAACTTCCTCGGCGTGCTGCTCGGAGGTGTGGGTGTCGCCTACGCCATCGTGCATCTGCTGCCGGTGGAGTTGCTGATCAATGTGAACACCGGCCACGGTCTGGCCATGGTCTTCTCCTTATTGGCAGCGGCGATCACCTGGAACCTGGGCACCTGGTACTTCGGTATTCCGGCTTCCAGCTCCCACACGCTGATCGGCTCGATCCTCGGCGTCGGCCTGGCCAACGCCCTGATCAACGATATTCCGCTGGCGGACGGTGTGAACTGGCAGAAGGCAGTCGATATCGGCGCCTCGCTGGTGTTCTCGCCGATGGCCGGTTTCATCGTCGCAGCCCTGGTGCTGATCGGCCTGAAGTGGTGGCGTCCGCTGTCAAAGATGCACAAAACCCCGGACCAGCGCCGCAAGCTCGACGACAAGAAACACCCGCCATTCTGGAACCGCCTGGTGCTGGTGATCTCGGCCATGGCCGTGAGCTTCGTGCATGGCTCCAACGATGGTCAGAAAGGTATCGGCCTGATCATGCTGGTACTGATCGGCATCGTGCCGGCGCAGTTCGTTCTCGACCTGGGCAGCACCACCTACCAGATCGAACGCACCCGCGATGCCACCGTGCATTTGAGCCAGTTCTACCAGCGCAACAACGCCACCCTTGGCGAGTTCCTGGCACTGGGCAAAAGCGTGAAGGGCGACCTGCCGGGCAAGTTCCAATGCAACCCGCAGCAGACCGAGCCGACCATCAATGCGCTGGTCGACACCTTGAAAGGCGTGTCCGACTATCATTCGCTGAGTGCCGACCACCGCATCGAAGTGCGTCGCTACCTGCTCTGCCTGGACGACACCGCGAAGAAAGTCGGCAAGTTGCCTGGCCTGGATGCGCGTGAGAAGTCCGACCTCGACAAGCTGCGCAAAGACCTGACCGCCACCACCGAATACGCGCCGTTCTGGGTGATTCTGGCAGTCGCCCTGGCCCTGGGCCTGGGCACCATGGTGGGCTGGAAGCGGGTGGTGCTGACCATCGGCGAAAAGATCGGCAAACAGGGCATGACCTACGCCCAGGGCATGTCGGCGCAGATCACCACCGCCACCATGATCGGCTTCGCCAACATCTTCGCCTTGCCGGTGTCGACCACCCACGTATTGTCGTCGGGCGTGGCGGGCACCATGGTCGCCAATAAAAGCGGCCTGCAAGGTGGCACGGTCAAGACCATCCTGATGGCCTGGATATTGACCCTGCCGGCAACCGTGGCCCTGTCGGCCGGGTTGTTCTGGCTGGCGTCCAAGGCGCTGGGCAGCTGATAAGCCGCCGGCAATAAAAAAAGGTGCGATCCGCAAGGGTCGCACCTTTTTTATTGGCTGCACCGAATCCTGTGTGCAGAGCGAACTCATTGTGGCGAGCGGGCTTGCCCCGCGTTGGGGGGCGAAGCGCCCCTAATCGAGCAAAACGCGGTGTACCTGATACGGCTCAGCGCCTGGCTTTGGGGCTGCTGCGCAGCCCAACGCAGGACAAGCCTGCTCGCCACAGGGAATGTGCGCTTCGACGATTCGACTTGCCCGCGAAAGCGGTGGGTCTTCAACATCAATGTTTGCTGGGCCGACGCCATCGGGAGCAAGCCCCCTCCCACATGTTGTACAGCGTTCGGCAGACCATTCCGGTCGGCTCTCAGGCCGGCGCGCCCTTGATCTTGATCTTAGGCGCCCCGTCAAAGACGCTGGCCGAACGCAGGTTTTGGAGCGTGGCCCACGCTCCACAGCCTGCGTGAGGGCACACCGAGCCTAGGCGAGGTGCCGAGTGTTGGGGCAGGAGCGTTTTGCTTACTTTTGCGCTTTTCAAAAGTGAGCCGCCGTAAGGGCGGAACCCTAAGTCGTCGTTACCGCAGAAACAGATATGTACACCGAAAAGTCGCACCGCTCGTTGCTTCGAGCATCACGCGGGCTTAACTGAACGGCATTAGGGCTTGCCACAGGCATGGGGTCACCCCGCAAATACTCGGCAGCTGAATTTCAGGTAAAAAAAAGGCGACCGAAGTCGCCCAAAATGCCTTGCGTGCCCTGTAATCCGCAAAGACCTTTGCGGATAAACATCAATAGGGCCACGTTAACGGAGACGGTGGAGCGAGGAATTGACCGGGGTCAATGGATGCACATTGTTTCAGCGCTTTTTCGGCTTGCCCTTCGGTTTTTTCTTCGGCTTTGCCAAAGGCATTGCCTGTTCAAACGCCTGGCGCACTTCATTCAAGCGCTTGTCATTGAGGTCATGCACGCGCTTGGCACGTTCGGCATTCAGATCGATCAGCTTGTCATCGTCACTCATGGCTTGGCTTACGTTGTGGCGGGGATGGCGCAATAATGCGGCCTGCCCAGCGTGACCGCAAATACACCTTCACACCTCGACGTCCACCCACAGCCCCTGACGTGGCTCATCCTCGATCAGAGGGATGACGGGAACGGTGTTGTCGGCGTTGAGCACATCGCCTGGAATCGCCAGATGCTGTTCCGGATCTTCATCGGCTTCGCGGCGGCGCTTCTGCTGTTCCTGCTGGCGGCGTTGTTCTTCACGCAGGAGGAAATTCGACTGCTCAGCGTCGCCCTTTTTCAGGTCGATGGTGCTTTCGTTGGAACTCGGCTGTACCGGCACCACGGGCGGGATATCCGGCTTGGGCCTTACCGGGTCCAGTTGCGACGTGACCGGTACGACGCTGACGGGCAACATGGGTGGCAGCATAATAATTACTCTCCTGATCTTCAGGCTGTCGGCGCGCTGCGCACCAACTTGAGCGCAGCATCGCCAACCTGTGACTCAGTCGACACTCACAAGTGCCCGCCACCCGTCGATTGAAGGCACGCGCGCCCACTCAAACGGAGTAGTTTTCGTCAGAGTCCTTGGGGGTCGGACCTTGTTCCGTTAAGATAGTCGGCTTTTTCACGGCGGGAGTCAGGCAGCATGTCGCAGCAGTATCAACCGGGGCAACGCTGGATTAGTGACAGCGAAGCAGAGCTGGGGTTAGGCACCGTTCTGGCACAGGACGGACGCTTGTTGACCGTGCTCTATCCGGCCACTGGCGACACACGCCAGTATGCGCTACGGAATGCGCCCCTCACTCGCGTGAGGTTTTCGCCGGGGGACTCCATCACCCATTTCGAAGGCTGGAAAATGACCGTACAGGAAGTCGACGACGTCGACGGCCTGCTGGTGTACCACGGCCTCAATGGGCAGAACGAGCAGGTCACCCTGCCGGAAACCCAACTGTCGAACTTCATTCAGTTCCGCCTCGCCAGCGACCGCCTGTTCGCCGGCCAGATCGACCCGCTGGCCTGGTTCTCGCTGCGCTACCACACCCTGGAACACACCAGCCGCCAATTGCAGTCCTCGCTGTGGGGCCTGGGCGGCGTGCGTGCGCAACCCATCGCGCACCAGTTGCACATCGCGCGTGAGGTCGCCGACCGCATCGCGCCACGGGTATTGCTGGCCGACGAAGTGGGCCTGGGCAAGACTATCGAAGCGGGCCTCGTCATCCATCGCCAGTTGCTGTCGGGCCGCGCCAGCCGCGTGCTGATCCTGGTACCGGAAAACCTGCAGCACCAATGGCTGGTGGAAATGCGCCGGCGCTTCAACCTGCAGGTGGCCCTGTTCGACGAAGAGCGCTTTATCGAAAGCGATGCCTCCAACCCGTTCGAAGACACCCAGCTCGCGCTGGTGGCGCTGGAGTGGCTGGTGGACGACGAGAAGGCCCAGGACGCGCTGTTCGCCGCCGGCTGGGACCTGCTGGTGGTCGACGAAGCCCACCACCTGGTCTGGCACGAAGAAAAAGCCAGCCAGGAATATTCGCTGGTCGAACAACTCGCGCAAGTGATCCCGGGCGTGCTGCTGCTCACCGCCACCCCGGAGCAACTGGGCCAGGACAGCCACTTCGCGCGCCTGCGCCTGCTCGACCCGAACCGCTTCCACGACTTGCACGCCTTCCGCGCCGAGAGCGAGAACTATCGCCCGGTGGCCGAGGCCGTGCAGGAGTTGCTGGACAAGGGTCGTCTGTCACCCAAGGCGCACAAGACCATCCAGGGTTTCCTCGGCAACGAAGGCGAAGCGCTGCTGACCGCCGTCAACGATGGCGACAGCGAAGCCAGTGCGCGCCTGGTGCGTGAGCTGCTCGACCGTCACGGCACCGGCCGCGTGCTGTTTCGCAACACCCGCGCCGCCGTGCAGGGTTTCCCGGAGCGCAAGTTGCACGCCTACCCGCTGCCCAACCCGGACGAATACATGGAGCTGCCGCTGGGCGAACACGCCGAGCTGTATCCGGAAGTCAGCTTCCAATCGCAGCCGGACGTCGAGGAAGAACACCGCTGGTGGCGCTTCGACCCGCGCGTCGAGTGGCTGATCGACCAGCTCAAAATGCTCAAGCGCACCAAGGTCCTGGTGATCTGCGCCCACGCCGAAACCGCCATGGACCTGGAAGACGCCCTGCGCGTACGCTCCGGCATTCCGGCCACGGTGTTCCACGAGGGCATGAACATCCTCGAGCGCGACCGCGCCGCTGCCTACTTCGCCGATGAAGAATTCGGCGCGCAGGTGCTGATCTGCTCGGAAATCGGCAGCGAAGGCCGCAACTTCCAGTTCGCTCACCACCTGGTGCTGTTCGACCTGCCGTCCCACCCCGACCTGCTGGAGCAGCGCATCGGCCGTCTGGACCGGATCGGTCAGAAGCACATCATCGAACTGCACGTGCCGTACCTGGAAACCAGCCCGCAGGAACGTCTGTTCCAGTGGTACCACGAAGCGCTGAACGCCTTCCTCAACACCTGCCCCACCGGCAGTGCCCTGCAGCATCAGTTCGGCCCGCGCCTGCTGCCGCTGCTGGAGAGCGCCGACGACAGCGAATGGCAGGCCCTGATCGACGAGGCCCGTGCCGAGCGCGAGCGTCTGGAGCAGGAACTGCACACCGGTCGCGACCGCCTGCTGGAGCTCAACTCCGGCGGCGCGGGTGAAGGCGATGCGCTGGTGGAGGACATTCTGGAACAGGACGATCAGTTCGCCCTGCCGATCTACATGGAAACCCTGTTCGACGCGTTCGGCATCGACAGCGAAGACCATTCGGAAAACGCGCTGATCCTCAAGCCCAGCGAGAAAATGCTCGACGCCAGCTTCCCCCTGGGCGACGACGAAGGCGTGACCATCACCTACGACCGTAACCAGGCACTGTCGCGCGAAGACATGCAGTTCATCACCTGGGAACACCCGATGGTGCAGGGCGGCATGGACCTGGTGCTGTCGGGCTCCATGGGCAACACGGCGGTGGCGCTGATCAAGAACAAGGCACTCAAGCCGGGCACCGTGCTGCTGGAACTGCTCTACGTGAGTGAAGTGGTCGCGCCGCGTGCGCTGCAACTGGGTCGCTACCTGCCGCCGGCGGCGCTGCGCTGCCTGCTGGACCCCAACGGCAACGACCTGTCCGGGCGCGTGTCGTTCGAGACCCTCAACGACCAGCTCGAAAGCGTGCCACGGGCCAGCGCCAACAAGTTCATCCAGGCCCAGCGCGATCAACTCACCCCGCGTATCAACGCCGGCGAGGAGAAGATCAGCCCGCGTCATGCCGAGCGTGTGGCCGAAGCCAAGCGCCGCCTGGCGGCGGACACCGACGAAGAACTGGGGCGCCTGACCGCGCTGCAGGCGGTCAACCCGACGGTGCGGGACAGCGAGCTGGTGGCGCTGCGCAATCAGCGCGAGCAAGGCCTGGCGATGCTGGACAAGGCCGCGCTGCGACTCGAAGCGATCCGGGTGCTGGTGGCGGGTTGATTGCCACCCTGCCCTGCTGACAGGAAGGCCCGCACCGTGCGGGCCTTTTTTATTCACTTGGGAATATCAGGGACTTTGACGGCCGCATCGGGAGCAAGCCGCCTCCCACATTTTTTGCAGGTATTCACCGCTCAACCTGTGGGAGGGGGCTTGCTCCCGATAGAGTCAACCCGGCCTCAAGCCACCACCGCATCCGGCACCCCAACAGCTCCCAGCCCCTCCTTCATCTTCCTGGCATCGCGCACAAAGCTGCGCGACGCCTGAAACAGAAACAGCATGGTCAGAAACAGCGCCACCGGAATCAGGTACATGGCGTCATGCAACCCAACTGCCTTGTAAGCCTCGGTCATCTGCTGCGCCCCCGCCGCATACATCGCTGAATGCGCAAAGTGATCGGACAGCCCGCCCACGACAATCGGCCCCATCCCACCGCCCAGCAGGTACAGTCCGGCGAAAAACAGCGCCATCGCCGTAGCGCGCAAACGCGGTTCGACCACGTCCTGGATCGCCGTGTACACGCAGGTGTAGAAGTTATACGCAAACAGCCAGCCCACACTGAACAGCGCCACGAACACGCCAATCTCGATGCGCCCGGCGTGCAAGGCCCAGGCGGTGGTGACGGTGGAAATGATCAGGCTGAACGCCGCAAACAACAACCGCCCGTTGGCGACCCGCTGGTGAATCTTGTCGGCCACCCAGCCCCCCAGCGTCAGACCCACCAGCCCCGTCAGGCCGACGATTACACCGGTGGCCACTGCAGCCTCCTGCAGCGGCAGCAGAAAATAGCGCTGCAGCATCGGCACCAGAAACGAGTTGCACGCATAGGTGGCGAAGTTAAAGCACAGCCCGGCCAGCACCAGCCAGAGGAAGGTCGGCACCGCCAGCACGCGGCGAATCGGGCGGTCGATACGTTCCTGAGAGACTTGCACGGTTTCCGCCGCGCCGCGCTTGGGTTCCTTGATGTAAAACATGAACACCGCAAGGATCATCCCCGGTACCGCCGCAATAAAGAACGGCGCGCGCCAGCTGTCGAACGCCTTGACCATCCAGCCGATGGTAAAAAACGCCAGCAACAGGCCCAGCGGCAGGCCGAGCATGAAGATGCCCATGGCCCGCGCCCGCCGGTGCGCCGGAAACAGGTCGCCAATCAGCGAGTTGGCGGCCGGCGCATAACTGGCTTCGCCGATCCCGATGCCCATGCGCACCAGCAGGAAGGTCCAGAAACTGCCGACCAGACCGTTGACGGCGGTCAGCCCGCTCCAGGCAAACAGGCCCCAGCCCATCAGTTTGCTGCGTGAGCCGGTGTCGGCCAGGCGTCCGAGTGGCAGGCCGGCAATGGCATACACAAGGGTGAACGCGGTGCCGATGATGCCGAGCTGGAAGTCGCTGAGGTGCCATTCCATACGAATGGGCTCGATGATGATCGCCGGAATGGTGCGATCGAAGAAGTTGAACAGGTTGGCCAGGAACAGCAGGAACAGAATGCGCCAGGCATTCGCCGCTTGGGTCGAGTTCTGCATGGGGTCCGTCTCTTTTTATTGTTATGAGCGCAGCGATGCCCGATGCATCCTGCTCAGGTCACTGCAACATAGTCAGGCAAGCGGCGCTTGTCTGTAATGATTCGTAAAGCTGATAGGGCATGATGCGAACCGGCATTCCGGGACTTTTCCTACAAAAAATATAAGTGCGTCCCCCTCTTCCCAACGACCACGGCCCGGATAGAATGGCGAGCCTTCCCGTTGTACCTCCCCCTTACCTTTCTTATCGATGACGCCCATGTCCGAAGCCAGTCCGTGTCTGAATTGCGGTGCCTGCTGTTCATACTTTCGTGTGTCTTTCTTCTGGGGTGAGTGCGCCTCATCCGGCGGCACGGTGCCCGATGACCTGGTGGTACAGATCAACCCGACCCGCGTGGCGATGATCGGCACCGACCAGAAACCCGCGCGTTGCTGCAGCCTGGAGGGTGAAGTGGGCAAAGGCACCAGCTGTTCGATTTATGAACTGCGCTCGAGCCCGTGCCGCGAGTTTGACGCGTCGTGGAGCCAGGGCGAGCAGAACGTCGATTGCGATGCGGCCCGCGCGGCGTTCGGCCTGTTGCCACTGGAAGCGCCCCCCTTCGAACTGGCGTTGCCCATCAGCGCTTAGCACCAAACGTTATGCCCGGCATGCCAAAATCAAATGACAGCAATGTGCCATTACGCCTTGCGAATTCCATGAGCCTTCTATACTCGTCTCCATAGGTCATCGCCGTAGGCCGTGACGCAACTACGCAATGACGGGACATGCTATGGAATGGCTGGGTCTGCACTTTTTCACCGACCTACCGCACAACGGTCACTTATTACTCAATTGCAGCCATAACCCTTTTCTGGTGCTGCTGGCCTACCTCGTCGCCTGTGCGGCCGGTTTCGGCACGCTGGACATGGCCGAGCGCGTCGGCCACGTCGAAGACCCCACCGCGCGTCGCCACTGGCGCTGGCTGGGTGCCGGGTGCCTGGCGGGCGGCATCTGGTCCACCCACTTCATCAGCATGCTGGCCTTTCAGGTGCCGATCGCCATTCACTATGAACTGATCACGACGTTCGTCTCACTGCTGATCGCCCTTGTCGCGTCGCTGTTCGCCATGAAAACCCTCAGCCACGCGACCCTGCGCTTTGATCAGTACCTGCTGGCGTCGCTGTGGATGGGCATGGGCATCGCGCTGATGCACTACGTGGGCATGGCGGCCATGCGCTCCCAGGCCCAGGTGTATTTCGGCGCCGGGCTGTTCATGGCCTCGGTGGCCATTGCTATCGGCGCCAGCCTCGCGGCCCTGTTGCTGTCGAGTTACCTGCGCAACGGTGCGGGGGTGTTTCACCAGTTGCTCAAATACGCCGCCAGCCTGGTGCTTGGCGCCGGCATCATCAGCATGCATTTCACCGGCATGGCGGCCATGCAGATGGTGGTGCCTGCCGGGGCCGACCTGTCCGCACCTTCGGACAATAATCCAATCCAAATGGGCCTCTCGGTGGCAGTGATCACGCTGCTGGTGATCGGCAGCAGCATCAGCGCCGCCCTGGCCGACAAGAAATTGCAACACAAGGAGCGCGACCTGCGGCGGGTCAACGCGCTGCTCAGCGAACTGGACCAGGCGCGGGCTTCACTGCAGCAGGTGGCCCATTACGACGCACTCACCAGCCTGCTCAACCGCCGGGGCTTCAACCAGATCTTCGCGGAGAAGCTCGCGGAGAAAACCGCTGCCAGTGGCATGATGGCGGTGATCTTCCTCGATATTGACCACTTCAAGCGCATCAACGACAGCCTCGGACACGACGCCGGCGACCAGCTGCTGACCGTGCTGGCCAGCCATATCAAGAGTTCGGTGCGCAGCCATGCCGATGTGGTCGCGCGCTTTGGCGGCGATGAATTCTGCATCCTCATCAGCATCCACCACCGTGACGAAGCGCGGCACCTGGCCCAACGCATCATGCAGCAGATGAAAGAGCCCATCGAACTGGCCGGGCGGCGCATGGTGATGACCACCAGCATTGGTATCAGCCTGTTTCCCGATGACGGCGTAACCTGCGAAGAACTGCTGAAAACCGCTGACCTGGCGCTCTACCAATCCAAGGATGCGGGGCGCAACAGCCTGAATTTCTTCAGCGCCAACCTGAAAACCCGCGCCTTCCTCGAGCTGCAGCTGGAGGAAGAGTTGCGTGCAGCCTTGCGCGAGCGCACGGGACTGGTGCTGTTCTATCAACCGATCTTCGACATGAAACTGGGCAAGGTCACCCGCCTGGAGGCACTGGTGCGCTGGCAGCACCCGCAACACGGCCTGCTGGCACCCGACCGTTTTATCGGCATCGCCGAAAGCAATGGGCTGATTGCCGAACTGGATAACTGGGTGTTGCGCCAGGCCTGTCACGACTTGAGCGTTTTTTCCGACAAGGGCTATGGCGACCTGAACATGACCGTGAACTGCTCGGCGCTGAACCTGGCACGTGATGAGTTGGCCGATGAAGTCGAGGACGCCCTGCGTTTCAGCGGGATCGCCGCTACCCGCCTGGAACTGGAAGTCACGGAAAATGCGTTGATGGGCAATATCAGCAGCACGCTGGCACTGCTGCGGCACATTCGTGCGCTGGGGGTATCCCTGGCCATCGATGACTTCGGCACCGGTTATTCGTCCCTGGCGTACCTCAAGCGACTACCGCTCAACACGTTGAAGATTGACCGCTCGTTTATCCAGGACCTGCCCAAGTCCGCCGCCGACATCGAGATTGTCCAGGCCATTATCGGGATGGCGCACACGCTGCATCTGAACGTGGTGACCGAGGGCGTGGAAACCCAGGCGCAGTTCGACTTATTGCACAAGCATGGTTGCGATTTTATCCAGGGCTACCTGTTGAGCCCGGCGGTGCCCGCGAACGAGGTGATTGGGGTGATTCAGGGGATTCACCTGCGTAATCCACTGGCGCCCGAGGCTTCGCTGGTCAAGGAGCCGGCGCCGAACCAGCCGGGACCTGCTGCCCTGGTCAGGCCGATTCGGTGACGCTGCGGGTATTCAATGAGGGCTGCGGCGCCGTTTATATTTTCGCGGACAAGCCCGCGCCCACAATTTGACCGCATTCATCCTTCAGGAATGCGATCACGTGTGGGAACGGGCTTGCTCGCGAAGACAATCTGACAGCCGACCAATGATGATCGCTCTGCCACATTCTGAAACAATCTCTACCGACTGCGCTTCCGCTCAAAACTGTTCCCGTGACGTTAACGTCACCCTATCTGTGACCTTTTGCCACGGCAAGGTGCCATCACCGCTGCAGCGGTTACTCCGCTACACACTTCACCCGCGAAAAATAACGCACCTTTTCTGTGCGGCTATTTATTGCGCCGCCCTTTCCTGGATCAGAATCCACGGCGAGACCACCACCGCCCACAGGCTCGGGTCGCGCTCCACCAGGTCCAGCGCCCGCGTCGCAGACACTTCGCCAAGGTGGCCTGCGGCCAGCCAGGCGGCGACTTTGTCGCGGTTATCCTCGGCCATTCCCTCAGCGGCCTCGATCAAATCCAGGCCGGCATCGACCCACAATAGGGCACCCTTGGCGAAGAACGGCTCGAGCTCCTTCCAGGATATTTCGGCGGTTTCACCGAGCAGCTTGGCATAGAGGGTGCTAGGTTCTTGCGTCATGGGAGTTCACCTGAAGAAAAAATCGGCGCAATCATAACGTTGAGCTTCAGTCAGAAAAACCCAGTTGCAAATGCGTCATCGAAAGAAAGTGTCAGGAAAGCCAAGGATTGCACGGAACGCTGGCGTTGCCCCGCCGCAATTCTGTCTTTTACTTTCATTTAAGCGACACCTCCTGGATTTGCCCCCAGCACCCAGCTTTTCAAGCGATCAACCGGCGCTCTACACTGTACCGGTACAGTTGCCAGGGCACCTCCGGGGGGATATCCGCATATCCGATCCGGTTCTGCAGCCCACAAGGCCGCTGGAACTATAAAAAATACAACAGCATGAGTGGAGCACTATGAATAAGGCTACTAAGCAGATTTCCAAACTGTTTGCCGCTATGGTCCTGGCTGGGGTTGCCGGCCATTCGTTCGCAGCCGACACCATCAAGATCGGCATCGCCGGTCCCAAGACCGGTCCTGTGACGCAGTACGGCGACATGCAATTCATGGGTGCCAAGCAGGCGATCGCCGACATCAACGCCAAGGGCGGCGTCGATGGCAAAATGCTTGAAGCCAAGGAATACGACGACGCCTGCGACCCTAAACAGGCCGTGGCGGTCGCCAACAAAGTGGTCAACGACGGCGTCAAGTTCGTGGTGGGCCACCTGTGCTCCAGCTCCACTCAGCCGGCATCGGACATCTATGAAGACGAAGGCGTCATCATGATTACCCCAGCCGCCACCAGCCCGGAAATCACCGCCCGTGGCTACAAGCTGATCTTCCGCACCATCGGCCTGGACAGCGCCCAGGGCCCGGCGGCCGGCAACTACATCGCCGATCACGTAAAACCGAAAATCGTCGCTGTATTGCACGACAAGCAGCAGTACGGTGAAGGCATCGCCACCGCCGTCAAGCAGACCCTCGAGAAGAAAGGCGTGAAAGTGGCCGTTTTCGAAGGCCTGAACGCCGGCGACAAGGACTTCTCCTCGGTCATCCAGAAGCTCAAGCAAGCCAACGTCGACTTCGTCTACTACGGCGGCTACCACCCGGAGCTGGGCCTGATCCTGCGTCAATCCAAAGAGAAAGGCCTGAACGCCAAGTTCATGGGTCCGGAAGGCGTGGGCAACGACTCCATCTCGCAGATCGCCCAGGGCGCCTCCGAAGGCCTGCTGGTCACCCTGCCGAAATCCTTCGACACCGACCCTGCCAACAAGGCCATCGTTGAAGAGTTCGCCAAGAACAAGCAGGACCCGACCGGTCCGTTCGTGTTCCCGGCCTACTCGGCGGTTGAAGTGATCGCCGCCGGTATCACCGCCGCGAAGAGCGAAGACACCGCCAAAGTGGCCGAAGCCATCCACGCGGGCACCTTCAAGACCCCTACCGGCGATCTGAGCTTTGATGCCAAGGGCGACCTGAAGGACTTCAAGTTCGTGGTCTACGAATGGCACTTCGGCAAACCAAAAACCGAAGTTTCCCCTCAGTAAGCCAGGCGTTACTGCCCCAACAAGCCCACTGTGAGAGCAGTGGGCTTTGTTTTACGAGGTTTATGGGCCTGTCACCCGCGATCCGGGCGCTGGCTCACCTGAAAATCTTAAAACCGTCACCAGCGGTTCGCTGGCAAACGCTTTGTGCAAATGTGCTCACAGAACACAGCGCAAGGCCGGAACATGACTCCACCAGTGAAATGCGTATCGGGTTTTTAGGAGCGCTGTAATGCCTGAGATCTATCATTTTTTCCAACAGCTGGTTAATGGCCTGACCATTGGCAGCACCTATGCCTTGATAGCCATTGGTTACACCATGGTTTACGGCATCATTGGAATGATCAACTTCGCCCATGGCGAGGTGTACATGATTGGTTCCTATGTGGCCTTCATCGCCCTTGCCGGGCTGGCCATGATGGGCATCCACTCACTGCCGCTGCTGATGACCGCTGCGTTCCTCGCATCGATCATCGTGACCAGTGCCTATGGCTACAGTATCGAGCGCGTTGCCTACCGCCCCCTGCGTGGCAGCAACCGTCTGATCCCGCTGATTTCCGCCATCGGCATGTCGATTTTCCTGCAGAACACCGTATTGCTGTCCCAGGACTCCAAGGATAAATCCATCCCCAACCTGATCCCGGGGAGCTTCTCCTTCGGTCCGGGTGGCGCACAGGAAGTGCTGATTTCCTACATGCAGATCCTGGTCTTCGTCGTCACCCTGGTGGCCATGCTGGGCCTGACCCTGTTCATCTCCCGCTCCCGTCTGGGCCGCGCCTGCCGGGCCTGCGCAGAAGACATCAAGATGGCCAACCTGTTGGGCATCAACACCAACAACATCATCGCCCTGACCTTCGTCATCGGCGCCGCGCTGGCGGCCGTTGCGGCGGTACTGCTGAGCATGCAGTACGGCGTGATCAACCCCAATGCCGGTTTCCTGGTGGGCCTCAAGGCCTTTACCGCAGCGGTATTGGGCGGCATCGGCAGTATTCCGGGCGCCATGCTCGGCGGGCTGGTGCTGGGTGTGGCCGAAGCGTTTGGCGCCGACATCTTTGGCGACCAGTACAAGGACGTCGTCGCGTTCGGCCTGTTGGTTCTGGTGCTGTTGTTCCGTCCGACCGGCATTCTGGGCCGTCCGGAGGTTGAGAAAGTATGAGCAGATATCTTAAATCGGCGTTTTTCAGCGCCTTGCTGGTATGGGCCGTGGCCTTTCCGGTGTTGGGTCTCAAGCTGAGCATTGTGGGCATCAACCTGGAGGTGCATGGTACCGGGCCCGTGACGCTGACCATCATCGCCCTGTGTTCGGTGCTGATGTTCCTGCGCGTGCTGTTCACCCAGCAGGTCGGTGCCTTGTTCAAGGGCAACCGTGGCCCGCTGGTGTCGCCCAAGGTCAGCCAGTTCCTGACCCTGCCGCGCACCCAGCGCTACATCATCATCGGCCTGATCGTGGCCGCGCTGATCTGGCCGTTTTTCGGCTCGCGCGGTGCGGTCGATATCGCCACCCTGATCCTGATCTACGTGCTGCTGGGCCTGGGCCTGAACATCGTGGTGGGCCTGGCCGGTCTGCTCGACCTCGGTTATGTGGGCTTCTACGCCGTGGGTGCCTACACCTACGCGCTGCTCTCGCATTACCTCGGCTGGGGCTTCTGGATCTGCCTGCCACTGGCGGGCATGGCGGCGGCCACGTTCGGCTTTCTGCTGGGTTTCCCGGTGCTGCGCCTGCGCGGTGACTATTTGGCGATCGTGACCCTGGGCTTCGGCGAAATTATCCGCCTGTTCCTGCGTAACCTTACCGATATCACCGGCGGCCCCAACGGCATCAGCAGCATCCCCAAGCCGACGTTCTTCGGGCTGTCGTTCGACCGCACCGCTGCCGAAGGCATGCAGACCTTCCACGAGTACTTCGGGATCGCCTACAACCCGGTAAGCAAAGTGGTGTTCCTGTACCTGGTGGCGCTACTGCTGGCACTGGCGGCACTGTTCGTGATCAACCGCCTGCTGCGCATGCCAATCGGTCGCGCGTGGGAAGCCTTGCGCGAAGATGAAATCGCCTGCCGCGCACTGGGCCTGAACCCGACCATCATCAAGCTTTCCGCGTTCACCCTCGGCGCCGCATTTGCCGGTTTTGCCGGCAGCTTCTTCGCCGCGCGCCAGGGTCTGGTGACCCCGGAGTCGTTCACCTTCATCGAGTCGGCGATCATCCTCGCCATCGTCGTGCTGGGTGGCATGGGCTCGCAACTGGGTGTGATCCTTGCGGCCATCGTGATGATCCTGCTGCCGGAAATGATGCGTGAGTTCAGCGAATACCGCATGTTGATGTTCGGCGCCATGATGGTGCTGATGATGATCTGGCGCCCGCAAGGCCTGCTGCCCATGCAACGTCCCCACATGGAGCTGCGCAAATGAGCCGCGAGATCCTGAAAGTCGACAATCTGAGCATGCGCTTTGGCGGCTTGCTGGCGGTCAACGGCGTGGCCCTGACCGTAAAAGAGAAACAGGTGGTGGCGCTGATCGGCCCCAACGGCGCCGGCAAGACCACGGTGTTCAACTGCCTCACCGGCTTCTACAAGCCGAGCGGCGGCAACATCCTGCTGGATGGCCAGCCGATCCAAGGCCTGGCCGGGCACGAGATCGCCCGCAGGGGCGTGGTGCGCACCTTCCAGAACGTGCGCTTGTTCAAGGACATGACGGCGGTCGAGAACCTGCTGATCGCCCAGCATCGTCACTTGAACACCAACTTCTTCGCCGGCCTGTTCAAAACCCCGGCGTTCCGCAAAAGCGAGCGCGAGGCCATGGAATACGCGGAGTACTGGCTGGACAAGGTCAACCTGACCGAATTCGCCAACCGCCCCGCCGGCACCCTCGCCTATGGTCAGCAACGTCGCCTGGAAATCGCCCGCTGCATGATGACCCGTCCGCGGATCCTCATGCTCGACGAACCGGCCGCCGGCCTGAACCCCAGGGAAACCGAAGACCTCAAGGCGCTGATCAGCGTGCTGCGCGAAGAACACAACGCCACGGTGCTGTTGATCGAACACGACATGAAACTGGTCATGAGCATTTCCGACCACATCGTGGTGATCAACCAGGGCACGCCCCTGGCCAACGGCACGCCGGAGCAGATCCGCGACAATCCTGAAGTGATCAAAGCCTATCTGGGGGAAGCGTAAAATGCTGCAATTCGAAAACGTTTCCACTTTCTACGGCAAGATCCAGGCCCTGCACAGCGTCAACGTGGAAGTACGTCAGGGTGAAATCGTCACGCTGATCGGCGCCAACGGCGCCGGCAAGTCGACCCTGCTGATGACCCTGTGCGGATCGCCCCAGGCCCACAGCGGCAGCATCCGCTACCTGGGTGAAGAACTGGTGGGTCAGGAATCGTCGCACATCATGCGCAAGAGCATCGCGGTGGTGCCCGAGGGCCGTCGTGTGTTCTCACGCCTGACCGTGGAAGAGAACCTGGCCATGGGCGGGTTCTTCACCGACAAGGGCGACTACCAGGAACAGATGGACAAGGTGCTGCACCTGTTCCCCAGGCTCAAGGAGCGCTTCAGCCAGCGCGGCGGCACCATGTCCGGCGGCGAGCAGCAAATGCTCGCCATCGGCCGCGCGCTGATGAGCAAACCCAAGCTGTTGCTGCTGGACGAACCTTCCCTGGGCCTGGCGCCGATCATCATCCAGCAGATCTTCGACATCATCGAACAACTGCGCAAGGACGGGGTGACGGTGTTTCTGGTGGAGCAGAACGCCAACCAGGCGCTGAAAATCGCCGACCGCGCCTACGTGCTGGAAAACGGCCGGGTGGTGATGCAGGGCACGGGGGAACAGTTGCTCACCGATCCGAAAGTGCGTGAGGCCTACCTGGGCGGCTAGCCCGCATTCGCTGGCGAAACCGGTTCTGAACGGTGGGAGGGGGCTTTGCTCCCTCCCACATTGGTTTTGGGTGACAGGCAGTTTTTTTGAATGCCCTTGTAATGAATATCGTCCTACCGCCTCTAGTGGTGCAGGCAGGCAATCGAGCCTGCTACTTCAACCCACTGCTGGAGACACACCATGACCACCAAACTGTCTGCCACCTCCCTTGTCCTGGCGCTGAGCCTGGCCGCCCTCACCGCCCCTGCCTTTGCCGCCGACAATATGCAGAAATGCTTCGGCGTCGCAGAAGCCGGCAAGAACGATTGCAGCGCGGGCGCCGGCACAACCTGCGCCGGCACCGCCAAAACCAAGGACCAGGCCAACGCCTGGAAACTGGTCCCGGCCGGCACCTGCGGCCAACTCCCCAGCACCACGTCACCGACCGGCTTCGGCCAGGAAAAGGCCTTCACCGCCAAGTCCTGATTCCCGCCAACCTGAGTGCCGATGATGACGCATTTACCCCACCACACGGTCTCACCGGCTCAGGTGCCCGGCTTGCCTTTACGGGCCGGGCTGGGACTGAAAAGCGAGCACTTCATTGAAGTGCTCGAAACCCGCCCTGACATCGGTTTTTTTGAAGTGCACGCCGAAAACTTCATGGTGGCCGGCGGGCCTTTTCATCACTACCTGGGCTTGATTCGCGAGCACTATCCGCTGTCGTTGCATGGCGTAGGCCTGTCCATCGGCGGCGAAGGCCCGCTCAATTGCGCGCACCTGGCGCGCCTGGCCACGCTGATCGAACGCTATCAACCCCAGTCTTTTTCCGAGCACCTGGCCTGGTCCAGCCATGGCCCGGTGTTCCTCAATGACTTGCTGCCGCTGGCCTACGACAACGCCACCCTGAACCGGGTGTGCGCACATATCGATCAGGTACAAAGCACGCTCAAACGGCCGATGCTGCTGGAAAACCCGTCGACCTACCTGTTGTTCCAGCGTTCTACCCTGGACGAGACCGACTTCATCAGCGAGGTCATCCGCCGCACCGGCTGCGGCCTGCTGCTGGACGTCAACAATGTCTACGTGTCCTGCATCAACCACCAGCGCGATCCGTTGGCCTATATCGACGCTTTGCCCTTGCAGGCGGCGGGCGAGATTCATCTGGCCGGTTTTGCCGAAGACATCGACAGCCTCGGCGACCGGCTGCTGATCGATGATCACGGCGCCCCCATCGACAACGCGGTGTGGCAGTTATACGAGCAGGTGCTGGAGCGCACGGGCCCGGTCGCTACGTTGATCGAGCGCGATAATCAGGTGCCGGCCTTCAACGTGCTGCAGGCCGAGGCGCAGCAGGCCGAACGACATTTATCGCAGGTGACGGCATGAGTACCCAGCACGCGTTTTGCGCCGCCCTGCTCGCCCACGAACCGGGTTGCCCCGAGGGCGTGTTCAGCAGTAACGGCGCCGACCCGGCCAGCCGTTTTGCGGTGTATCGCAATAATGTGCACAGCTCGTTGATCAATGCGCTGGCGACCAGTTACCCAGTGACACGGCAGTTGGTGGGCGATGAATTCTTCCGCGCCATGGCCGGCCTCTACGTGCAGACATGCCCACCCGGCAGCCCCTTGATCAGCGAGTACGGCGGCACGCTGGCGGATTTTATCCAGGCATTTGAGCCGGCCAAAGGCGTGCCTTACCTGGCGGACATCGCAAGACTCGAGCGCCTGCGCGTGCGCGCCTATCACGCAGCAGACATGCCGGCGCTGGATCAACCGCGCATGCTTGAGCAACTCAACGGCCAGTCGCGCCTGCAACTGCACCCGTGCGTCGCCACGCTGCACTCGCCCTACGCAGCCGTGACGATATGGGCCGCCCACCAGACCGAGGGCGCCATCGCCAGCGCAAACCCGTGGCAGGCGCAAGGTGCACTCGTGCTGCGCCACGGGCTGGCGGTCAAGGTCTTCAGTATCGACAGCAGCTCGGTGGCGTTTATCAACAGCCTGCGCCGAGGCAAGGCGCTTGAAACGGCCGTGGAGCATGCCCTCCAAGCCTCAAGCGAATTCGACCTGCATCAATGCCTTGGGCTGTTGATCAGCCACGGCGCCATCACGCATCTGCAACAGAAGGTATCGCCATGAACACATCAGCACCCTGCCCGGTAAAGCGTGCCATTGCCCTGTTCGAACGCATCCCCTACAGCCTGATCGCGTTCCTCGCGCGTTTCTCGATAGCGGCGGTGTTCTGGAAGTCCGGGCAAACCAAGGTTGAAGGCTTTGCCATAGACCTGATCAGCGGCACCTTTGAACTGGGCGCGCCCACACTTGCCGCATCGACCGTGCCGCTGTTTCGCAGTGAATATGCGGTGCCTCTGCTGTCGCCGGAAGTGGCCGCCCCTATGGCGGCGTTCGCCGAGCATCTCTTCCCGGCACTGATCCTCATAGGGTTCGCCACGCGCTTTTCGGCCCTGGCGCTGATCGGCATGACGCTGACTATTCAACTGTTCGTCTACCCCGACGCCTACCCCACACATGGCACCTGGATCGCACTGTTGTTGCTGCTGGTCGCCAAGGGCCCGGGCTGGCTGTCCATCGACCACTTGATCGGCCGTCGCTGCGGTTAAAGGCGATTCAACGCCTCGCCGCCGCGCCTGAACCACTCCACCAGATAATCGGCTAATACCTGAGTGCGCCTCGGCAAGCCACCCTGGTAGGGATGAACCAGGTACATCGGCATGCTCCGCGTCTGGTAATCACGCAGGAGCCAGCGCAATCGTCCGTCAGCCAGTTCCGCCGGCAAGGCGTAGGACGGCAGACGGGCGATACCGGCGCCGACCAACGCGGCTTTCTTCAGCAGGTTGTAGTGGTTGGAGGCAAACGTGCCGCTCACGCGCACCCGCAGTAATTCGTGCTGCTGGTGGTACAGCCATTCCTCCCGGCCGCTGTAGTGGCTGTTGAGCAAACAGGTGTGGGCGGCAAGATCCGCCGGGGTCTGCGGTTCGCCGTACTGCTCGAGGTAGGCGGGGCTGGCGCAGGTCATCTCGTGCCAGGCCAGCAAGGGCCTGGCCACCAGCCGCTCATTTTCGATATCGCCCGCGCGTACCCCCAGGTCAAATCCGTCCCGCGCCAGATCGCGGTAGCTGTTGTTGAGCTCCAACTCGACCTGCACCTGCGGGTATTGCCTGGAAAACTCCAGCAACAGGCCGTCAAAGAAGGTTTCACCCAATGAAACCGGAACCGTCATGCGCACCGGCCCGACCACATCGTCCTTGAGCCGCGCCAATGCCTGACGCGCGCACTCCATCTGCACCACCAACGCCTGCGCCTGGGGCAACAAGGCCACGCCGGCAGCGGTGAGGCTCAGCTTGCGCGTGGTGCGGTGCAACAGCACCACGTCAAATTGTGCTTCCAACTGGCTGATGCGCTTGGACAACTGCCCCTTGCTGCAGCCCAGACGCGCGGCCGCCACGGTAAAGCTGCCCGCTTCGATCAACACGGCAAAGGCCGCCAGGTCATCCATCTCGCTCATGGACTGTTTCCAATTGAAAACCAAAGGTTGCCTATTAGCGCGTTTATCCGTTTCAAAAGCCAGCCTAGACTGGGCCTCCCAACATTTATTTCGACCCAGAGGAACAGCGCGATGAAAATCCTGTTGATAGGCGCCGGCGGCACCATCGGCTCGGCGGTCAAGGCAGAGTTGGCACAACGCCACGAAGTGATTAGCGTCGGCCGCCACAGTGGCGACTTCCAGGCCGATATCAGCGACAGCGCCTCGATCCGTCGACTGTTTGAACACACCGGCACGTTCGACGCACTGGTCTGCGCGGCCGGCAGCGTGAACTTTGTCGCGCTGGGCGACATGAGCGACAGCGATTTTGAACGGGGCCTGCGCGATAAATTGATGGGCCAGGTCAACCTGCTGCTGATCGGTCGCGAGTACGCCAACGATGGCGCCTCGTTCACCTTCACCAGCGGCATCCTCAACCGCGACCCAATCCGCACCGGCGCCTCGGCGGCACTGGTCAACGGTGCACTCGACGCGTTTGTGAAGGCAGCGGCGATCGAGTTGCCACGGGGCCTGCGTGTCAACTCGGTGAGCCCGACGGTATTGGTAGAAGCCATGGACAGCTATGCGCCCTACTTCCGGGGTTTCAAACCGGTCCCGGCGGTCGATGTAGGACTGGCCTACGCCAAGAGTGTTGAAGGCTTGCAGACCGGGCAGACGTTTATCGTAGGTTGAATTCAACGTCTGTAAGAAACACCTGAAGCTCGGCATCGGGCTTGTGATGCAGAGTCAGTCTGCGTAACGTGGCGGCACTTGTCAGGAGACCCGAAAATGCGTGCCGCCCGTACCCTTGCTCTGTGTGCCTTGCTCCCTCTGTTCGCCGCCTGCCAGATGTTCGAGCGGGAGCCTGCGAAACCGTCCACCGTCGGGCTGACCCGCATGCAAGGCGAACTCACGGCAGTGGGCGGCAAGCTGTTGTTCCAGCCATGTCGCGACCAGCGTAACTACGTGGTCAAGGACACCGGCGGCACCAGCATCCTGCAGGAGGCCGCGTCGCTCGCCGGCCAGCAAGGCGCGCTGTTTGCCGACCTGCGCGGCAAGTTTTCCGGGGTGGCCAGCGGCACCCAGGGTGAAGTCGAACTGCAACAGCTTTACCGCGTCGAGCGCTCGACGTCGGCCTGCGATGACCCCGATTTCAAGCGCATGATCCTGCGCGCCAACGGCCACAAGCCGGCCTGGGCACTCAACGTCACTGCCAAGGGCATGGTGCTGGAACGCGAAGGCCAGCCGCCGTTGCCGGTGCCCTATGTTGAAGAGCAACTGGGTGATGGCCGTTTCAACCTGATGACCGAGGCCAATAACCAGCACATCGAACTGTGGGTAGCCCCGCAACGCTGCGTCGACCCGGTCAGCGGCAGCCTGCAACACATGACCGCCGAATTGCGGATCAACGGTCAAGTCCAGCGTGGCTGCGCCGCTTTCGGTGGTTCGCGGGACGACTGATGGGCGCCTGCGCTGTTTTAGCATGACGGGAAACCGTGGTTGGGGCTTATAATCGCCGGTTTGCAAAACAGCCGGCCTGTTTGCCCGCCGCCTACCGGATCCTGTCATGTTACGAATCACCGAACTCAAGCTGCCCATCGACCATCCCGAAGAAGACCTGCGGCCCGCCATCGTGCAGCGCCTGGGGATCGCCAGTGATGACCTGCTCGATTTCACCCTGTTCAAGCGCAGCTACGACGCCCGCAAGAAAACCTCGGAGCTGTGCTTCATTTACACCATCGACCTGAACGTGGTGGGCGAAGCCGCCCTGCTGCTCAAGTTTGCCGATGACCGCAACGTCAACCCGGCACCGGACATCAGCTACAAGGTGGTGGGCCAGGCCCCGCAGGGTTTGACCGAGCGGCCGGTGGTGGTCGGCTTTGGCCCGTGCGGCATCTTTGCCGGGCTGTTGCTGGCACAGATGGGCTTCAAACCGATCATCCTCGAACGCGGCAAGGAAGTGCGCCAGCGCACCAAGGACACCTGGGGCCTGTGGCGCAAAAACGTGCTCAACCCTGAATCCAACGTGCAGTTTGGCGAAGGCGGTGCCGGGACCTTTTCCGACGGCAAGCTCTACAGCCAGATCAAGGACCCGAAATTCCTCGGCCGCAAGGTTTTGCACGAGTTCGTCAAGGCTGGTGCGCCGGAAGAAATTCTCTATGTCAGCAAACCGCACATCGGTACCTTTCGCCTGACCGGCGTGGTGGAAAACATGCGCCAGCAGATCATCGCGCTGGGCGGTGAAGTGCGTTTCGAGCAGCGCGTGACCGACGTGCTGATCGAGGACGGCCAGTTGCACGGCGTGGTCATCGACGGCGGCGAGCAGGTCCTCTCCCGGCACGTGATCCTCGCCCTGGGCCACAGCGCCCGCGACACCTTCCGTATGCTGCATGGTCGTGGCGTGTACATGGAAGCCAAGCCGTTCTCGGTGGGCTTTCGAATCGAACACCCGCAATCGCTGATCGATGCCGCGCGCCTGGGCAAGTACGCCGGGCATCCGAAACTCGGCGCCGCCGACTACAAGCTGGTGTACCACGCCAAAAATGGCCGTTCGGTTTACAGCTTCTGCATGTGCCCAGGGGGCACGGTGGTTGCGGCGACCTCCGAGCCCAATCGCGTGGTCACCAACGGCATGAGCCAATACTCGCGTAACGAGCGCAATGCCAACTCCGGCATCGTGGTCGGTATCACACCGGACGTGGATTACCCGGGCGGTCCGCTGGCAGGCATCGAGTTGCAGGAGCGCCTGGAGTCGCATGCCTATGTGCTCGGCGGCAGCAACTACGAAGCACCGGCGCAACTGGTGGGCGACTTCATCGCGGGCAGACCGTCCACCGCCATCGGCAGCGTGGAGCCCTCCTACAAACCCGGCGTGTCACTGGGCGACCTGGCGCTGGCGCTGCCTGAGTTTGCCATCGAGGCTATTCGCGAAGCATTGCCGGCGTTTGAAAAGCAGATCAAGGGCTACTCGCTGCACGACGCCGTGCTGACCGGGATCGAAACGCGCACCTCGTCGCCACTGCGCATTACCCGTGACGATTCGCTGCAAAGCATGAATGTGAAAGGCCTGTTCCCGGCCGGCGAAGGTGCCGGTTATGCCGGTGGCATCCTGTCGGCCGGCGTTGACGGGATTCGGATTGCCGAGGCGCTGGCACGGGATATGTTGGGTATCGAGGCCTGATTGTGTTGTGGCGAGCGCGCTTGTTGTAGCAATCAGGCCTGTTGTGGCGAGCAGGCTTGTTGTGGCAATCAGGCCTGTTGTGGCGAGCGGGCTTGCCCCGCGTTGGGGTGCGAAGCGCCCCCCATCGAGCAAAACGCGGTGTACCTGATACTGCTCAGAGCCTGGTTCTGGGGCTGCTGCGCACCCCAACGCAGGGCAAGCCTGCTCGCCACAACAAGCCTTCTTGCCACAACAAACGCGCTTGCCACAGGGATGCAGTTGCCTGCGCAGAGTGTGGGTGGTGTCAGATATTGGCGCGCCGGACGCTGTCCGGTAACGGCTCACCCTGTTCCACACTGGCTGCCACAATCGCGATCAGACCTTGCAGTGCGTACCCCTGGGTCGCCAGCCAGGTCTCGTCGTAATAAGTTGTGGCATAACGCTCCCCACCATCACACAAAATAGCCACGATCGAGCCCGACTCCCCCGCCGCTTTCATCTGCTGCGCGGCCATCAGTGCGCCAATCAGGTTGGTCCCGCTGGACCCACCCACCCGGCGCCCAAGCCGCGCCGCCAGGTAGTGCATGGCCGCCAGCGACAGCGCGTCCGGCACCTTGACCATCGCATCAATCACCTTGGGCAGAAACGACGCTTCGACCCGTGGCCGGCCAATGCCTTCGATCCGCGAACCGCAGTCCAGGCGCAATCCGGCATCGCCGCTCAAATAATAGTCGAAGAACACCGAACGCTCGGCATCGGCGCACAACACGCGGGTGCAATGCTGGCGATAACGCACGTAACGCCCCAGCGTCGCGGTGGTGCCACCGGTGCCGGGGCTGGAGATCAGCCAGCTCGGTTCCGGGTGCTGCTCAAAGCGCATCTGCTGGAAGATCGATTCGGCGATGTTGTTGTTGGCACGCCAGTCAGTGGCGCGCTCGGCAAAGGTGAACTGGTCCATGAAGTGCCCGCCGCTTTCCTGCGCCAGCCGTTCGGACTCGGCATAGATCTGCATCGGGTCATCGACCAGATGGCTCTGGCCACCATAGAAGGCAATCTGGGCAATCTTTTCCCGCGACGTAGTGCTCGGCATCACGGCAATGAACGGCAGCCCGAGCAGGCGTGCAAAATAAGCCTCCGACACTGCCGTCGAACCGCTGGAGGCCTCGATCACCGGTGCGCCGGGTTTGAGCCAGCCGTTGCACAGCGCATACAGAAACAGTGACCGCGCCAGCCGGTGCTTGAGGCTGCCGGTGGGGTGGCTGGACTCATCCTTGAAGTACAACTCGATGCCCGGCAGGCCCGGTAATGGCAGAGGAATCAGGTGTGTGTCGGCGCTGCGCTGGAAGTCCGCTTCAATGATGCGAATGGCTTCGCGGGCCCAGGTACGGTGGTCGCTCATCAGGAGGTTCTCAAGGGATTTCAACCAGGATATTAGGGGGTTTCCTACGTATCACACAGATACAGTGACGACTCAATTGGACACACAATTGCTAGGCTCAAGCGCGACCCCGACTCAGTCCCTTTCTTATAACAAATAAGAATATAACTTTTGTTTTAACAACTAACGGTACGGGTTAGGGTAGCCGCCTATTGACTCTGGATTGGAGAGCATCCCTTGCCTCTGCGTAGCTCGTTTACCCGTTTTTTCCAGCTGGAAGCCTCCAGTGGCCTGTTGCTGATCGCGGCCGCCGCCCTGGCGCTGATCATCAACAACTCACCGTTGTCGCACCTGTACGCCGCGTTTCTCGATGTGCCGGTGGTGGCGCAGATCGGCGCGCTGAAAATCGCCAAACCGGCCCTGTTGTGGATCAACGATGGCCTGATGGCCCTGTTCTTCCTGCTGATCGGGCTGGAGGTCAAGCGCGAACTGCTTGACGGCCACCTGTCCAAACCGTCCCAGGTGGTACTGCCGGGCGCAGCCGCCATTGGCGGCATGGTGGTGCCGGCGCTGATCTACTGGGCGATCAACAAGGACTACCCCGCCGCGCTTGCCGGCTGGGCAATCCCCATGGCCACCGACATTGCCTTTGCATTGGGCGTGCTGGCGCTGCTGGGCAAGCGCGTGCCGGTGTCGCTGAAACTGTTCCTGATGACGTTGGCCATCATCGATGACCTGGGGGCGATCATCGTCATTGCGTTGTTCTATTCGGCCGAGCTGTCCAGTGCTGCGCTGGCCGGTGCAGCCGCCTGCCTCGTGGCCCTGATCGCGATGAATCGGCTGGGCGTAGTCAAGCTTGGGCCGTACCTGATCATCGGTCTGATTCTGTGGATCTGCGTGCTCAAAAGCGGCGTGCACGCCACCCTCGCCGGGGTGACGCTGGCGCTTTGTATTCCGCTGCGCACCAAAAATGCCGAAACTTCACCGCTGCTGAGCCTGGAGCACGCGCTGCACCCGTGGGTGGCCTATGCCATCCTGCCGCTGTTCGCCTTCGCCAATGCCGGGGTTTCCCTGACTGGCGTCACCCTCGACAGCTTCACCCACCACGTCCCCATGGGCATTGCAGCCGGCCTGCTGATCGGCAAGACCGTCGGCGTCTTCGGTCTCACCTGGCTGGCCATCAAGACCGGCCTCGCCGCCCTGCCCGCCGGTGCCAACTGGGGCCAGGTATTCGGCGTGGCGATCCTGTGCGGAATCGGTTTCACCATGAGCCTCTTCGTCGGCTCGCTGGCGTTTGTGCCAGGCGCCAGCGAGTTTGCCGGGGAGGATCGAATGGGGATCCTCACCGGGTCGATACTCGCGGCGTGTATTGGTTATGGGGTGACGGCGATGGCGAGTCGCAAGAAGGCCTGACTTTTAGCAGGAGCCGGTGAGCCGGCTCCTGCTTCATCCAATTCCTCCTTCTTTCGCAGTTCCTTCCTACATCCACCCTCCTCGGCTTGCTTTAACGTCGGCACCCGGCTTCTACGCCGGATTTCGTTAAGCACCGCGCCATCGATTACTACCATCCGACCGGGTATGTCTCTCTGGAGAAAATATTGGGAGATACCAAATGACTATGCGATACCACGACCCATCATTGGATCACGATGAAGCAGTACGTTATTTAGCAACGACGGATAGAAGCAAGGTAACGGAGGCATTGATCTCAATTGGGCTGGATGAAATGGACGGAGAGTGGGCACAAAACACGTGCCTCCAGTTTATCGGGCACCCTGACGATGACATCGCATCAGCCGCTATCGTAGCGATAGGTCACATCGCACGTCGATTCGGAGAGATAGACATGACGAAAATCATCCCTGCGTTCGAACAAGCAAGAAGAAGGGGCACCGCCTTATCCGCATCCGTGAATGATGCGATGGATGACATAGAGATGTTTACCTGACGTCCGGAAATAAACGCCGCGGAAAGCATCAGAAACGAAAAAACCCCAACCAGTCACCCGGTTGGGGTTTTGTGTTTCCACGACCGACGTTTAGCGCGTAACGCGGCTGGTGCCATCAACCGTCATGATGCGCACGCGATCACCGATGCGGAAAATTTCATTTTCCTGCACGGCCTGCACGTAAGCGCGGGTGCTGCCGTCGTCTTCGCGAACGGTAATTTCCACACCCTGAGTGCGGGTCAGGCCTTCTTCGGTGGCCGAGCCCAGCAGGCCGCCGGCGACGGCGCCGATGACGGCGGTAACAATGCTGCCACGGCCGCCGCCGATGGCGCTGCCGCCCACGCCGCCGATGACTGCGCCTGCAGCGCCGCCGATTGGGGTCTTGGTGCCTTCGATTTTCACCGGACGCAGGGATTCGATGGTGCCCATGCGAACGGTCTGCACACGACGTGCTTCGTCACGGGAGTACGAGTCGCCGGTCAGACTCGAGGCGCAGCCACCCAGCAGCAACGACAGGGTGGTAAAGCAGGCAACCAGTAAAACGGACTTACGCATAGCATCAACTCCAAAGGACAGGTATTCATTAGACGCTGCCACTTGCCGCCTGTCACGACACGCGCGGCAGAAAATTGCTTTCATTCAGCCAGAGTACAGACTGCCATCACCCGAAAACTCGACGAACGGTTTTCCGTCCCGTTGCGGATAACACTGCAACAACGCTCTTCACCAGTGTAGCCGCACGGCCGAAAGCGCCCGGAATCTGTTGAGTCAAGACCCCAGCGCAGCAGGCATCATTCAAGTCGAGTGACGAAAGGTGACGCTCAGGGCGCCAGGCGCTCGCGTGTCCAGTCGATGCCTTGCAGGCGGTAGTTCAGCCGATCATGCAGGCGGCTGGAGCGGCCTTGCCAGAACTCGATACGCTCCGGCAGCAAGCGATAGCCTCCCCAGTGCTCGGGGCAGTCGGGCTGCGTATCGCTGAAGCGCTCTTCGGTGGCCTTGAGCAGAGCCTGCAGTTCTTCACGGTCACGAATGACCTTGCTCTGCGGAGAAGCCCAGGCCCCCAGCCGGCTGCCCAGGGGACGGACCTGATAATAAGCATCCGACTCCTCGTGCGAAACCTTGACCACCCGCCCCTCGATGCGCACCTGGCGCTCCAGGGTCGGCCAGAAAAAGGTCATGGCCGCGAACGGACGCGCCGCCAGTTGCTCGCCCTTGGCGCTCTGATAGTTGGTAAAGAAGGTAAAGCCCTGCGCATCCAGGCCCTTGAGCAACAGGATGCGGCAGTGCGGGCGACCATCCTCGTCGACCGTGGCCAGGGTCATGGCATTGGCCTCGACCGGGGCCTGCTCGGTGCTCACCGCATCGGCAAACCACTGGCGGAACAAGGCAAACGGCTCGCTCGGGGCGTGGGCCTCGCTCAAACCGTCCCGTGTGTAATCACGGCGCATATCGGCCAGTGCCTGGGTCATGCGGCTTTATCCTTGTGGTTCAACGACTCAGTTTTTCGCCTGATCAGCCGCAGCGGGTGCATCGGCCTTGGCCTTGGCCGGAGCGGTTTTCTTCGCAGCCGGTTTGGCCGGGGCCTTTTTGGCGGCTGGCTTGGCAGCGGCTTTCTTGGTGGCAGCCTTTTTCGCTGGAGCCTTGGCCGCAGGTTTGGCAGCCGGCGCCGGTGCAGGAACATTCTGCACGGCAACCATTTCAGCCACAGGCGGGGTCTTGCCCGAGTTGTACTTGCTCAGCAGCGCCAACATGGTTGTACGCTGCGTGAACATGATTTCCATGCGACGGTTCAGCGCACGGCCCTGGTTGCTGTCGTTGGCCGCACGCGGCATCAGGTCGCCCATGCCGCGCAGCATCAGACGATCCTGCTTCAGGCCGCTGAGGCTGAAGATCGAAGCGATGGACTGTGCACGTTCCTTGGTCAGTGCCTGGCTCGCTGGGGCGGTGCCGGTGGCATCAACGTGACCGAGCACCAGTACGGCTGTTTTGGGATCGGCTTCAACGGCCTTGGCCACCCGAGTGAACGGGCCCAGGGTCACCGGCAGCAGCATGGCCGGACGCTTGGGGTTGTAGGAGCCGTCAACCGGGGCGATCACCACCAGTACATTGTCGCGACGTTCCAGCTGCAGGTTGCTGTCCTTGATCGCTTCACGCAGGCGTGGCTCGTAGTCGTCCAACCAGGCCTGGGTAATTTTCGGGTCAGGCATCTGTACGTTGCTGACGTCGACCTTGGCCAATGGCTTGGGCTTGCTTTCGAACGGCCACCACCAGTGCGTGTCGGTGTCGGTCTTGGCGACGGCAGGCGCAGCGTCCGATGCCGGGGTGGCGGCTTTGACGTCGGCTTTCAGGTCAGCCTTGTCGGCAGCGGCCTTGTCGTCGGCGCTCTTGGCGCCGAACGGCCACCAGTTGAAGCCGCTGTCGGCTTTGGCCGCCGGCACAGGAGCGGCAGCGGTGGCAGGTGCCGGGGCATCTGCAGCGGCCGCTGCGGCTGGCTTGGCGCCCGCAGCTGGCTTGGCGTCCGGCTTGGCGTCGGTTTGGGTCACTGCGTCCTTGGTAGCAGCCTTGTCGGATCCAAATGACCACCAGTGCCCTCCTTCGGCATCATTTTGTGGCGTTTGCGCGCAACCTGTAATAGTGAGGCACAGCGCCAGTGCCAAGGACTTGTTCGATAACATGAGATATCCACACAATGAGAAAAACCGAAGGGTCAGGCTGACCCGTTAAACAGACGCGTACAGAACATTGAAATTACATTATTCCGTCAGCGTCTTCTTATAGTCGCATTTGTAACAAAAAATTGTGAAACGGCAAGCGGTTTACAGACAATCGGCCAATATTCCGACCAACTTCTGTGCACGCGGGTCCATAAGTACGTAGGGACCTAATGTATTAGTCACGAAACCAAATGCAACATCATGCTCCGGGTCGGCAAACCCCACCGAACCACCCGCGCCAGGGTGCCCGAACGCACGCGGGCCAAGGCCAAAAGTGGCATTGGGCAGTTGCGGCTGATCCAGCATGCAGCCCAGGCCGAAGCGTGTTTGGGTCAATAATGTTTTATCCGGCCCGACACTGTGTTCGCGGGTCAATTCTTCGAGCATGTCGGCTTCCAGCAAACTACCGTCGAGCAAGCCACTATAAAAACCCGCCAGACTGCGCGCATTACCGTGACCATTAGCCGCCGGCTGCTGCATGCGTCGCCACTCGGGTTTATTAGTGCTGGTCAGAATGGATGGAGGATTGGCAAAGGCGCGTGTCGTCATGGCCGCCGGTTCACGCATCATTACTTGCAATAAACGTTGTGCGGCCGCGTCGCCCATAGTGCCTTTACTGCGCGCTATATGGGCAACACGATAAAACTCTTCATCTGCCAAGCCGATATGAAAGTCCAGGCCCAATGGCCGTGCAACCCGTGCCACGATGGACTCCCCCGGCCCACGCCCATCGGCGCGACGCAGCAGCTCACCGACCAGCCAGCCGTAGGTAATCGCCTCATAGCCATGGCCCTGGCCCGGCGTCCACCACGGGGCCTCGGCCGCCAGGGTATCGACCATCAGTTGCCAGTCATAGAGCGCCTCGGCGGGCAGCATCTCGCGGATCGCCGGCAACCCGGCCTGATGGCAGAGCAGTTGGCGCAGGGTGATGGCTTGCTTGCCGGCAGCGGCAAATTCAGGCCAGTAGTTGGCCACTGGCGCATCCAGCCGCAGCTTGCCCTCGGCCACCAGTTGCAGGGCCGCAACCGCCGTAAAAGTCTTGGTGCAGGAGAACAGGTTGACGAGGGTGTCGCTGTGCCAGGCCTCGGCCCCGTCCTTGTCGGCGGTGCCGGCCCACAGGTCGACGACCGTTTCGCCACCGATCTGGATGCAGAGCCCGGCACCACGCTCCTGCGGGTCATCGAACAACGCGGCAAACGCTTCGCGCACGGCTTCAAACTGGAGCGCGTAATGACCCTGAACCTGCACCGAAGCCCCCTCGGAAAACGCCGTTAAAAGTGGCGGACATTGTTCCAGCCCTTGCAGGATTTGTGAACCCATCAGCACCGAATCAATGGCCATTCCCGGAATGCCCACCGGCATGCCCGGCCCCCTTACCCGCGCCCTCGCCCGCCGGCCCGGCCTTGCCGCCTTCATGCTCACGCACCGCGCCGGCAGCCCTGGCTTGCCCGACCGCCTTGCCCAGTTGCTCGACCGCCGCCAGGTTGCTCTTGCGGGCGCTGTCGACAAAGCCCTGGAACGGCACATCGGTTATACCCACCAGCCCAAAGTGTCCGTTTTCGCCATCCAGCAAGCGACCGGTCACCGGCTGGTCCAGGTACTGAAACCAGTGCACGCCAACAATCGACGGCTCGGCCATCGCCTGCTTGAGAAAGGTGGCGTACGCCGCACCACGATCCTCTTCCCGGGCCAATTGCGTCACGCCGCCCCAGAACGGGCCACGGTCGGCGGAGCCGACGTTGAATTCGGTGATCAGCACCGGCTTGTCCAGCGCACGCAACGCGGCGAAGTCGTAGCCGTCCTGAGGCTTGAGCGTATACATGTTGAAACTCAGCACATCGCAATACTGCGCACACGAGGCCACGGCTTCGGGCGTGCTCACCGCATAGCGCCCGCCCAGCAGCAACTGGTTGGGCGCATGCCATTTCAGCGAATCGGAAATGGTCTTGAAGTAGGCATCGGCGAAGGTCTTCTGGAAATACTTGAAGTCGGCTTCGATTTCCGGGTGCTCAGGGTTGGGCATCGGCGGTTCAAAGCCCGGATCTTCCATCAATTCCCAGCCTGCCAGTTGAATGCCCCAGGCTTTGGAGAGGCCTTCTTCGTTGCGGTATTTGTCGCGCAGTTGCTTGAGGAACGCACGCTTGGCCGGGACGTCGGTGGTCATGCGCAAGGTGCCGTAGGCGAGCGCATAGCGGGATTTGGGATCATCACCGGGACCGGCCCAGGCCAGTTCGTTGTCGGCAAAATAGCCGATCAGCCAGGGGTCGTCGCGATGGTCGCGGGCCGCAATGGCCACGGCGCGCTCGGTGGCCATGGCGAAGCGCGGGTCGAACGGATCGGGCATGCCACCCCACCAGTCGGTGCCGGTGCTGATGCTGGCGTAATCGCCGACGATCGACAGCGGCAAGGTGTACGGCACGCGTTCGGCGTCGGCCAGATCCTCGTCGCTCCAATTACCAATGGTGTTGAAACCCCAGGCTTGCAGGCGGTCGAGGGAGTGGTTGACCCAACGCTTGTGGTCAAAGTGTTCGCTGCCGTAGGTACGTTGCAGGTTGGCGCCGTAGAAATCGTACCAGCGCCCCGAGGCGAAGTTGCGGCCTTCGCCCGAGCCGTTGCCGGTGCGGTTGTCGCTGCTGCCGTAATATTTGTCGAAGGGTTCACCAGCCTTGGGCAGCGCAGCGAACATCCATTCGCGACCGCCCACGTAGGTCTGGTTGTTGTCCGCAGCCACGGTGTTGACGCCCAGCGAGTAGAACGGATGGCCCTGCGGCGTCACCAGGTACCAGCGCCCGTCGCGCTTCTCGGTGCGGAAAAAACCGCTGGCCTCGAAGGCCGGCCCCTTGTTCCAGCCCCCGAATGTGTCCAGTGAGGACGTGTCGCGCTCAGCCAGCCAGCCCTTGAGCTGTTGTTGCTCCCGGGCAGCGGCGGCCTTGAGTTGCTCGTCACTGCTGACCTTTTCCGGCCAGCGCGCACGGGTGGACTGCCCATAGGCGTCGACCAGTTCGCCATAGGCCGCCTTGATGACCGGTTCGATATCCTGCACGCCAAAGCGCTCCAGCAGAATGCTTTGGGCGACATTGGGCTTGAGCATCGACAACGTCACCGACACCACCTGGCTGCGGTCGATTTCTCCACTGCTGGCGGCGAGCAACACGCGCTGGCCGTCGAGGCTGATCGGCATCGGCGGGCCGGCCTTCATGCCCTGGCTCAAGGGCGAATTGGCCTGCAGCGGGACCACCAAGGTCTGCGCCGGGCCGGCCGGCAGGTCGATGCGGCTGACCAGGGTCTTGCCGTCGCTGCTCTGCACCTTGACGTAGAGGGTCAGCGCCCAGTCCATGGCGCTCTGTATACGCAGGCTCATGGCGCCGGACTGCGACCAGTCCCAGGTGCCGCTCTGGGGGCTGAGCACCAGGCTCGGTTCGTCCGCAGGGCTGAAGGTGATGCGGCGCAGCACCTCGCCTTCGGCCGTTTGCTCGGCGTTGTACTGCGGCAGGCTGGCGTCCTGGGTCGCCACCTTGACCACATCGGCGGGGCGCACGAAGTTGAACAGCGTTTGTTGCCCGGACGGCGCGGCCATCAAGGGCGCGGCGAACAGCAGGGCAAAAAGAGCGGGCAGCGTGCGAATCATATGAGCAAGGTTCTCCAGACGGCCGATGAATGGCCTGATGAAATACGTCGATAACAGAGACCACGAAGTGGGCGAATTCGCCCACAGTGGCTTAGGAAATTTCACGCCGGAACGGCGGCAAGGCATTCAGAATAGCCTTGCCATAGCGCTGGGTGACCAAGCGCCGATCAAGCAGCGTGATGGTGCCCCGGTCTTCCTCGGTACGCAGCAGGCGACCGCAGGCCTGCACGAGCTTGAGTGAAGCATCCGGCACCGAGATTTCCATGAACGGATTGCCGCCGCGCGCCTCGATCCATTCGGCCAGTGCCGCTTCGACCGGGTCATCCGGCACCGAAAACGGGATCTTCGCGATCACTACGTGCTCGCAGTAGGCTCCCGGCAAGTCCACGCCTTCGGCAAAGCTGGCGAGGCCGAACAGCACGCTGGAATCGCCGCCATCGACCCGCGCCTTGTGCTTGTTCAGGGTTTCCTGCTTGGACAGGTTGCCCTGGATGAACACTTGCTTGCGCCAGTCACGGTCCAGACCATCGAACACGTCCTGCATCTGTTTGCGCGAGGAGAACAGCACCAGAGTACCGCGCGACCCTTCAACCAGGCCCGGCAGATCACGGATGATTGCGGCAGTGTGGGCCGGCGCATCACGCGGGTCAGCCTTGAGGTCCGGCACGCGCAGCACGCCGGCGTCGGCATGATGGAAGGGGCTCGGCACCACGGCCGTGACCGCCTTTTTCGGCAGGCCGGCACGCATGCGGAAACGGTCGAAGGTGCCCAGGGCGGTCAGCGTGGCCGAGGTCACCAGGCAGCCATACGCCACGTTCCACAGGTTGCGGCGCAGCATTTCGGCGGCGAGGATCGGGCTGGCATTGACCTCGATATCAAACAACGCGCCGCTTTCCGACAGGGTCAGCCAACGGGCCATGGGCGGGTTGTCTTCCGGGTCTTCAACGGTGAAGGCGGTCCACAGCTCCCAGTTACCCTGGGAACGGGACAGCAGGCTGCCGAACAGCGGGTACCATTCCTCGGCCTGATTGCTGGCGATGCCGATGTTGACCTCGCCGTCCATGCCTTCCTTGAGCAGATCGGTGAGGCGCGTGAACAGATCGGTCAGGCGCGAAAAGCCCTTCTTCAGTTCAATCCCCATTTCGCGCATGTGCTCGGGGATCAGCCCGCCAACGAAGCGATGGCGCGGGCGCTCACGGCCTTCCACGTCTTCGCCGGGCTTGAAATCGGCCACCTGCTCGCAGGCGCTGAACATGAACTGCTGCTGGGTCTTGATCTCGCGCGCCAGCTCCGGCACCTGTTCGATCAGCTTGCCCAGGTCGCCCGGCAGCGGGTGCTGGGCGAGCAACTTGGTAAGGTTCTTGGCGGTGGTTTCCAGCCAGTCGGCGGTGGAACGCAGGCGCGTGTAATGGGCGAAGTGACCGATAGCCTTGTCCGGCAGGTGGTGGCCTTCGTCGAATACGTAGAGGGTGTCGCGCGGGTCCGGCAGCACGGCGCCGCCGCCCAGGGCGAGGTCGGCCAGCACCATGTCGTGGTTGGTGACGATCACGTCGACCTTGCCCATGCCTTCGCGGGCCTTGTAGAAGGCGCACTGGCCGAAGTTGGGGCAATGTCGGTTGGTGCACTGGCTGTGGTCGGTGGTCAGGCGCGCCCAGTCGGCATCTTCAAGGGCGGTGGGCCAGCTGTCGCGGTCACCGTCCCATTTATTGCCGGCCAGTTTCTCGATCATGCTGGTGAACAGTTTCTGGCTGACCTCATCGACTTCGATCTTGAAGCCTTCCTCTTCGAACAGCGAGGCGGTAGCGGTTTGCGCATGACCTTCCTGCAACAGCACGTCGAGCTTGGACAGGCACATGTAGCGGCCGCGCCCCTTGGCCAGGGCGAAGGTGAAATTCAGGCCGCTGTTGCGCATGAGGTCGGGCAGGTCCTTGTAGACGATCTGCTCCTGCAGGGCGACGGTGGCGGTGGCGATCACCAGGCGCTTGCCGGCGGCCTTGGCCGTGGGAATCGCGGCCAGGCTGTAGGCCACGGTCTTGCCGGTACCGGTGCCGGCTTCAACGGCCACGACCGCAGGCTCACCCTCGCGGCGACCTTCGTCGTCGGTGTCGATATCCCCGAGGACTTTCGCCACTTCGGCGATCATCAGGCGCTGGCCGTAGCGCGGTTTCAAGCTCTTGGCTTCGAGAAAACGCGAGTAGGCGCCCTGGATCGTGGTTTTGAGTTCAGTGCTGATCATGGATAGTCGGGCGCAAAAAACGCTGGATAAATTTTCAGTGGTTCGGATCGGCCGCTATCATACCCCGCTAATTAATCCCGCGCAGAACGGAGTACCACAATGACCGTCTTCAGCCTCGCTTACACCCTGCATGTACTGGCCGCCCTGATATGGGTTGGCGGTATGTTTTTCGCCTGGATGATCCTGCGCCCCGCCGCTGTGGCGGCACTTGAGGGCCCTGCCCGACTCAGGTTGTGGGCGAATGTGTTTCAACGTTTTTTCGTGTGGGTATGGATGGCGGTGCTGGTTTTGCCGATCAGCGGTGTGGGACTGCTGCAACTGCGCTTCAGCGGCTTTGAAACGGCGCCGCGTTACGTGCAGGTCATGATGGGGTTGTATCTGGTGATGACGGCGTTGTTTATCCGCATCCAGGCGTTGAAGTTCCCGCAATTGCGCGCGGCGGTGGCGGCCGAGGACTGGCCGGCGGGCGCTGCTGCGCTGGGGCAGATTCGCAGGCTGGTGGGGATCAATTTGATTGTGGGGTTGGTGGTGGTGGCGATTGCTTCGGCTCGGCCGATGTTCTGAGGCGGCCTTTAATCCGCTATCGGGGGCAAGCCCCCTCCCACATTTGAAGGTATTCACAGTTCAACATGTGGGAGGGAGCTTGCTCCCGATAGCATCAGGCCAGGCAACTCACAGCCGCTGGAGGGTCACAGACCCCGCAGGCCCGGCCGGCCCCGGCTGCCCTTCCAAACCAGGCCGGCCCTTGTCGCCGCCATCGGCGCGGTACACCACGCATCCCTTCGATTGCCCGCCCTTGCCGGGTTTACCCGCAGTACCGGCCAAGCCACCAGGCCCGCCATCGACCCAGACCTTGATGCTCTCGGCCGGGAAGTCCTGCGGCAGTTCAACCCGCACCGTCGCCCCTGCTGCACCCGGCAAACCGTCGCCGCCGTTATCACCGTTGAAACCGCGGCCGGCCGAACCCCAGGTGCAACCCGGGTCTTCACCATTGGCGCCATCGAGCCCGGCATAACCCTGGGCTCCGGCGCCGCCACGGGCGTCCACCAACAACGTTTCAGCCGTCAGCGAATTGATCCGCAACGTGAGATCGCGCCCTGCCCTGGCTGGTTTTTCATGGGTGCCCGGGGCTCCGCGCGAGGTGATCTGGCTGCCATGTTCCAACTGAGCCTGGCGCACCTGCAACTGCAGGGCGCTATTGCCCGGCACGATGGCGATGCGTGCTTCGCGGCCCAGGTGCAGTTCATCCACCGTCACCTGGCTGATCGTCGCCGGAATCAGCAAAGTGCCGTAATCCGCTACGTCCAGGCGCTCGAGTTGCAACACGCTGGTGCTGCTGGGCAGGCGCATCAATGAGTTGGTTTCGACACTGACGCTCTGGGCCAGGGCAATGGGGCTGACCAACAGGGCCAACAGAAAAACCTTACGCATCATGGGGCTCCTGACTCTTTTCAAATTGTTATCCGGGCCACAGTAACGACTTCTGCAGGCTATTTGCCAGTGAAGCATCAAAAAACTTCAGCAGCGTTTTTTCTGTCTCCCTGGCTCTAGGCCCGCGGGCGCAGCCGCGCTAGTCTCTACGGCTCTGATGTGAGGATCTGTGATGACCGCCGGTATTTCTGCCCATACCCCCCAGCAAGCCTTGGCCGCCCTGCTCGACCTGCACCAGCCCAAACGCCTGCTGCTGTTGGGCGCCAGCCGGTTTCCGGCGCTGGAGGCGTTTAAACAGGCGCACCCCGACACGTTTATCGCCGTCGCCGAACCCGGTCCGCTGCCTGCGCACCTGGCGGCGCAGCGCTTTGACCTGGCGCTGGCGGTCGATTGCCTGGAACACCTTTCCAAGCCACAGGGCCTGACGCTGCTCGGCGGCATCCGCAACCTCAATGCCAGTCGCATCGCAGTGCTGGCAGACCTCGATGCCTGCGGCTGGAGAGACACCGACTTCTTCTCTTTGGCCCTGCAGGCCGGCGAGCGCTTCCAGCGCGACGAACAAGTGCTGACGCTGTTCACCTACGATCTGCTTGACTATAAACAGGTGCCGGACTGGCTCAATGCCCGCTTCTGGGCCAACCCGGAAAATTTCGGAAAGTATTGGTGGTAACCCATGAGCACACCCATTTGCCCCTGCGGCAGTGGCAACCTGCTGGATGCCTGCTGCGGCCATTACCACAACGGCCACCCGGCTCCCTGCGCCAGCGCGCTGATGCGCTCGCGCTACAGCGCCTATGTGCTGGGCCTGGTCGATTACCTGGTGGCGACCACGCTGCCGGCCCAGCAACCCGGCCTCGACCGCGCCGCCATCGCTGCCTGGAGCGCGCAGAGCACCTGGCTGGGGCTTGAGGTGGAGCGTTCCGAGGTGCTCGGCGGCCAGCCGGAACATGCCTTTGTGACCTTTACCGCTCGCTGGCATGACAGCACGGGTGAACATAGTCACCGCGAACAGTCTTCTTTCGTACAGAATGACGGGCGTTGGTACTTCATCGATCCCACCGTTGAGGTGAAGGTCGGGCGCAATGATCCGTGCCTGTGCGGCAGCGGACAAAAATTCAAGAAATGTTGCGCAGGCTACCTCTAACACCACCAGAACAGGGACACGCCATGCTTCGTATATTCAGCTTGATGCTGGCGTTGACCCTGGGTCTTACCGGCTGCGCCTCGTGGTTCGAGGACGATTCGCCGCCGCCTCACGTCTCGCTGGTCAAGGTCGAAGTGGTACGCGCCAAGTTGCTGGAGCAGAAATTCAGGCTGTATTTTCGCGTGGACAACCGCGACGACGCCGACCTCACCGTGCGCGGCCTGATCTACAAGGTCAGCCTGGGCGACTTCGTGTTGACCGAAGGCGAGTCCAACGAATGGCTCACCGTGGCGCCGCGCAGCCATGCGGTGTTCAGGGTGTCGGTGCGCACCAACCTCTGGCCGCAGATCCGCGAGGTGGTGCATATGCTCAAAAACCCCGACCGGCCCGTGCCCTATCGCCTGGAGGGCGAGCTGAAAACCGGCTTGTTCATCGGTAATGACGTGCAGGTGGCCCACAATGGCGAGATAATCCCCGGCGATTTTATTCCGGAGCGACATCGATGACTCAGCAACCCCATGTCCATGGTCCTGACTGCAACCACGATCACGAGCACCATGATCACGACCACGGCCATGTCCACGGCCCCAATTGCGGCCACGCTCATCAGGAGCCGGTGCGCAATGCATTGAAGGACGTTGGCCGCAACGATCCCTGCCCCTGCGGCAGCGAGAAAAAATTCAAGAAGTGCCACGGGGTGTAAGTCACCCTGAAGCTGTAAAGGTGGGAGGGGGCTTGCGCCCGATGGCGGTGGACCAGTCAACAGATGCAGCGACTGGTACTCAGCCATCGGGCACCAGCCCCCTCCCACGTTGATGTGCGATGTTTTACCCAAAACTACCCCCGCAGGAGCTTTGCCATGGCCTCGCCAGCCCTCTTACGTTTTCTTCCCCGGTTCGGCGTTGCCGCGGCAGTGGCCAGTGCGTTAAGCCTGGCCGGTTGCCAGCTCCAGAGCACCCAGGACACCCTGCCGCCCGTTGCCGGCGTGCAGCCGCTCAAAGGCCTGGCCCAGAATGTGTCGATACGCCGCAACGCCCAGGGCATGCCGCTGATCGAGAGCAATACCTTCCACGATGCGCTGTTCAGCCTCGGCTATGTGCACGCCAGCGACCGCATCACCCAGATGGTCACCCTGCGCCTGCTGGCCCAGGGCCGTCTGGCGGAAATGGCCGGCCCTGACGTGCTGGATGTCGACCGCTTGATGCGCGCCGTCAACCTGAAAAAAAGCGCCGGCGAGCTGTATAACGCATCGAGCCCACGCCTCAAGCGCTTCTTCGAAGTGTATGCGCGCGGGGTCAATGCCTACCTGTTCCGCTACCGCGACAAGCTGCCGCCGGACCTGGCCCAGACCGGCTACAAGCCCGAATACTGGAAGCCGGAAGATTCGGCACTGTTGTTCTGCCTGCTCAATTTCAGCGAGTCGGCCAACCTGCAGGAGGAGCTATCCTCGCTGGTGCTGGCGCAAAAAGTCGGCGTCGACAAACTCGCCTGGCTCACCCCCAGCGCGCCGGACGAACCCATCCCGCTGGCCGAGGCAGAGAAGCTCAAGGGCGTGAACCTCAGCCAGATCACCGGCCTCGCCGGGCTGGACACGGTCAGCCAGCAACTGAGCACGCTCAATGCGCTGGCGGTGACCACCTCGAGCAACTGGGCAATCGGCCCGCAACGCAGCCGCAGCGGCAAGAGCCTGTTGGCCAACGACCTCGCGGCCCAGCCGCAAGCGCCGTCGCCGTGGAGCTACGTGCAGATCCGCGCGCCGAAATACCAGGCCGCGGGCGCCTCGATTGCCGGCCTGCCGACTCTGTTGTCCGGTTTCAACGGCAAAGTGGCGTGGAGCATGAGCACGGTCAAGGGCGACACTCAGGACCTGTTCCTGGAGAAGGTCAAACGCCAGGGCAGCGCGTTGTACTACGAGAACAACGGCAAGTGGCTGCCGGCCGGCGTGCGTAACGAAACGTTCTTCATCAAGGGCCGTGGCTCGATTCGTGAAGTGGTGTACGAAACCCGCCACGGAGCCCTGCTCAACAGCAGCCAGGCACTCACCAGTGGTTTTGGCCTGGCCCTGCAAACGGCCGACCTCAAGGACGACAAGAGCCTGGATGCGTTCTTCGACCTGTCCCGCGCACAAAACATCGGCAAGGCGTCGGACGCCACCCGCGAAATCCGCGCGATTGCGCTGAACATGGTGTTCGCCGACGCCAGCAGCATTGGCTGGCAGGTCACCGGCCGCTTCCCCAACCGCCGCGAAGGCGAAGGCCTGCTGCCCTCGCCGGGCTGGGACACGCGCTTTGACTGGGACGGCTACGCCGACGCGATGCTGCACCCTTATGACCAGGACCCGGTCCAGGGCTGGATCGGCACCGCCAACCAGCGCACCGCGCCGCGTGGCTATGGCATGCAACTGTCCAATTCCTGGGACGCACCGGAGCGCAGCGAGCGCCTGGCGCAACTGGCCAACGCCGGCAAGCATGACAGCCGCAGCATGATCGCCATGCAGTACGACCAGACCACCCCATTCGCCGCCAAGCTCAAGACCATGTTCCAGGCGCCAGGCATGGCCCAGCCCTTGAAACAGGCGATTGCTGCGCTGCCTGCGGCCGAACAGGCCAAGGCGCGTGAAGCGCTGGGCCGCCTGATGGCGTTCGATGGGCGCCTTGCGCCATCCTCCGCCGACGCGGCGGTCTACGAGCTGTTCCTGCAAGAGAGTACGCGGCAGATCTTCCTCGACGAACTCGGCCCGGACACCAGCGCCAGTTGGAAAGCCTTTGTCAGCAATGCCAACCTCTCTTACTCGGCCAACGCCGACCACCTGCTGGGCCGCGAAGACAGTCCGTTCTGGGACGATGTGCGCACGGCGCAAAAAGAAGACAAGCCCACTATCCTTGCCCGCAGCCTCGCCGCCGCGATCAGCGCCGGCGACAGCCAACTGGGCACTGATCACAAGGCCTGGCAGTGGGGCAAACTGCACAGCACCACCTGGAAGAGCACCAGTGGCCAGGTCATCCGTGGCCCGTTTGCCAGTGGTGGCGACCACAACACCCTGAACCCGGCGCCGTACAGCTGGGGCCAGAGTTTCGACACCACGCAGGTGCCGGCACTGCGCATGATTGTCGACTTCGGTCAGGTGGAACCGATGCTGGGCCAGGGCGGCAGCGGCCAGTCCGGCAACCCGGCCAGCCCCGACTATGCCAATGGCATCGACCCGGCGCTCAAGGCGCAGTACCTGAGCTTCCCGATGCAGCCGCAGAACTTCGAAAAGGTGTATGGCAAAAACCGGCTCACCCTGACGCCTGGCAAGTAACCCGGAAACTGAAGAAACCGAGTCACCATGTGGGAGGGGGCCTGCTCCCGATAGCAAAGTGTCAGTCACTGCATTTATTGACTGATCCACCGCTATCGGGAGCAAGCCCCCTCCCACCGTTGAACCCCATGCATTCAGATAGAACTTACCCGCGCGCCCCCGCCTCAAAATAGACAAGCCCACCTCCCCGGTCACCCCATGGACCTTGTCATCGCCCGCCCCGAAGGCCTCTACTGCCCCGCCGGAGATTTCTACATCGACCCCTGGCGCCCGGTGGAACGCTCCGTCATCACCCATGCCCATGGCGACCACGCCCGCACCGGCAACCAGCATTACCTGGCTGCGGCGCCCGGCGAAGGCATTCTGCGCTCGCGCCTGGGCCAGGACATCAACCTGCAAACCCTGGCCTACGGCGAACGGCTGGTGCACCACGGCGTCACCCTGAGTTTTCATCCGGCCGGGCACGTACTCGGCTCGGCCCAGGTGCGCCTCGAATACCAGGGTGAAGTCTGGGTCGCATCCGGCGATTACAAGGTCGAACCCGACGGCACCTGCGCGCCGTTCGAACCGGTGCGCTGCCACACGTTCATCACCGAATCCACCTTCGGCCTGCCGATCTACCGCTGGCAGCCCCAGGCGCAGATCTTCGCCGGCATCAACGACTGGTGGCAGGCCAACGTCGCCGCCGGCAAGGCCAGCGTGCTGTTCTGTTATTCCTTCGGCAAGGCCCAGCGCATTCTGCACGGCATTGACGCGAGCATCGGCCCGATCCTCAGCCATGGCGCCGTCGAGCCCTTGAACCGGGTGTACCGCGAGGCCGGCATTTACATTCCCGAAACCCTTTACGCAGGTGACTTCAAAAAAACCGACCCGCTGTTGCGCAAGGCGCTGATCATTGCTCCGCCATCGGCTGGCGGCAGCAGCTGGATCAAGCGCTTTGGCGACTACAGCGACGCCTTCGCCAGCGGCTGGATGCGCCTGCGCGGCACACGGCGGCGGCGCGGCGTAGACCGGGGGTTTGTGCTGTCCGACCACGCCGATTGGCCGGGCTTGCTGTGGGCCATCGAGCAAACCGGCGCCGAACGGGTGATGGTCACCCACGGCTCGGTGGGTGTATTGGTGCGCCACCTGCGGGAAAAAGGCCTGGACGCCCAGGGCTTCACCACCGAATACGGTGACGACGAAGAAGAGGCCACCGCATGAAGGCCTTCGCCGAGCTGTACGCCAACCTCGACGCCACCACCTCCAGCAATGCCAAGCTGGCTGCATTGCAAGCGTACTTCCTGCAGGCGCCGCCAGAGGATGCCGCCTGGGCGGTGTACTTTTTATCCGGTGGCCGACCCCGGCAACTGGTGCCGACGCGCCTTTTAAGGGACATGGCCACGCAAGCGTCAGGCATCGAAGCCTGGCTGTTCGAAGAGAGCTACCAATCGGTCGGGGACCTGGCCGAGACCATTTCCCTGCTATTGCCCGAATCCACCTACACCTCGCAGGATGGCCTGGCCGTTTGGCTGGAAGAAAAACTGTTGCCCCTGCGCGGCCTGTCGCCAATGGACCTGGCCGAACGCCTGCCCGCGCTGTGGACACAGCTGGACCAGCCCAGCCTGATGGTGTGCATCAAGCTGATCACCGGCAGCTTTCGCGTCGGCGTGTCCAAGCTACTGGTCACCCGTGCCCTTGCCGCCATGGCCGATCTGGACAGCAAGCGCGTGGCGCAGCGGCTGGTGGGCTACACCGATTTGTCCAATCGTCCTACGGCCGAAGGCTACCTCAAGCTGATTGCGCCTGAATCATCCGACGAACACGCGCAACGCGGCGGGCAGCCCTATCCGTTTTTTCTGGCCCATGGCCTGTCGCAGCCGGTCGAGCAATTCGACACGCTGCTCGGCTCGCCGAATGACTGGCAAGTGGAATGGAAGTGGGACGGCATCCGCGCACAACTGGTCAAGCGCGAAGGCCGTTTGTGGATCTGGTCGCGAGGTGAGGAGCTGGTGACCGAGCGCTTTCCCGAGCTGCACAGCCTGGTCAGCGGCCTGCCGGACGGCACGGTGATCGACGGCGAGATTGTGGTGTGGAAAGGCGCGGTGCAACCCTTTGCCCTGCTGCAGCAGCGCATTGGTCGCAAGACGTTGAGCAAAAAAGTCCTGGAGGATGCCCCGGTCGCGGTACTCGCCTACGACCTGCTGGAATATCAGGGCGAAGACTGGCGCAACCATGTCCAGGCCGAACGCCGCGCGCAACTCGAACAGGTCATCCGCGCGTGCGACCAGCCCGTGCTGCTGCCCTCGCCGTTGTTGCAGGCCGACACCTGGGAAGCACTGGCCGAACAGCGTGAAGCTTCGCGCAGTCTTGGCGTGGAAGGCATGATGCTCAAGGATCGCAAAGGCCTCTACGGCGTTGGCCGCACCAAGGACATGGGCCTGTGGTGGAAGTGGAAAGTCGATCCGTTCAGCGTCGATGCCGTTTTGATCTACGCCCAACGCGGCCACGGCCGCCGCGCCAGTCTGTACAGCGACTACACCTTCGCCGTGTGGGACGGGCCGCCCGGCACCGAGCGCACGCTGGTGCCGTTTGCCAAGGCCTATTCGGGACTGACCGACGAAGAAATGCGCAAGGTCGACGCCATCGTGCGCAAGACCACCGTGGAAAAATTCGGCCCGGTCAGCAGCGTGACGCCGAGCATGGTGTTCGAGTTGGGGTTTGAAGGTATTGCCCTGTCCAAGCGGCACAAGAGCGGGATTGCGGTGAGATTTCCACGGATGCTGCGCTGGCGCCAGGACAAGGCGGTGGAGGAAGCCGATAACCTGGCCACCCTGCAGGACCTCCTCGCCTGATACAAATCCCTGTGGGAGCAAGCCCCTCCCACAATTTGATGCTCGTTAATGGTCCGAATGAGTGCACGGTATTTTCGATGCCCATTTTTGGGCATCGCCTACACTCCCAACGCCCTCGCCTTGCCTTTTAAAACGCTCATTCGGAACTATGGTGCAGAAATTGCTACTTGAGAGCCGTCTGACACCGTTCAGTAACAGTCCTAAACGCGCCACAAGCGCTTATCTTGGTTTCCAGGGATTACCTAATGAAAAAAGCATTGCTGACCCTTTCTGCACTGGCCCTGTGCATGGCCGCCGGTGTAGCCACGGCCAAGGAATACAAGGAATTGCGTTTTGGTGTGGATCCCTCCTACGCGCCGTTTGAATCCAAGGCCGCCGATGGCAGCCTGGTGGGCTTTGATATCGACCTGGGCAACGCGATCTGCGCGGAACTGAAGGTCAAGTGCAAATGGGTCGAAAGCGATTTTGACGGCATGATCCCGGGCCTCAACGCCAACAAGTTCGATGGCGTGATTTCGTCGATGACCGTGACTGCAGCCCGTGAAAAGGCGATCGACTTCTCCAATGAGCTGTTCTCGGGCCCGACCTCCCTGGTGTTCAAGAAAGGCGCAGGGTTCTCTACGCCGGAATCCCTCAAGGGCAAATCCGTGGGCTACGAGCAGGGCACCATCCAGGAAGCCTACGCCAAGGCCGTACTGGATAAGGCCGGTGTGACCACCAAGGCCTACGCCAACCAGGACCAGGTGTACGCCGACCTGACCTCCGGTCGTCTGGACGCTTCGGTGCAGGACATGCTGCAAGCCGAACTGGGCTTTCTGAAGTCGCCGGCCGGCGCCGGTTACGAAGTCAGCGCCGCCATCGACGACCCGTTGCTGCCGTCGAAAACCGCGATCGGTATCAAAAAAGGTAACAAAGACCTCAAGGCCCTGCTCGATAAAGGTATCAAAGCGTTACACGATGATGGCACCTACGCCACCATCCAGAAGAAACACTTCGGCGACCTGAACCTGTACAGCGGTAAATAACACGCTGGCGCCCATCGCTTTGCGGTGGGCGCTTTTTTATCGCCATAGGTCCTGAATTCATGTTTGAAGATCTTCTGAACACCCTGGGGCTGACTGCCTTCAGCTTGAAAGGGTTCGGCCCGCTGTTGCTGCAAGGTACGTGGATGACCATCAAGTTGTCGGTCGCTTCCCTGGCCGTCAGCGTCCTGCTGGGCCTGCTCGGTGCCAGTGCCAAATTGTCCAGCCTGCGCCTGCTGCGCATTCCCGCCCAGCTTTACACCACCCTGATTCGCGGCGTGCCCGACCTGGTGCTGATGCTGCTGATTTTCTACAGCCTGCAAATCTGGCTGACCGGTTTTACAGACTTCATGGAATGGGACTACATCGAGATCGACCCATTCAGCGCCGGGGTCATCACCCTGGGCTTTATCTACGGTGCGTACTTCACCGAGACGTTTCGCGGCGCGATCCTCGCCGTGCCCCGTGGCCAACTGGAAGCCGCGACCGCCTACGGGCTCAAGCGCGGGCAACGCTTTCGCTACGTGACCTTCCCGCAGATGATGCGTTTTGCCCTGCCGGGCATCGGCAATAACTGGATGGTGATGCTCAAGGCCACGGCGCTGGTGTCGATCATCGGCCTGGCCGACCTGGTCAAGGCCGCCCAGGATGCCGGCAAGAGCACGTATCAACTGTTCTATTTTCTGGTCATCGCCGCGTTGATCTACCTGCTGATCACCAGCGCGTCCAATTTCGTCCTGCGCCGGCTTGAACGGCGCTACTCGGCAGGCTCACGGGAGGCAGTGCGATGATCGAGCTCCTGCAGGAATACTGGCGTCCCTTCCTTTATAGCGACGGCCAGCACATCACCGGGCTGGCCATGACCCTATGGCTGCTGAGCGCGGCGCTGGTCATCGGGTTTATCGTGTCGATCCCGCTGTCCATCGCGCGGGTGTCGCCCAAACGCCGGGTGCGCTGGCCGGTGCAGTTCTACACCTATCTGTTTCGTGGCACGCCGCTCTATATCCAGTTGCTGATCTGCTACACCGGTATCTACAGCATCGCGGCGGTACGCGAGCAGCCGCTGCTGGGGGCGTTCTTTCGCGATGCGATGAACTGCACCATCCTCGCCTTCGCCCTCAACACCTGCGCGTACACCACCGAGATTTTCGCCGGCGCCATTCGCAGCATGGCCCACGGTGAAGTGGAGGCGGCCAAGGCCTATGGCCTAAGCGGCTGGAAGCTGTATGCCTATGTGATCATGCCGTCGGCCCTGCGCCGTTCGCTGCCTTACTACAGCAACGAAGTGATTTTGATGCTGCACTCGACCACCGTGGCGTTTACCGCAACCGTGCCGGACATTCTCAAAGTCGCACGGGACGCCAACTCGGCCACCTACATGACCTTTCAATCGTTCGGCATCGCCGCGCTGATCTATCTGACGGTGACCTTCGCCCTGGTCGGTCTGTTTCGACTGGCGGAGCGTCGCTGGCTGGCCTTCCTCGGGCCGAGCCGCTAAGGAGTGTTCATGCGTCATCAGGTACATGATCTGATCGCGCCGGTGCCCGGCACGGCGCGGCAGATTCACAGTTTTCACTTCGGCCCGGAACAGGCCGCCGGCAAAATCTACATCCAGTCGTCGCTGCACGCTGATGAGCTGCCGGGCATGCTGGTGGCCTGGCATCTGAAACAGCGCCTGGCCGAGCTGGCGGCAGCCGGGCGCCTGCGCAGCGAAATCGTGCTGGTGCCCATCGCCAATCCGGTCGGCCTGGAACAAGTGTTGATGGACACCCCGCTGGGACGCTACGAGCTGGAAAGCGGGCAGAACTTCAATCGCCATTTTGTCGACCTCAGTGCGCAGGTCGGCGACCAGGTGGAGGCACTGCTGGACGACGATCCCCGGCGCAATGTGGAGCGGGTGCGCACCGCGCTGTCAGGCGCCCTGGCCGAGCAAACCGCCGACACTCAGTTGCAGTCCCAACGTTTGGTGCTGCAACGCCTGGCCTGCGATGCCGACATGGTGCTGGACCTGCATTGCGACTTCGAAGCCGTGGCGCACCTGTACACCACGCCCGAGGCCTGGCCGCAGGTGGAGCCGTTGGCACGCTATATCGGCAGCGAAGCCAACCTGCTGGCCACCGACTCGGGCGGGCAGTCCTTCGACGAGTGTTTCACGCTGGTGTGGTGGCAGTTGCAGCAACGCTTCGGCGAGCGCTTCCCGCTGCCCATGGGCAGTTTTGCAGTCACCGTCGAGCTGCGCGGCCAGGGTGACGTCAACCATGGCCTGGCCAGCCTCGACTGCCAGGCGATCATCGACTACCTGATTCACTTCGGTGCAATTGCCGGCCAGGCGCCGCCGCTGCCCGACCTGCCCTACCCGGCCACCCCGCTGGCGGGCGTGGAGCCGGTGGCCACGCCAGTGGGCGGCTTGCTGGTGTACAGCGCCCTGCCGGGGGAATACCTGCACGCCGGGCAACGGATCGCCGAGATCATCGACCCCATTACCGACCGCGTAACGCCCGTGCACTGCCGGCACGCAGGCCTGCTTTACGCCCGTTCGCTGCGCCGCATGGCCACTGCCGGGATGGTTATCGGCCATGTCGCAGGCGCACAGGCCTACCGCAGCGGCTATCTACTTTCGCCTTGAGGATGCACGCCCCATGTACAAACTGACCGTTGAAGGCCTGCATAAAAGCTATGGCGACAATCAAGTGCTCAAAGGCGTCACGCTCAAGGCCAATACCGGTGACGTGATCAGCCTGATCGGCGCCAGCGGCTCGGGCAAGAGCACGTTTTTGCGCTGCATCAACTTTCTGGAAACCCCCGACGACGGCGCCATGACCCTGGATGGCAAGGCGATCCGCATGGTCAGTGACCGCCACGGCATGCGCGTGGCCGACGACGCCGAGTTGCAGCGCCTGCGCACGCGGCTGGCGATGGTGTTTCAGCACTTCAACCTGTGGAGCCACATGAGCGTGCTGGAAAACATCACCATGGCCCCGCGCCGGGTGCTGGGTTGCAGCAAAAAGGACGCCGAAGAGCGTGCCCGCCGCTACCTGGACAAGGTCGGCCTGCCGGCGCGGGTGGCCGATCAATACCCGGCCTTCCTCTCCGGCGGCCAGCAACAGCGAGTGGCCATCGCCCGCGCCCTGGCCATGGAACCGGAAGTGATGCTGTTCGACGAACCCACCTCGGCCCTCGACCCCGAACTGGTGGGCGAAGTGCTCAAGGTGATCCAGGGCCTGGCCGAGGAAGGCCGCACCATGATCATGGTGACTCACGAAATGAGTTTTGCGCGCAAGGTATCGAGCCAGGTGCTGTTCCTGCATCAGGGACGAGTGGAAGAGGAAGGCACGCCGGACGCGGTGCTGGGCAATCCGCAGAGCGAGCGTCTGCAGCAATTTTTGAGTGGCAACTTGAAGTAAACCTTTATGCCGCGCGAAGGGTCTGTGGAATAGACCCTTCAGGACGTCAGCTGCCGCATGGCAAAACCCCACGACTTCGCCAGGCAATGGTTCGCCGCCAAGGGTTGGAAGCCCTTCGCGTTTCAGAAAGACGTGTGGGCGGCGGTCAAGCAGGGCCGGTCCGGCCTGTTGCACGCCAGCACTGGAGCCGGCAAGACCTACGCCTTGTGGTTTGCCGCGCTCAACCGCCTGGCCATCACCCGTCCGCCGGCCACCGGTAAACGCAAGCCGCCGGCCGAACCATTGAGCGTGCTGTGGATCACCCCCATGCGTGCGCTGGCCGCCGACACCGCCCGCGCCCTCGAAGCACCGCTTGCTGACTTGCAGATTCCCTGGAGCGTCGGCCTGCGCACCGGCGATACCAGCAACAGCGAACGTGCCCGCCAGACCCGCCGCCAGCCCACTGCGCTGGTCACCACCCCGGAAAGCCTGACCCTGATGCTCGCCCGCGCCGACAGCGAGGCCAGCCTGGGACACTTGCGCATGGTGATCGTGGATGAATGGCATGAATTGATCGGCAACAAGCGCGGCGTGCAGCTGCAATTGGCGTTGGCCCGCTTGCGGCGCTGGCACCCTGAATTGATGGTGTGGGGCATTTCCGCGACCCTGGGCAATCAGGCCCACGCGCTGGAGGTTTTGGTCCCACAGGGCGATGGGATCAATGTGCAGGGGCAGACTGCCAAGCAATTGATCATTGACACGCTGTTGCCGCCCGTCACCGAACGTTTCCCATGGGCCGGGCATATTGGCTTGAAAATGCTGCCGCAAGTGGTGGCCGAAGTGGACTCGAGCAGCAGTTGCCTGGTGTTCACCAATACCCGTGCGCAATCGGAGATCTGGTACCAGGCCTTGCTGGACGCGCGGCCGGACTGGGCCGGTTTGATCGCCCTGCACCACGGCTCACTGTCGCGGGAAACCCGTGACTGGGTGGAGCGCGCCTTGAAAGACGGGCAGCTCAAGGCCGTGGTGTGTACGTCGAGCCTGGACCTGGGCGTGGACTTTTTACCGGTGGAGCGCGTGCTGCAGATCGGCTCGGCCAAAGGCGTGGCGCGCCTGATGCAACGCGCCGGGCGCTCCGGCCATGCGCCGGGGCGGCCGTCACGGGTGACGCTGGTACCGACCCATATCCTGGAGCTGGTCGAGGCCGCGGCGGCGCAGGATGCAATCGCCGAACGGCGCATCGAGGCGCGGGAATCGCCCCACAAGCCATTGGATGTACTCGTACAACACCTGGTGAGCATGGCCTTGGGCGGCGGCTTTACGCCAGATGCCTTGCTGGCGGAAGTTCGCGCTGCCTGGGCGTACCGCGAACTCACGGAGGAGGACTGGGCCTGGGCGCTGGGCTTTGTGCGCCACGGCGGCCTGTCGCTGACCGCCTACCCGGATTACCGCCGCGTGGAACCGGACGAACATGGCATCTGGCGCGTGCCCGATGCGCGCCTGGCGCGGCGTCATCGCATGAGCGTGGGCACTATCGTCAGCGATGCGAGTATCCATCTCAAATACTGGAGCAAGGGCGGCGGCGGCAAGAATCTGGGCAGTGTCGAGGAAGGTTTTATTGCGCGGCTCAAGCCGGGGGACGGGTTTCTGTTTGCCGGCCGCTTGCTGGAACTGGTGCGCGTGGAGAACATGACCGCCTACGTGCGCCGCAGCACCGCGAAAAAAGCCGCCGTGCCGCGCTGGAATGGCGGGCGCATGCCGCTTTCCAACGAGCTGGCGCAGGCGGTGGTCGAACGCTTTGACGCGGCGGCGCATGGGCGCTTCGACGGCCCGGAGATGCAAGCGGTGCAACCGTTGCTGCAAACGCAATTGCGCTGGTCGGGCCTGCCCACCCACGATCACCTGCTGGCCGAAGCGCTGAAGTCGCGCGAGGGCTGGCATCTGTTTCTCTACCCTTTCGCCGGCCGTCAGGTGCACCTGGGACTGGCAAGCCTGCTGGCATGGCGGGTCAGCCAGCAACAGCCGGTGACGTTTTCGATTGCGGTGAACGATTACGGGCTGGAGCTGCTGAGCGCCACCGAGGTGCACTGGCCACGTCTATTGAACGAGGCCCTGCTGAGCCCGGAGCATCTGCTGGCGGACGTCGCCGCAAGCCTGAATGCAGGGGAACTGGCGCTGCGCCGCTTTCGCGAGATCGCGCGGATTGCCGGGCTGGTGTTTGCCGGATACCCGGGAGCGCCGAAGAGTACCCGGCAGGTGCAGGCCTCCAGCGGTTTGTTTTTCGAGGTGTTCAAGCAATACGATCCGCACAACCTGCTGCTGACCCAGGCCGGGGAAGAAGTCCTGCGTGATGAGTTGGATATTCGACGGCTGGAAGAGACGTTGCTGCATCTGTCGTCGCTCAAACGCGACCTGCATATGATTGAGCGGCCTACCCCGCTCGCCTTTCCGCTGCTGGTGGAACGGATGCGCGAGAGCATGAGTTCGGAAAAACTGTCGGAGCGCATTGCGCGGATGGTCAAGGACCTGGAAAAAGTCGCGGATAACGGGAAACGTTGATGTATTGCTCAGTCACGCTTGAGGGGGAAGAACTCTGGCTGCTGGCGGACAAGGCCGTGTACTGGCCCGCCCGCCGTACACTGCTGATTGCCGACGCGCATTTTGGCAAGGCATCGGCCTACCGCAGCCTCGGGCAACCGGTGCCGCAAGGGACCACCACGGCCAATCTGCACAGGCTTGACCGTGTGCTAAGCGGGTTTGCCTGCGAACAGGTGATCTTTCTGGGTGATTTTCTGCATGGCCCCGGCTCCCACGCCAGCGGAACACTGGGCACCTTAAGGGCCTGGCGTGATCGCACGCCTGATCTGGCCATGACGCTGATTCGCGGCAATCACGATAAACGTGCAGGCGATCCACCTGCAGATCTACGTATTGAGGTGGTCACCGAACCGCTTCTGATGGGCCCCTTCGCTCTGCAACACGAACCGGACGCCCATCCCAGCCACCACGTGCTGGCGGGGCATGTGCATCCGGTGTATCGATTGCGCGGCAAGGGCCGGCAAAGCCTGCGCCTGCCGTGCTTTCTGATAGGCACGCAGGTCAGCCTTCTGCCGGCCTTCGGCGCATTTACTGGCGGCTATGCGGTTGAGCAGGACGTTGATCGCCGACTGTTTGTGATCGGCGATCACGAGGTATGGCCCGTTCAGTGAGGCACTGACTGGCCGCGCATCTATCAGGCGACCGGTGCGGGCGGTGGCTCATCCGGGAGGACAGGCTCGCCTGGCTCGGTCGGCTGGGGATAATCCGGTTCAGGTTGGCCGGGAATGCCACCCGCGTGAGCAGGGTTGGCCATCAGGGACCAGGCTAAAACACCAATCTGGTTGGGTTCAAGCCGGGCAAGTTCAGCGCTGATTCGCGGGTCAATCTTCATAAGGTACTCCTCAAGCGTGGCTCGGCGCGCTTTACACGCACCGAGGCAGTACACCCAATAGAGTCACTTCTTGCAGACTAATTCCCTTAACGTGTAAGACCTTTCGATCAAGCGCGTGGGAGAGTGACGCCACGCTGGCCCTGGTACTTGCCGCCACGGTCCTTGTAGGACACTTCACAGGCCTCATCGGACTGCAGGAACAGCATCTGCGCGACACCTTCATTTGCGTAGATTTTCGCCGGCAGCGTGGTGGTGTTGGAGAACTCCAGGGTCACATGGCCTTCCCACTCCGGCTCAAGCGGCGTCACGTTGACGATAATGCCGCAACGCGCGTAGGTGCTTTTGCCCAGGCAGATGGTCAACACATCGCGGGGGATACGGAAGAACTCCACGGTACGCGCCAGCGCGAAAGAGTTGGGCGGGATGATGCACACGTCGCTCTTGATATCGACGAAGCTCTTTTCGTCGAAGTTCTTTGGGTCGACAGTGGCCGAATTGATGTTGGTGAACACCTTGAATTCGTCGGCGCAACGCACGTCGTAGCCGTAGCTGGAAACACCGTACGAGATCACGCGGTCATTGCCTTCGCCACGGATCTGGCGCTCGACGAAGGGTTCGATCATGCCGTGCTCTTGCGCCATGCGGCGAATCCACTTGTCCGATTTGATGCTCATGGCGGGTGTCCTGAATAGCGAGGTAGAAAAAAGGCTGTGGGGCATCTTACCGGGGCCGGCGATGGGGTTCAAAGGGCGCGGGGCATTTCTTCGCGGCTGCGCGCGTGGCTGCAGGCCACAGCCAGCGGGGGCGGGCTCTGACTGCCGCAAGAGCGCGCTGTAAATACCGCCGCCAGTCACGAATTTATAGAAACCTGTGGAAATACCATTGGCACGTCCCGGAAAAACAGTTAAGGTGGCGTCACTGTGTTGCTTGTGTCACTGAGAATCTCTACACGATATGTTGAATTTCGATCCAACCATCTCCAAGAATTTTTCCTGCTCTTTGCACTCAGTCTCGGCCAGGGCTTTTCCTGAGTCGCAGTTAACTTTGTTCAAGGAGTTACACCATGTCTAATCGCCAAACTGGTACCGTTAAGTGGTTCAACGATGAAAAAGGCTTCGGCTTCATCACTCCACAATCCGGTGACGACCTGTTCGTTCACTTCAAAGCTATCCAATCCGACGGCTTCAAAAGCCTGAAAGAAGGCCAACAGGTTTCTTTTATCGCTACCCGCGGTCAGAAAGGCATGCAAGCTGAAGAAGTTCAAGTTATCTAACTTGTACTGACTCAGTCGAAAAGACCCCGCCCTTAAAAGCGGGGTTTTTTTATGCCCGGAATTTGGCCTTCGCCATGGAATGCCGCGCACAAAAAAATGTGGGAGGGGGCTTGCTCCCGATAGCGGTGGCACAGTCGCTACAATCGGTGACTGTTTCACTGCAATCGGGAGCAAGCTCCCTCCCACATTTTGTACTGCGTTACTACTGGAACAACGACTCGCTCGACAAGCCATTCTTCTCCAGGATCTCGCGCAAGCGCTTGAGACCCTCCACCTGGATCTGCCGCACCCGCTCACGCGTCAGGCCGATCTCCAGGCCTACGTCTTCCAGGGTGCTGCTCTCATGGCCACGCAGGCCAAAGCGGCGAATCACCACCTCGCGCTGCTTGTCCGTAAGCTCGGACAGCCACTGGTCAATGCTTTGCGAAAGGTCATCATCCTGCAACAGCTCGCAGGGGTCTGTCGGACGATCATCGGTCAGGGTGTCCAGCAGAGTTTTATCCGAGTCCGGCCCCAGCGAGACATCGACCGAAGACACCCGCTCGTTAAGGCCCAGCATGCGCTTGACCTCCGCGACTGGCTTCTCCAGCAGGTTGGCGATTTCTTCGGGCGAAGGTTCATGATCGAGTTTTTGTGTCAGCTCACGTGCCGCCCGCAGGTAGACGTTGAGCTCTTTGACCACATGGATCGGCAGACGGATTGTACGGGTCTGATTCATGATCGCCCGTTCGATGGTCTGGCGGATCCACCAGGTGGCATAGGTGGAAAACCGAAAGCCCCGCTCAGGGTCGAACTTTTCCACCGCGCGAATCAGGCCGAGGTTGCCCTCCTCGATCAGGTCCAGCAAGGACAGCCCACGATTGACGTAACGTCGGGCGATTTTCACCACCAGCCGCAGGTTGCTTTCAATCATGCGTTTGCGCCCGGCCGGATCACCCTTTTGCGACAACCGCGCAAAATGGACTTCTTCTTCGGGGGTCAACAGAGGGGAAAAACCGATTTCATTGAGGTACAGCTGCGTCGCATCAAGCGCCCGCGTGTAGTCAATGTATTTGTGTTGCTTTAATGCGGAAGCGTTCTTGGATTTGGTACGAACTGAAGGTGTTGCAGGTCCCTCATTCGACATCGATTCCATAGCGATATCGGTCTCCATAAGGAGAACCTCATCGTCGATGTCCAACTCCGGCGCTTCTTTACTGAGAGCCATTGTTATAGTCCTTTGGTGAGTTCGACCTCAAGCTCAAGCGGCGCCTTTATCCTTGGCAACGCTGGAGCCTGTTCCTTCTACGTGAGGGAACAGGCTGGTAACACATCAACGACGGGGTAGGAATTGCAGCGGATCGACGGGCTTCCCTTGACGGCGAATCTCAAAATGCAGTTTCACCCGGTCTGTCCCCGTTGACCCCATTTCAGCAATCGTCTGTCCGACCTTGACCTGCTGCCCCTCCCGAACCAACAGCCTGCGGTTGTGACCGTAAGCACTGACGTAGGTGTCACTGTGCTTGATGATGACCAGCTCGCCGTAGCCCCGTAAACCACTCCCGGCGTAAACCACTGTCCCATCAGACGCAGCTAAAACAGGCTGTCCCAAATCCCCGGCGATATCAATGCCTTTATTCAAACTGCCGTTTGAAGAGAATTTTCCAATTAACACGCCGTTTGAAGGCCATCCCCAGCCCTTCGGCGCAGGGCCCGCAGGGGGCAGCGGCGCGGGTGCGGGCCTGTTTGCGACAGTCGGTGCCGCGGTGCCGGCAGGCCGAGTGGTAATAGTGGTCTTGCTTGAGGAGGATGACGAAGAGCCGCTGCTTGTCACCACGGACACGGGCGCGGAACCGCTACGGCCGTCGAAGCGAATCGTCTGTCCCGGATGGATGGTATAGGGCACGGGAATATTGTTGCGAGCTGCGAGTGCCTTGTAGTCCCAACCATAACGAAAGGCGATCGAGAACATCGTATCGCCCTTGCGCACCACATATTGCCCGGTGGTGACCGTAGGTTTCTGCGGCACCGCCTTGGTACGGTCAACGACCCGTGCGCCGCCGCTTGGCGTGCTGGAGCAGGCTGCCAGTAACGAACTCAAGACAAGGCCAAGCACCAGTCGCTGAAAGCTAGTTTTACTCATACGCTGCGCAAGACCTGTGAGACTCACCCGCCGCTCCCTTTGATGGTGGCTGAACATGAATGCCTGTATCAGGCTTGAAAGATGCCGCAAGTATAACTGGGCATTGGCTTTTTACCGGTACACGGCGCAAACGAAAGACTCATCGTGTTGACCACCAACGCTTGATCATCGTGATTCGATAGACCCCGCTGTAAGACACATCCCACGCAACGGAATTCACTGCCCGCCCATAAATGATCAGGCCAGCGGCCCATTGAGCAACGGCACGAAGCGTACCGCCCCAAGCACATGTCGGGAAAAGCCGTCGTCCTCACGGATAATCAGCATCAATTGCTGCACTTCACCAGCCCCCACCGGGATCACCAGGCGTCCACCGGGGGCCAGTTGATCAAGCAATGCCTGCGGGACATCCGTGGCCACAGCCGTAACGATAATGCCGTTATACGGCGCCAATGCTGGCCAGCCTTCCCAGCCATCGCCCCAGCGAAACACCACGTTGCGCAGGTTCAACTCAACCAGGCGCTCCTTGGCACGGTCCTGCAACACCTTGATGCGCTCCACCGAGAACACCCGCTCCACCAACTGCGACAGCACGGCAGTCTGGTAGCCCGAACCGGTGCCGATCTCCAGCACTTTGTCCAGTGGGCCCGCCGCCAGCAACAGCTCGCTCATGCGCGCAACCATGTAAGGCTGGGAAATGGTCTGGTTATGGCCGATCGGCAACGCGGTGTCTTCGTAGGCGCGATGCGCCAGGGCTTCATCGACAAACAGATGGCGAGGCGTGCGCCGAATCACTTCCAGCACCTGGGCGTTGGACAGGCCCTCTTCATACAGGCGCTGGATCAAACGCTCGCGGGTGCGCTGGGAGGTCATCCCGATGCCGCGACGCAGCAGGTCGTCCTGTTCACGAGCCATCAGCGCAGCCCCTCCAGCCAGCCATCGAGACGACTGAAGGCATCACTGAAGGTGCGATCAAATTGCAACGGGGTAATCGAAACATAACCTTGCATCACCGCATGAAAGTCCGTGCCTTCGCCACCGTCTTCGGCATCGCCGGCTGCGGCAATCCAGTAGCCTTCCTTGCCACGCGGATCAACCACCTTCAGCGGTGCCGCTGCGCGGGCCCGATGGCCCAGACGCGTGAGCCGGATACCGCGGATATGGTCGAGGGGCAAGTTGGGAATATTGACGTTGAGCACTGTGCGCGGCGGCAAATCGAGGGAAGCATGCGCCTCGACCAGCTTGCGCGCGAAATGGGCGGCCGTGGGCAGGTTGTCCAGCTGGCGCGACGCCAGAGAGAACGCGAACGAGGTTCGCCCGAGGAAACGCCCTTCAAGCGCCGCGCCGACAGTGCCGGAATACAGCACGTCGTCACCCAGGTTCGCGCCGAGGTTGATGCCCGACACGATCAGGTCCGGCTGCGGCTGCAGCAGGCTGTTGATCGCCAGGTGCACGCAATCGGTGGGCGTACCGTTCACGCTGATGAAACCATTGGCGAGGACGTGCGGGTGCAGCGGACGGTCAAGTGTCAGCGAACAGCTGGCACCACTTTTGTCCTGGTCGGGGGCAACCACCACGCACTCGGCGTAATCCGCCAGCGCAGCATGAAGCGCGGCGAGGCCGGGTGCGGTGGCACCGTCATCGTTTGATATCAGAATACGCATGGGCTGTCCGTCTGCCCCACCGGCACCAGATCAACAAGCTCGCGCACCAAGACAGTGGCGAAGCATCCGGCCGGCAGGACGAATTCCAATTGCAGAATGTCAGGCCGGGGATAATGCCACGTCAACCCGCCAATGGGCAGCCGCAGAATGCGACGTTCCTGGCTCATTCCGGCATTCACCAGCCAATCACGCAGCTCAGCTTCGCCGGCGGCGACAGATTGCTCCAGCGCAAAGGTAAGACCTTTCGCCGGAGAGTCGCCCTCGCCCCATTGTGGGCCGGTGGGGTGCAGGTCCAGGATCGCCAGGCGCGGGTCGTTGCATTCAGCCTCCCCCGCCGGGAAAAAACTGCGGCTGTCGGTAAATGCCAGCAGGTCGCCGACCTGTGCACGCTGCCAGGAACCGTCCGCCACGCGGGCGGCCAGCACTTTATTGAAGAGGAAACTGCGCGCAGTGGAGAGCAACCGCGAACGCACCGCGCGCTGCTCCGGCAAGGCTTTGCGCGCAGCCCATTCGCGGGCATCCACGACGTTGCCGCCGTTATGACCAAAGCGCTGCGTGCCGAAATAATTGGGAATACCGTGCCGGGCGATCAACTGCAGGCGCGCGTCGATGGCGGCGGTATCACCGGCCAGTTGCGTCAGGCGCAGGGTAAAGCCATTGGCCGAATGAGCACCGCGCTGCAATTTGCGCTTGTGGCGTTTCATTTCCAGGATTTTGAGGGTGTCGTCTTGCGCACCGCTCATGTCCGGGTCGGCCTTGCCGGGCAGCTGCACGCTGAACCATTGGCGGGTCAATGCCTGGCGATCCTTGAGCCCGGCGTAACTGACCGTGCGCAGCGGCACACCCGCCGCCTTGGCGATGCGCCGGGCCGCCTCTTCGGTATTAAGGCCGCGTTTTTCCACCCACAACCACAGGTGTTCGCCGTCGCCACTCAGCGGAATGTCCAGCACCTCATCGACCTGGAAGTCCTCGGCGGTCGCCTTCAGGACCGCGCTGCCCAGCGCCTCGCCATAAGCCCGCGGGCCCAGCAATTGCAGTTCATTCATGCGCGCAGCAACAAGGCGACAGAGTGCACCGCAATGCCCTCTTCACGACCGGTAAACCCGAGCTTTTCGGTGGTGGTGGCTTTCACGTTCACTTGATCCAGTTCTATTTGCAGGTCGGCGGCGATCAGCGCGCGCATCGATTCGATATAGGGCGCCATTTTCGGTGCCTGGGCCACGATAGTGTTATCGACGTTGCCGACCTTCCAGCCCCTGGCGTGGATGAGTCCGACCACATGGCGCAGCAACACACGACTGTCCGCGCCCTTGAACGTCGGGTCGGTATCCGGAAAGTGCTTGCCGATATCGCCCAGTGCCGCCGCGCCGAGCAAGGCATCGCTCAAGGCATGCAATACAACATCGCCGTCGGAATGGGCCAGCAACCCGTGGTGATGTGCAATGCGCACGCCGCCCAGGGTGATGAACTCGCCTTCGGCGAAACGGTGCACATCGTAGCCGTGGCCAATACGCATAAAAAAACGCCCCGATTTAATTCAGGGCGTGATTCTACCTACTTTTGCCGCAGATTAACCGAGCAAAGCGCGTCCGTGATGGCGCAAATGATCTTCGATGAAACTGGCAATAAAGAAGTAGCTGTGGTCGTAACCCGGTTGCAGGCGCAGTTGCAGCGGATGGTTGGCCGCCCTGGCCGCCTGCTGCAGGGCTTCGGGCTTGAGCTGCTCGGCGAGGAAATCGTCGCGATCACCCTGGTCCACCAACAACGGCAGCTTTTCCGAGGCCTCGCTGATCAGCACGCAAGCATCCCACTCGCGCCACTTGGCGCGCTCTTCGCCCAGGTAACGGGAGAAGGCTTTCTGGCCCCAGGGGCAATCCATCGGGTTGTTGATCGGCGAAAACGCCGACACCGACAGGTAGCGACCGGGATTGCGCAGTGCACACACCAACGCCCCGTGGCCGCCCATGGAGTGGCCGCTGATGCCGCGTTTGTCCGAAGCCGGGAAATGCGCTTCAACCAACGCCGGCAACTCCTGCACCACGTAGTCATGCATCCGGTAATGCGTGGCCCAGGGTTGCTGGGTGGCATTCAGGTAGAAACCGGCGCCCAGGCCGAAATCCCAGGCATTCTCCGGGTCGTCCGGCACACCCGGCCCACGCGGGCTGGTGTCGGGCGCCACGATGATCAAGCCCAGCTCGGCAGCCATGCGCTGGGCGCCGGCCTTCTGCATGAAGTTCTCGTCGGTGCAGGTCAGGCCGGACAGCCAGTACAGCACCGGCAGCTTGCCACCCTGCTCCGCCTGTGGCGGCAGGTAGACGGCGAAAGTCATGTCGCAATCGAGCACAGCCGAATGATGCTTGTAGCGTTTATGCCAGCCGCCGAAGCTTTTCTGGCAGGACAGGTTTTCCAGACTCATGGGCGTTCTCCCAACTGCAAGCCGCAAGTCTCAAGCGGCAAGCAGGCGTACACCCACTTGCAGCTTGTAGCTTGTAGCTTGCCGCTGCTTCAAAAATGAATGACGGTACGAATGCTCTTGCCTTCATGCATCAGGTCAAACGCTTTGTTGATGTCTTCCAGGCCCATGGTATGGGTGATGAAGGTGTCCAGCGGGATTTCGCCGGTCTGGGCCATTTCCACATAGCTTGGCAATTCGCTGCGCCCGCGCACGCCGCCGAACGCCGAACCGCGCCAGACGCGACCGGTCACCAGTTGGAAGGGGCGCGTGGCGATTTCCTGGCCCGCACCCGCTACACCGATGATCACCGACTCGCCCCAGCCTTTGTGGCAGCACTCGAGGGCAGCGCGCATCAGCTGTACGTTGCCGATGCACTCGAAAGAGAAGTCCACGCCGCCATCGGTCAAGTCGACAATCACGTCCTGGATCGGGCGATCATAGTCCTTCGGATTGACGCACTCGGTGGCACCCAGTTGCTTGGCGATTTCGAACTTGGCCGGGTTGATGTCAATGGCAATGATGCGCCCGGCCTTGGCCTTGGCCGCGCCAATGACTGCCGACAAGCCAATGCCGCCCAGGCCGAAAATGGCCACGGTATCGCCTGGCTTGACCTTGGCGGTGTTGAGCACGGCACCGATGCCGGTGGTGACGCCGCAGCCCAGCAGGCAGACTTTTTCCAGCGGCGCTTCTTTAGGAATTTTCGCGACGGAGATTTCCGGCAGCACGGTGTACTCGGAAAAAGTCGACGTGCCCATGTAGTGGAAAATCTGCTGACCCTTGTAGGAAAAACGTGTGGTGCCGTCGGGCATCAGGCCTTTGCCCTGAGTGGAGCGGATGGCCTGGCACAGGTTGGTCTTGCCCGACTTGCAGAATTTGCACTGGCCGCATTCCGGTGTGTACAGCGGGATCACGTGATCGCCCACGGCCACCGACGTCACGCCTTCGCCGATTGCTTCAACCACCGCACCGCCTTCATGGCCGAGGATCGACGGGAAGATGCCTTCCGGGTCGGCGCCCGACAAGGTGTAGGCGTCGGTGTGGCACACGCCGGAGGCGACCACCCGCAACAGCACTTCACCCGCCTTGGGCATGGCTACATCCACTTCAACGATCTCCAGGGGCTTGTTGGCTTCGAAGGCTACGGCGGCGCGGGACTTGATCATCCGGGTTTCTCCAGGGAATTTAAAACTGAGACGGTGAGTGTAAATCAGCGCCCTTTGATTAATAATCCGGACAAAAGCAAAACTTTATTGCTGTACAGGGATAATCAAATGCTGGAGAACCGCTGGGAAGGCATCGATGAGTTCGTGGCGGTGGCCGAGTGCAGCCAGTTCACGGCGGCGGCCGAGCGGCTGGGGGTGTCCTCGTCCCATATCAGCCGGCAAGTGGCGCGCCTGGAAGAGCGCCTGCAAACGCGGTTGCTGTACCGCAGTACGCGCAAGGTGACGCTGACTGAAGCCGGCCAGACCTTCCTGCAGCATTGCCAGCGCCTGCAGGACGGCCGCGAGGAAGCCCTGCGCGCGGTCGGCGATCTGGCCAGCGAACCCAAGGGCATGCTGCGCATGACCTGCGCCGTGGCCTACGGCGAGCGGTTTATCGTGCCGCTGGTGACGCGCTTCATGGCGCTGTATCCGCAGTTACGCGTGGATATCGAACTGAGCAACCGGCAGTTGGACCTGGTACATGAAGGCCTGGACCTGGCGATCCGCCTTGGCCGCTTGCAGGACTCGCGGATGGTCGCCAGCCGCCTGGCGCCACGGCGTATGTATGTGTGCGCGTCGCCGTCCTACCTCGCGCGGTATGGTCGGCCACACAGCTTGTCGGAGTTGAGTCGGCATAACTGCCTGATCGGCAGTTCGGATATCTGGCAACTGGCCCAGGACGGGCGCGAATTTTCCCAACGGGTCCAGGGAAACTGGCGCTGCAACAGTGGGCAGGCGGTGCTGGACGCAGCGTTGCAGGGCGTTGGGTTGTGCCAGTTGCCGGATTACTACGTGCTGGAGCACTTGCACAGTGGCGCGCTGGTGTCGCTGCTTGAGGCGCATCAGCCGCCGAATACGGCGGTGTGGGGGCTGTATCCGCAGCAGCGGCATTTGTCGCCCAAGGTGCGCAAGCTGGTGGATTTTTTGAAGGAGGGGTTGGCGGGGAGGCCGGAGTACAGCCAGTGAGTCTGCGTTGACTACACCGGCCTCATCGCAGGCAAGCCAGCGCTTATCAAACACAAAATAACGTATTGATTTTAAAGCTGAAGTTTCAGGCAGCCACACGCCTGTGGCGAGCGGGCTTGCCCCGCGTTGGGGTGCGAAGCGCCCCCAATCAAGCAAAACGCGGTGTACCTGATACGGCTCAGCGCCTGGTTTTGGGGCTGCTGCGCAGCCCAACGCAGGACAAGCCTGCTCGCCACAGGGAATCTGCGCTTAACTGAACGGCATTGGGGCTTGCCACAGAGGCCCCAGGTTGCTGCGCGACAGCGCTAAGTCGAAGACGTGGCGGAGCCTCCCACAGTTGACCGAGGTGTCTGCAATGACTGCGATCAAGTGTGGAAGCTGGCTTGCCTGCGATGAAGGCGCCTCGGTTTAACTGACTATCTACGATTGGCCCACCGCAACCTGAGCCACTCCAGATCTTCGGGCCGAGTCACCTTGATATTGTCCGAACGCCCCTCAATCAATCGCGGCGCCTGCCCTGACCATTCCATGGCCGAGGCTTCATCGGTAATCACCGCATCCGCCACCAGACTGTCAGCCAGGGCACGATGCAAAGCGCCCAGGCGGAACATCTGCGGTGTGTACGCCTGCCAGATCAGGCTGCGATCAACGGTTTCAACCACACGGCCGCGCTTGTCTGCACGCTTGAGCGTGTCGCGCGCCGGCACCGCCAGCAGGCCGCCCACCGGGTCGTCCGCCAGTTCGGCCAATAGCGTGTCGAGGTCGTCGCGGCTCAAATTCGGCCTTGCCGCATCGTGCACCAGCACCCAATCCTCATCGCCGGCCCCCAGGGCATTGAGCTGCAGCAACGCGTTGAGCACCGAGCCCGAGCGCTCCGAGCCGCCGTCCGCACGTTGAATACGCGGGTCGGCAGCACAGGCCAGGCCAGGCCAGTAAGGATCATCAGGAGCAAGACTGACCACCAGGCCCTTGAGCATCGGGTGATCGAGAAAACAGCCGAGGCTGTGTTCGAGAATAGTGCGTCCGCCCAGTTGCAAGTATTGCTTGGGACGGTCCGCAGCCATACGGGCACCAACGCCCGCGGCGGGAATCACGGCCCAGAAGGCCGGCAAACGCTGAGTCATTGGGCCAACTGGTAGAGGGTCTCGCCCTCCTTGACCATGCCCAATTCATGACGAGCCCGTTCTTCAACGGTCTCCGTGCCTTTTTTCAACTCAAGCACTTCGGCATCGAGGACGCGATTGCGCTCCAGCAGGATTTCGTTTTCGGCGTGCTGTGCAGCAATTTGCTCAGTCAGGTCTTTTACCTGCGCAAAGCTGCCATTACCCACCCATAGGCGGTACTGCAGGCCAGCCAGCAACAAGAGCAAGACGAGGAACAACCAATTGGGACTGCGCATCGAATATCGGGTATCCAGTGAAAAAAGACCGCCATGCAAAACTTTTGCAGCAACTGACAGCACGAAGCCTGGAAAAACCAGGCTTGTGCTAGATGGCCAACAGATTAACGTCGAAATTCACTTTGTCGTGAGTTTTCCGACGCAGTCCGTCGACTTTTTTACATTTTTAACCGGTTAACGGTCAGCCGCGAAACTCGCCACGACCGTTGTACTTGGCTTTACCCGCCAGTTGCTCTTCGATACGCAGCAATTGGTTGTACTTGGAAACACGGTCGGAACGGCACAGGGAGCCGGTCTTGATCTGGCCTGCCGAGGTGCCCACTGCCAGGTCGGCAATGGTCGAATCTTCGGTTTCGCCGGAGCGATGGGAGATCACGGCGGTGTAGCCCGCAGCCTTGGCCATCTGGATGGCTTCCAGGGTTTCGGTCAGGGTGCCGATCTGGTTGAACTTGATCAGGATCGAGTTGGCGATCTTCTTGTCGATGCCCTCTTTCAGGATCTTGGTGTTGGTCACGAACAAATCGTCGCCCACCAGTTGGACTTTCTCGCCGATCTTGTCGGTGAGGATCTTCCAGCCGTCCCAGTCGGACTCGTCCAGGCCGTCTTCGATCGAGATGATCGGGTAGCGCTGGGTCAGGCCCTTGAGGTATTCAGCAAAACCTTCGGAGTTGAACACCTGGCCTTCACCGGACAGGTTGTACTTGCCGTCTTCATAGAATTCGCTGGCGGCGCAGTCCAGGGCCAGGGTCACGTCGGTGCCCAGGGTGTAGCCGGCGTTGGCCACGGCTTCGGAGATCACTTTGAGTGCATCTTCGTTGGACGCCAGGTTCGGCGCGAAACCACCTTCGTCACCCACTGCGGTGCTCAGGCCACGGGCTTTGAGCACAGCCTTGAGGTGGTGAAAAATTTCGGTGCCCATGCGCAGGCCTTCAGAGAAGGTCTTGGCGCCAACCGGCTGCACCATGAATTCCTGGATGTCGACGTTGTTATCGGCGTGCTCGCCACCGTTGATGATGTTCATCATCGGCACCGGCATGGAGTACACACCCGGCGTGCCGTTCAGGTTGGCGATGTGGGCGTACAACGGCAGGTCCTGGTCCTGGGCAGCAGCCTTGGCAGCGGCCAGGGATACAGCGAGGATGGCGTTGGCGCCCAGGCTGCCTTTGTTCTCGGTGCCGTCGAGCTGGATCATCGCGTGGTCCAGGGCTTTCTGGTCCAGCGGGTCCTTGCCCAGCAGCAGGTCACGGATCGGGCCATTGATGTTGGCTACCGCCTTGAGTACACCCTTGCCCAGGTAACGGCTCTTGTCGCCATCACGCAGTTCCAGCGCTTCGCGCGAACCGGTAGAAGCACCGGACGGCGCACAGGCGCTGCCGATGATGCCGTTATCGAGAAGCACGTCGGCTTCGACGGTGGGGTTGCCACGGGAGTCGAGAACTTCACGACCTTTGATGTCGACGATTTTTGCCATTGTTGTGAACACTCCAAAGTTGACGAAAACGACGCAGCTGAAGGAAATCTTTTGACCGACCGCAAGGGTGGAACAACAGGGCAGGCTTGCAGACGACAAGGCTCAAGCACGCATGCCTGAGCATAAAGCGTGGGAAAGTCTACCGGAGAAATGCCGCTTACGCGGTTTCTACCGTCGCAAATCCCTTGACCAGTTCGTCCAGTTGCTTGAGCTGAGCCAGGAACGGCTCCAGCTTGTCCAGGCGCAGGGCGCAGGGGCCGTCGCACTTGGCGTTGTCAGGGTCCGGATGGGCTTCCAGAAACAGGCCCGCCAGCGACTGGCTGATGCCCGCCTTCGCCAGGTCCAGCACCTGGGCACGGCGCCCACCGGCGGAATCGGCGCGACCGCCGGGCATTTGCAGCGCGTGGGTCACGTCGAAGAACACCGGGTATTCGAACTGTTTCATGATGCCGAAACCGAGCATGTCCACCACGAGGTTGTTGTAGCCGAAGCTCGAACCGCGCTCGCAGAGAATCAACTGGTCGTTACCTGCTTCGACGCATTTGTTCAGGATGTGTTTCATTTCCTGGGGCGCGAGGAACTGGGCTTTCTTGATATTGATCACGGCGCCGGTCCTGGCCATCGCCACCACCAGGTCGGTCTGGCGCGACAGGAAAGCCGGCAACTGGATGATGTCGCACACCTCGGCGACCACGGCGGCCTGTTCAGGCTCGTGGACGTCGGTGATGATCGGCACGCCGAAGGCTTGCTTGATGTCCTGGAAGATCCGCATGCCTTCTTCAAGGCCCGGGCCGCGATAGGAGGTCACGGACGAGCGGTTGGCCTTGTCGAAGCTGGCCTTGAACACGTAAGGGATACCCAGTTTCTGGGTAACCTTGACGTACTCTTCACAGACCTGCATCGCCATGTCGCGGCTTTCCAGCACGTTCATGCCGCCGAACAGCACCATGGGCTTGTCGTTGGCAATTTCGATATCGCCTACGCGAATGATCTTCTGGGCCATCAGGGTTACGCCTTCTTCTGATGTTGCGTCAGTGCGGCTTTGACGAAACCGCTGAACAATGGATGACCATCGCGCGGTGTCGAGGTGAACTCGGGGTGGAACTGGCATGCCACGAACCATGGATGATCCGGCGCCTCGACCACTTCGACCAGCTTGCCGTCACCGGAACGACCGGAGATTTTCAGGCCGGCCTCTTTGATCTGCGGCAGCAGGTTGTTGTTCACTTCGTAGCGGTGACGGTGACGTTCGACGATCACGTCCTTGCCGTAGCAGTCGTGAACCAGCGAACCCGGCTCCAGCAGGCAGTCCTGTGCGCCAAGGCGCATGGTGCCGCCCAGGTCGGAGGTTTCGGTACGGGTTTCAACGGCGCCGGTGGCGTCTTCCCACTCGGTGATCAAGCCTACGACCGGGTGGCCGCTGGTGTGATCGAACTCGGTGGAGTTGGCGTCTTTCCAGCCCAGCACGTTACGGGCGAACTCGATAACGGCCACTTGCATGCCCAGGCAGATACCCAGGTACGGCACTTTGTTTTCACGGGCGTATTGAACGGCAGTGATCTTGCCTTCCACGCCACGCAGGCCGAAACCACCGGGTACGAGGATCGCGTCAACACCTTCGAGCAACGCGGTGCCCTGGTTCTCGATGTCTTCGGAGTCGATGTAGCGCAGGTTGACCTTGGTACGGTTGCTGATACCGGCGTGGCTCATCGCTTCGATCAGCGACTTGTACGCGTCCAGCAGTTCCATGTACTTGCCGACCATGGCGATGGTGACTTCGTGCTCAGGGTTGAGCTTGGCGTCGACTACCGCTTCCCATTCGGAGAGGTCGGCGCTGCCGCACTGCAGGCCGAAGCGCTCGACGACAAAATCATCCAGGCCTTGCGCATGCAGGATGCCCGGGATCTTGTAGATGGTGTCGGCGTCTTCCAGGCCAATCACCGCACGTTCTTCAACGTTGGTGAATTGCGCGATCTTGCGACGCGAGGAGATGTCGATCGGGTGATCGGAGCGGCAGATCAGTACGTCCGGCTGCAGGCCGATGGAACGCAGTTCCTTGACGGAATGCTGGGTCGGCTTGGTTTTGGTCTCGCCGGCGGTGGCGATGTAAGGCACCAGGGTAAGGTGCATCAGCATCGCGCGCTTGGCGCCGATTTCGAAACGCAGCTGACGGATGGCTTCGAGGAACGGTTGGGATTCGATGTCACCTACGGTGCCACCAATCTCGACCATTGCCACGTCGGCATCGCCTGCACCCTTGATGATGCGGCGCTTGATTTCGTCGGTGATGTGCGGGATGACCTGAATGGTTGCACCCAGGTAATCACCACGGCGCTCTTTGCGCAGCACGTGCTCGTAAACGCGGCCGGTGGTGAAGTTGTTGTTCTGGGTCATGGTCGTGCGGATGAACCGCTCGTAGTGGCCCAGGTCCAGGTCGGTTTCGGCGCCGTCGTGAGTGACGAACACCTCACCGTGCTGGAACGGGCTCATGGTGCCCGGGTCGACGTTGATGTACGGGTCCAGCTTGAGCATGGTGACCTTAAGTCCCCGCGCCTCCAGGATGGCCGCCAATGAAGCGGAGGCAATGCCTTTCCCCAATGAAGAAACAACACCGCCCGTGACGAATATGTAGCGCGTCATGAAAAACCCTAGAAGTCTGCGTTAAAGCGGTCCGAGCCGCCGGGGAAAGCGAAGGAAGGCCGAAGCCCCCGATCACCTGCATTAATCACAGTGCACCTTTCAAAAAAACCGCCGCGTGGTGACAGACCAGCAATGGAACACCGGTACGTTGATCGCTACACATTTTTTGGAATCGCCCAGCAAAGACTGCTTGGTAATCGGCAACTGCTGCGATTCAGGCGAATCCACAGAAGTTGTATCAAGAAGGGAGCGTAGTCTACCGGAAAGGCTCTATCAGCTCAAACCTTGATCGCAGCTCTGTGGCACCCAATGCAATTGCCAGCCACCCGGCGGCATGGCCCATAACCCTGCAAGGCATGGGGCAGCCAACAATCGCTCGCCCTGATACAGCAGCGGCAATCTGCCACGGACGAAGCCCGGCAACCCACTTTCATTAAGCAGACGCTTCAAGTCGCGCCGCCCGCGACCTGGCACTTCGATGATTTCGCCGCCTTGGCGATAACCGATCACCAGCGGACCGTCAGGGGCTTTGCCGATAAATTTCAGCTGACCATTGCCGGGTAACTCTAGTGGGTTTTGCGGATCGGGCCAGCTCACCGACGCATCGGAAAATTCCGACCACGTGGCGGGCAACCACCAGATGCGCTCGCCGCAACGGTGCAATTCGCCGTCCGCCAGGCGCCATATGGGCTGAGCGTCGGCCTTGGCATCGCGCAGGGAATACCAACTGGCCCAGTGGTCGCTGTCGGGTAAACGGGTCAGTGGGTTCAGCCAGTGGCGCAGAGCGTTGCGTTGTCGGGCGTCGGGAAGCTCGCGCAATGGCGCAATGGCCAATGACGGTAGCGGCAGCCACGGAAACGCCGAAGGCTGTTCGCAGGCGTGCAGGTCCGAGACGGCCAATTCGTCGAGCAGGCCCTGGGCTTCGCTCAAGTGCTCGGCGGTGCGGGCCAGGCTTGTTACGGCCTGGGGCCACCGTTCAGTCAACGCCGGGAGCACACGATGGCGCAGGTAATTGCGCGAGAACCGAGGATCGGCGTTCGAGGGGTCTTCGATCCACTTCAATTGGTGCTCATGGGCGTAGGCTTCCAATTCAACACGCGCAGCATCCAGCAACGGCCGCACCAAGTGCCCACTCGCCAACGCGCGACGGGCGGGCATTGCCGCCAACCCGCGCACCCCGGCCCCACGCAGCAGGCGGAACAACAGGGTTTCGGCCTGATCATCGCGATGCTGGCCTGTCAGGATCACCTCCCCTGCCCCGACCAGCTCGGCAAACGCTTGATAACGCGCATCACGGGCGGCGCGCTCAAGGCTTGCGCCTGGCAGGACCTGCACGCGCATCACCCGCAACGGTACGCCCAGGCCGTCACACACTGCCTGACAATGCTCGGGCCAGGCGTCGGCAGCCGTTTGCAGGCCGTGGTGGACATGCACAGCACGCAGGGGAGGAGTGTTTGCCAGAGTGGCCAGGAGATGCAGCAGGACGGTGGAATCAAGCCCGCCGGAAAAAGCGACATGCCAGACCGGCGCGTTGCGCCAGGGGGCCAGGGTTTGCAGGAGCTTGGCGGGTAGCGTTGGCTTCATCAAAAATACCGGCGCAGAACTGGAGTACGGTAGCCAAGCATACACAAAGCAAATGTGGGAGCGGGCTTGCTCGCGAAGGCGGTGTGTCAGTCAATGAACATGTCGACTGATATACCGCGTTCGCGAGCAAGCCCGCTCCCACATTAGTACTGCATTGTCTGCCGGATCAGTGCTTGATCAGAGACCGTAGCTCATCAAACGCTCATAACGACGAGCCAGCAGCGCTTCGTTATCCAGCTTCTTGAGCATCGCCAGTTGCGAACCCAATTCAGCACGGATGGTCGCGGCGGCCGCAGCCGGGTCGCGGTGCGCGCCACCCAATGGCTCGGCGATGACCTTGTCGACGATACCCAGGCCCTTGAGGCGATCGGCAGTAATGCCCATGGCTTCCGCGGCGTCCGGCGCCTTTTCGGCGGTTTTCCACAGGATCGAGGCGCAACCTTCCGGCGAGATCACCGCGTAGGTCGAATATTGCAGCATGTTCAGTTGGTCGCACACGCCAATCGCCAGTGCACCGCCGGAGCCACCTTCACCAATCACCGTGGCGATGATCGGGGTTTTCAGGCGGGACATGACGCGCAGGTTCCAGGCAATCGCTTCGCTCTGGTTGCGCTCTTCAGCGTCGATGCCAGGGTAAGCGCCCGGCGTGTCGATGAAGGTCAGGATCGGCATTTTGAAGCGTTCGGCCATTTCCATCAGGCGGCAGGCCTTGCGGTAGCCTTCCGGACGCGGCATGCCGAAGTTGCGGCGCACTTTCTCGCGCACTTCACGGCCTTTCTGGTGACCGATCACCATCACCGGCTGGTCGTCCAGGCGCGCAATGCCGCCCACGATAGCGGCGTCGTCGGAGAAGTGACGGTCGCCATGCAGTTCGTCGAACTCGGTGAAGATGTGCTGGATGTAATCCAGGGTGTACGGACGTCGCGGGTGGCGAGCCAGGCGCGCGATCTGCCAGCTGGTCAGCTTGCCGAAGATGTCTTCGGTGAGCGTGCTGCTCTTGTCTTGCAGGCGAGCGATTTCATCGCCGATGTTCAGCGAATTGTCATTGCCGACCAGGCGCAGTTCTTCGATCTTGGCTTGCAGGTCAGCGATCGGCTGTTCGAAATCAAGAAAATTCGGGTTCATAAGCGTCCGTCTTGGGTCGACGGCCAGGGCATGCCTGGCCAGCCGGTTGTCTGTTCGCGCCCTACCTTAAGGGAGAGGCGCGTCCAGGTCGAGATTAAATGTTTCGTCGAGTTCAGGCGTTTCTCTTGATGAAAAAGAAAACTGCCTGGCCGTCAACGGTATTGGAGGAAGACGTTGTCACGGCCGAACTGGTCACGCAATGCTTGAATCAAGCCATCGGCAGGGTCAATTCGCCAGGTCTCGCCGAATTGCAGCATGGCCTTGGCGTCATTGCCGGTGTACTCCATGGTCACCGGACAGGCGCCACGGTGGCGTTTGAGCAGATCCCCCAGCCAGCGTAGCTGGTCGCCCTTGAGCGCTTCGGTTTTCACCTTCAAACGCAGGCTTTCAGCCAGGTTGGTGCGCGCGTCCTCCATGCTCATCACCCGCTTGATGCGCAGGCGCAGGCCGCCGGAGAAGTCGTCGTTGCTGACCTCCCCTTCCACCACCACCATGGCGTCGGTCTGCAACAGCGACTGGGCGGAGTGGAACGCGTCGGCAAACAGCGACGCTTCGATCCGGCCCGAGCGGTCGTCGAGGGTGATGAAGCCCATCTTGTCGCCCTTTTTGTTTTTCATCACGCGCAGCGCGATGATCATGCCGGCCACGGTCTGGGTGTCGCGCGCCGGCTTCAGGTCGATGATGCGCTGGCGGGCGAAACGACGGATCTCGCCTTCGTATTCGTCGATCGGGTGACCGGTGAGGTACAGGCCCAGGGTGTCTTTTTCACCCTTGAGGCGTTCCTTGAGGGTCAGATCCTTGGCCTTGCGGTGGTTGGCGTATACATCCGCATCTTCTTCGACGAACAGCCCGCCAAACAGGTCGGCGTGGCCGCTGTCATGGGTGCGGGCGGTCTGCTCGGCGGCCTTGATCGCCTCTTCCATGGCGGTCAGCAGCACCGCACGGTTACGGTCGATATTGGCCTGATACGCCTTGGGCTCATCATGGAAGTAAGGGCCCAGGCGGTCGAGGGCGCCGCTGCGGATCAGGCCGTCCAGGGTGCGCTTGTTGATGCGCTTGAGGTCGACACGCGCGCAGAAATCGAACAGGTCGGTGAACGGCCCATCCTGGCGTGCTTCGGTGATCGCCTCAACCGGGCCTTCGCCCACCCCTTTGATCGCGCCCAGGCCATAGATGATGCGGCCTTCGTCGTTCACCGTGAACTTGAACTCCGAGGCGTTCACGTCCGGCGCGTCGAGGCGCAGCTTCATGGTGCGCACCTCCTCGATCAAGGTCACGACCTTGTCGGTGTTGTGCATGTCCGCCGAGAGTACGGCGGCCATGAACGGCGCCGGGTAGTGAGCCTTGAGCCAGGCGGTCTGGTACGACACCAGCCCGTAGGCGGCGGAGTGGGATTTGTTGAAGCCGTAACCGGCGAATTTTTCCACCAGGTCGAAGATGTTACCGGCCAGGTCTGCGTCGATATTGTTGGTCGCGCAACCCTCAATGAAACCGCCGCGCTGCTTGGCCATTTCCTCGGGTTTCTTTTTACCCATGGCGCGACGCAGCATGTCCGCGCCGCCAAGGGTGTAGCCGGCCATGACCTGGGCAATCTGCATCACCTGTTCCTGATACAGGATGATGCCGTAGGTCGGTGCCAATACTGGCTTGAGGCCTTCGTACTGGTAGTCGGAGTGCGGGTAGGCCAGCTCGGCGCGGCCGTGCTTGCGGTTGATAAAGTCATCAACCATGCCCGATTGCAGCGGGCCCGGACGGAACAGGGCCACCAGTGCGATCAGGTCTTCCAGGCAGTCGGGCTTGAGCTTTTTGATCAGCTCCTTCATGCCGCGCGACTCGAGCTGGAACACGGCGGTGGTTTCCGCTTTTTGCAGCAACTGGTAAGTCGGCTTGTCGTCCAGCGGAATAAACGCGATATCAAGCGGTGCTTCGTCGACCTTGGCGCGCTCGCGGTTGATGGTCTTGAGCGCCCAGTCGATGATCGTCAGGGTCCGCAGGCCGAGGAAGTCGAACTTCACCAGGCCGGCCGCCTCTACGTCATCCTTGTCGAACTGGGTTACCAGGCCGTCGCCTTCTTCGTCGCAATAAATAGGCGAAAAGTCAGTGAGCTTCGTAGGCGCGATCACCACACCGCCGGCGTGCTTACCGACGTTACGCACCACGCCTTCCAGCTTGCGTGCCATGTCCCAGATTTCGGCGGCTTCTTCATCGACCTTGATGAAGTCGCGCAGGATTTCTTCCTGCTCGTAGGCTTTTTCCAGGGTCATGCCGACTTCGAACGGGATCATCTTCGACAGACGATCGGCCAGGCCGTAGGATTTTCCCTGCACTCGCGCCACGTCACGGATGACCGCTTTCGCCGCCATGGAACCAAAGGTGATGATCTGGCTGACCGCGTTGCGGCCGTACTTTTCGGCCACGTATTCGATTACGCGGTCGCGACCGTCCATGCAGAAGTCGACGTCGAAGTCGGGCATGGAGACCCGTTCCGGGTTCAGGAAGCGTTCGAACAGCAGGTCATATTCCAGCGGGTCGAGGTCGGTGATCTTCTGCACATAAGCCACCAGCGAACCGGCACCCGACCCCCGGCCTGGGCCTACCGGCACGCCGTTGCTTTTGGCCCACTGGATAAAGTCCATTACGATCAGAAAGTAACCGGGGAAACCCATCTGGATGATGATATCCAGCTCGAAATTCAGCCGATCCACATAGACCTGACGCTTGGCCTCGTAGTCCTCGGTGGTGTCCCTGGGCAGCAGCACGCTAAGGCGCTCTTCCAGGCCATCGAACGACACCTTGCGGAAATACTCATCGATGGTCATGCCATCGGGAATCGGGAAGTTGGGCAGGAAGTGCTTGCCCAGCTTCACTTCGATATTGCAGCGCTTGGCGATCTCGACGGAGTTTTCCAGGGCCTCGGGGAGGTCGCTGAACAGCTCGGCCATCTCATCGGCGCTTTTGAGGTATTGCTCTTCGCTGTAGTTTTTCGAGCGGCGCGGGTCGTCAAGCGCGCGGCCTTCACCGATGCACACGCGGGTTTCGTGGGCTTCGAAATCTTCCTTCTTGATAAAGCGTACATCGTTGGTCGCCACCAGCGGCGCGCCCAGCTTGTCGGCGAGGGCCACGGCGGCGTGCAGGTGTTCTTCATCGTTGGGGCGGTTGGTGCGCTGCACTTCCAGGTAGAAGCGATCAGGAAAAACCTGCATCCATTCGCGCGCCAGCACTTCGGCTTCCTGGGGATTGCCGCCCAGCAGCGCGATGCCAATCTCACCCTCTTTAGCCGCCGAGAGCATGATCACGCCCTCGCTGGCCTGCGCCACCCATTCGCGCTCGATGATGATCGAACCGTTGCGCTGCCCGTCGATAAAACCACGGGAAATCAGTTCGGTGAGGTTGCGATAACCCACGCCGTTCATCGCCAGCAGGCTGATGCGGCTCAGCGGGTTATCCGGGTCCTTGTTGGAAAGCCACAGGTCGACGCCGCAGATCGGCTTGATCCCGGCGCCCATGGCGTTTTTGTAGAACTTGACCAGGGAACACATGTTGTTCTGATCGGTAACCGCTACTGCGGGCATGTTCATGCCCACCAGCGTCTTGACCAACGGCTTGATGCGTACCAGGCCGTCGACCAGCGAGTATTCAGTGTGCAGGCGCAGGTGAACGAATGAAGCCGGCATAGTGATCCTGTCCAAACATGGAAACAACAAGGCCCGGGATTGTACCGGGCCTTGGCAAAAACATCAGCTTTGGGACTAAACCTCGATCAGGCTCGCGCGCAGCTCATAGGCCTGGCGCACCGGGGCGAACGAGCGTCGATGGATCGGGGTGGGCCCCAGCCGGGCCAGCGCTTCCAGATGAACGGGCGTCGGGTAGCCCTTATGCCCCCCCATGCCATAGCCGGGATAGATCAACTCGAACGCAGCCATCTCGCGATCACGGCTGACCTTGGCCAGGATCGAGGCCGCCGCAATCGCCGGTACCTTGCTGTCGCCCTTGACCACCGCTTCGGACGGCATCGCCAGTCTGGGGCAACGGTTGCCGTCGATCATCGCCATTTTCGGCGTGATATGCAGGCCTTCCACCGCGCGCTGCATGGCGAGCATGGTGGCGTGCAGAATGTTCAACCTGTCGATTTCTTCGACCTCGGCGCGGGCAATATGCCAGCTCAGCGCCTTTTCACAGATCTCGTCGTAGAGCTTTTCACGGCGTGCTTCGGTGAGTTTTTTCGAGTCACTCAGGCCCAGGATCGGCCGGTTCGGGTCGAGAATCACGGCGGCCGTCACGACTGCGCCACACAGCGGGCCGCGCCCTACTTCGTCGACACCGGCCACCAGCTCGTCGGCGTGCGCAACCAGGCTGAAATCCAGGCCCATTTGCTTGCTCATAAGGCCTCCTGTGTATGACCGATCAAGTTCAACACGGCATCGGCCGCCTGGTTCGAGGCATCCCGGCGCAGGGTGCGGTGGATGTCGTCGAAACCACGGGTCTGCTCTTCGCCGCCGTCGATCAAGGGTAGTAGGGTTTGCGCGAGGGCGGCAGGCGTTGCGTCGTCCTGCAACAGCTCCGGCACCAGCAGGCGTTGGGCCAGCAGGTTGGGCAGGGAGATGTAGGGGCTCTTGACCATGCGCTTGAGAATCCAGAACGTCAGCGGCGCCAGGCGATAGGCCACGACCATCGGGCGCTTGTACAGCAAGGCCTCCAGAGTCGCGGTGCCCGAGGCGATGAGCACCGCGTCGCAGGCAGCCAGGGCCAGGTGCGACTGGCCATCGAGCAAGGTCAGCGGCAGGTTGCGCCCGTCGAGCAGCGTCTCGATCTGCGCACGCCGTTGCGGGCTGGCGCAGGGCAGCACGAAGCGAATACCCGGCTTCATGGCCAGCAGGCGCTCGGCGGCGTCAAAAAACAATGCGCCCAAGCGCCCGACTTCGCCACCCCGGCTGCCCGGCATCAGCGCAACCAACGGGCCATCAGGCAATCCCAGCTCGGCACGCGCCGCAGCGCGGTCAGCCTGCAAGGGAATCGCATCGGCCAGCGTATGGCCGACAAACCGTACCGGCACGCCCTGCTCTTGGTAAAACCTGGCCTCGAAGGGCAGCAGGGTGAGCATCAGGTCGCAGCCTTCGCGGATTTTCAGCACGCGCTTCTGCCGCCACGCCCATACGGACGGGCTGACGTAATGCACGGTCTTGATCCCGGCCTGACGCAGCTTGAGCTCGATATTAAGGGTGAAATCCGGCGCGTCGATGCCGATAAAGACGTCGGGCTTTTCTTCGATCAGGGTCTGAATCAGCAGCTTGCGCCGTGCCAGCAGTTCACGCAGACGGCCCAGTACCTCAACCAGTCCCATGACCGACAAGCGTTCCATGGGGAAGTAGGACGTGAGGCCCTCGGCCTGCATGAGAGGCCCACCGACGCCGATGAATTCGACTGCCGGGTGGCGGGCCTTCAGCGCCCGCATCAGGCCTGCGCCAAGAATATCGCCGGAAGCTTCTCCGGCCACCAGCGCGATACGCACAGTGGCCATGATCAGCGGGTGATGCCGCGAGTCGACGCCTGGATCGAGTCACGGAACACCGCGACTTCCGGGAACAGCGTTGCCGGCTCGGTCAATTCAGTCAGCGCCTGTTCAACCGTGAGGCCCTGGCGGTAGACCGTCTTGTAGGCGCGGCGCAAGGCGTGGATGGCGTCATCGCTGAAACCACGGCGGCGCATGCCTTCGAAATTCATGCTGCGGGCTTCGGCCGGGTTGCCGAAGACCGTGACAAATGCCGGTACATCCTTGCCGATGGCGGTGCCCATGCCGGAAAAGCTGTGGGCGCCAATATGGCAATACTGATGCACCAGCGTGAAACCCGACAGGATCGCCCAATCGTCAACGTGCACATGGCCGGCCAACGCGGTGTTGTTGACCAGGATGCAATGGTTGCCGATGACACTGTCGTGTCCGATATGCGCGTACGCCATCACCAGGTTGTGATCACCCAGCGTGGTTTCGGCACGATCCTGTACGGTGCCACGGTGAATGGTCACGCCTTCACGAATGATGTTGTGATCACCGATTACCAGGCGTGTTTCCTCACCCTTGTACTTCATGTCCGGGGTGTCTTCACCTACCGACGAAAACTGGTAGATGCGATTGTGTTTGCCAATACGGGTCGGCCCCTTGAGGATCACGTGCGGCCCGATGACAGTACCCTCGCCGATTTCCACACCTGCGCCGACGATCGACCAGGGGCCAACCTCTACGCCTGCGGCCAGAACGGCCGACGGATCGATGATTGCGCGAGGGTCAATCAAACTCATAGTTTGCGTTCCGCACAGATGATTTCGGCGGAGCACACCGCCTTGCCATCCACCGAAGCCTGGCACTCGAACTTCCAGATCTGGCGCTTGCAGCTGATGAACCTGGCTTCCAGGATCAACTGGTCACCCGGGGTGACCGGGTTGCGAAAACGCAGCTTGTCGGAACCCACGAAATAGTAAAGCGTGCCGTCGGCAGGCTTGAGGTCGAGCATTTTGAAACCAAGGATACCGGCAGCCTGGGCCATCGCTTCGATGATCAACACGCCTGGCATGATGGGATGCGCAGGAAAGTGACCGTTGAAGAACGGCTCGTTGATGCTGACATTCTTGTAGGCACGAATGCGCTTTTCCTCAATGTTCAGGTCCACTACGCGGTCCACCAGCAGGAACGGGTAACGGTGAGGCAGGTATTCGCGAATCTCGTTGATGTCCATCATTTCGTGGGGAAGCCTGTAATAAAATTGGGGGCGGGCGGACTAAAGGCACGCCCCGCTGGCAAATCAAGGAGGCAGTCTAGCGGCTGTGCACACTTGATATGGAAATGGTATCAGCCTTGTGATGAAGCATTACCGTCAGGGGTCACGTCCCCAACACGCTTTTCCAGCTGTTTGAGACGTCGAGCCATGTCGTCGAGCTGCCGCAAGCGTGCTGCACTTTTGCGCCATTCAGCTGCGGGCTGCATAGCGGTACCGGAAGAATAGGCACCCGGCTCGGTAATCGAGTGGGTCACCATGGTCATGCCGGTAATGAACACGTTGTCACAGATATCGATATGCCCCACCAGCCCAACACCACCGGCGAGCATGCAATGCTTGCCGATTCTGGTACTGCCGGAAATGCCCACGCATGCCGCCATGGCGGTGTGATCGCCAATCTGCACGTTGTGGGCAATCTGAATCTGATTGTCGAGCTTCACGCCGTTACCGATCACGGTGTCGGCCAGGGCGCCGCGATCCACAGCGGTGTTGACACCGATCTCCACGTCGTCGCCGATCAATACGCCGCCGACCTGGGCGATCTTGTGCCAGACACCCTTGGCATTGGCAAAACCGAAGCCTTCGCCACCGATCACCGCGCCCGACTGGATCACCACGCGCTGTCCGATACGCACATCGTGGTACAGGGTCACACGGGGCGCCAGCCAGCCATCGACACCTATTTCACAGCGCGCACCGATAAAGCAATGCGCGCCGACGGTAACGCCCGCGGCAATACGCGCACCGCTCTCGATCACGGCGAAGGCGCCGATGCTGGCGGCAGGATCAACCTGGGCATCCTCGGCGATCACGGCCGATGGGTGAATGCCACCGGCAGCCCTGGGTTTTGGATCGAACAGGTGCGAGGCTTTGGCGTACGACAGGTACGGGTCGGCTACCACCAGCGCATCCCCGACGTAACCCTCGGCATCTGCGGCCTTCAGCAACACGGCTGCGGCCTGACAGTCGACCAGGTATTTACGGTATTGGGGATTTGCGAGGAAGCTCAACTGAGCTGGGCCAGCCTCCTGCAAGGTGGCTAGCCCAGTGATTTCTTTCTCCGGGGAGCCACACAAGGTGGCGCCCAGGAACTCGGCCAACTCGCCGAGCCTGATAGTCGCGGTCATGGCTTACTTCAGCTGGTTCATGCGCTCGATCACCTGACGGGTGATGTCGTATTGAGGTTTGACGTCAATCACGGCGCCGCGCTCGAACACCAGGTCAAAGGCACCTTTCTTGATGACTTCTTCCACAGCGCTGTCCAGTTTCGGCTTGAGCTGCTTGAGCATTTCGCGGTCGGCAACAGCCTTGGCTTCGTTCAGTTCCTTGGACTGGAACTGGTAGTCACGGGCCTTTTGCTTGAACTCAAGCTCCAGGCGCTCGCGCTCGCCCTGCTGCATCTTGTCGCCACCGGCGACCAGACGATCCTGAATGCCCTTGGCGCTGCTTTCCAGGGTCTTGAGCTTGGTCAGTTGCGGACCGAATTTCTTCTCGGCATCCACGGCGTAACGCTTGGCCGCGTCGGATTCGAGCAAAGCCATCTGATAGTTCAGCACGGCGATTTTCATTTCGGCGAAGGCCGGGGTGGTTACCAGCACGGTGGCCAGCAGGACCAATTGAGTCAACTTACGCACGATGTACTCCTACAGAATCCGTTGTCGTTATCTTGGGTCAGACGCTTAGAACGTCTGGCCGAGGGAGAATTGGAAAATCTGGGTTTCAGCGTTATCCGGTTTCTTGATCGGCATGGCCAGAGCAAAGCTCAACGGACCCAGCGCGGTCACCCAGGTCACACCCACACCCACGGAGCTCGCCAGATTGCTGAGGCTCACGTCGTTACACTGGGTATTGGACTTCACGCCGCTCGGGTTGGTGATCTGGTCACACTTGGAATCGAACACGTTACCCACGTCCCAGAAGACCGAAGTACGCAGAGACCGCTGGTCTTTCACGAACGGCAGTGGGAACAGGACTTCCGCGCCACCCTGGATCAGCACGTTACCACCGAACGGCAGTGGGTCGTTGTCAGTGTCCAGTTGAGTTCCTACGTTACCGGTCCTGTCAAAACCACGGCTTGGCGTACCACGAGGACCCAACGTACTGTCCTTGAAGCCACGTACCGAGTTGAAACCACCTGCGTAGTAGTTCTCATAGAACGGCAGGCCATTGGTTGAACCGTAACCGTCGCCATAGCCCAGCTCAGTATGCAGGCGCAGGGTGTAGTTATCGGTCAACGGCTGGAACAACTGGCCGCGGTAATCGAGCTTGAAGAACGACAGGTCGCTGCCCGGCGTGGTGACTTCGGCAGTCAGGCTTTGGGAATGGCCACGGGTCGCCAGTACACCTTTGTTCAGGGTCGATTCGGACCAGCCGGCAGACGCCTTGAAGTTCAGGAACTTGTCGCCTTCACGACGGGTGAAGTCAAAGATCTCATCCACGGTGTAAACACCGGTCTTGATCTCATCCTGCTGCGCGGTGAGGCCGAAGGTCAGACGCGAGGTCTCACTGATCGGATAACCGATGTTGACGCCAGCACCCAGGCTGTCGATCGCGTAGCTTGCCACGTCGACATCGAGGTCTTTGTAGTCGGTGGTGCGGTAGAAGGCGTTGTAGCCCAGGCTCACACCGTCAGCCGTCCAGTAGGGGTCGGTATAACCGAAGTTATAGCGGCTCTGGTATTCGCTTCGGGTCAGGCCGATGGACACACGGTTACCGGTACCGAGGAAGTTGTTCTGAGTGATCGAGCCACCGAGGATCAGGCCGGCACTCTGTGCAAAGCCGACGCTGGCGGTGATCGAACCCGACGCTTGCTCCTCAACGGCGTAGTTCACGTCAACCTGGTCGTCCACACCCGGTACGGCCGGGGTCTCGACGTTGACCTCCTTGAAGAAGCCCAGGCGCTCAAGACGGGTCTTGGACTGGTCGATGAGGTAAGTCGACGCCCAGCCACCTTCCATCTGGCGCATTTCGCGGCGCAGCACTTCGTCGGCGGACTTGGTGTTGCCACGGAAGTTGATGCGGTTGACGTAGGCACGCTTGCCGGGATCGACCACGAAGGTGATGTCCACGGTGTGGTCTTCGTCATGGGGAGTCGGCACACCGTTGACGTTGGCGAAGGTGTAGCCTTCGTTGCCCAGACGACGAGTGATCAGCTCGGACGTGGTGGTCATCAGCTTGCGCGAGAACACCTGGTCTTTCTGCACCAGCAAGAGGGACTTGACCTGGTCTTCAGGGACTTTCAGGTCGCCGCTCAGCTTGACGTCACGAACCTTGTACTTCTCACCTTCATTGACGTTGACGGTGATGTACACATGTTTCTTGTCCGGGGTGATGGACACCTGGGTCGAAGCGATATCCATGTTGATATAGCCACGATCCAGGTAGAAGGAACGCAGGCGTTCCAGGTCACCGGAGAGTTTTTCACGGGCGTACTTGTCATCGTTCTTGAAGAACGACAGCCAGTTGGTGGTCTTGAGCTCGAACAGGCCGACCAGTTCGTCATCATCGAACTTGGTGTTGCCCACCACGTTGATGTGCTGAATGGCGGCCACGGTGCCTTCGTTGATGTTGACCTTGAGGCCCACACGGTTACGCGGCTGCGGCACCACTTCGGTCTCGACCGTGGCCGAGTAACGACCCTGGGCAACGTACTGGCGTTGCAGTTCGTTACGCACACCTTCGAGCGTGGCACGCTGGAAGATCTCGCCCTCGGCCAGGCCCGATTGCTTGAGGCCCTTCATCAGGTCTTCAGTGGAGATCGCCTTGTTGCCTTCGATCTCGATACTGGCGACGGAAGGTCGCTCGACGACGGTGATGACCAGGACGTTACCTTCGCGACCCAGTTGGATGTCTTGAAAGAAACCGGTTTTGAACAGCGCACGAGTGGATTCCACCAGGCGACGATCATCCGCCTGTTCCCCGACGTTCAACGGCAAGGCACCAAAGACGCTACCTGCGGAAACCCGCTGGAGGCCGTTGACGCGAATATCGGAGATAGTGAAGGACTCGGCGTGAACTTCGGCGATCATCAATACGGTGAGAACCGCAGTTAGCAGCAGACGTTTCATGAAGTCCTTTCTTATTCCAACTGGCAATAAACAAACTGCCGCAAAATGCGGCAGATTCGCAATTCAGCGAAGCGTTACAGACGACCCAGATCGTTGACCAGGGCTAACAACATCACCCCGACCACCAAACTGATACCGATCTGTATCCCCCAACCCTGCACCCGATCCGACAAGGGGCGACCACGCACCCACTCGACCAGATAAAACAACAGATGCCCCCCATCCAGTACAGGGATGGGCAACAAATTCAGAACTCCAAGGCTGATACTCAGATAAGCCAGGAAATTCAGGAAATCCGCGACACCCGACTGGGCAGAAGCGCCCGCCACTTTAGCAATGGTTATCGGTCCACTCAAGTTTTTTACCGAGAGCTCGCCGAACAACATTTTCTTGAGGGACTCCAGGGTCAGCACACTCATGGTCCAGGTGCGTTTCGCGCCCTCGCCAATCGCATCCAACGGCCCGAAGCTGACCTCGCGCACCATCGACGGCGGCCACTCCGGGCTTTTCACTCCGGCACCCAGGTAACCCCCGGCCGCCTTGGCTTCGCCACGAACCGACAAGGTCACGGGGACGTCGATTTGCGCGGCATCACGCTCGACTTTCAGCACAATTTTGCTGTCAGGACGTACACGCACCAGATCGACCACTTGCTGCCAGTCATTCAGCGGCTGGCCATCGAGCGCCAGCAGGCGGTCGCCGGTTTTCAGACCTGCGGCCTGGGCCGGGCCTTTCGGATCCAGCTCGGCGAGCACCGGAGGCAACGATGGACGCCACGGCCGGATACCCAGGGATTTGATCGGATCAGGCTCGTCAGCGCCCCTGAGCCAATGGTCCAGCGCCAATGCACGCGGGGTTTCGGCGCTGGAATCCTGCTCGCGCACCACCACATTGACGGTGCCGCTCTCACCCAGGCGGCGCACCAGCTGCAAATTGACCGCGCCCCAACCCGTGGTCGGCTCGCCATCAATGGAAACTATCTCTTGCCCCGCCGTCAGACCGGCCTTGGCTGCGATGCTCTGCGCCTCGACCGCGCCAATGACCGGACGCACCTGCTGGCTGCCCAGCATGGCCAATACCCAGAAGAACACCATGGCCAGCAGGAAGTTGGCGATCGGGCCTGCGGCAACAATGGCGATACGCTGACGAACGGTCTTGCGATTGAAGGACTGGTCCAACTGATCAGCCGGCACTTCGCCTTCGCGCTCATCGAGCATCTTGACGTAACCACCCAGCGGGATGGCTGCGATCACGAATTCGGTGCCCTGGCGGTCGTGCCAACGCACCAGCGGCATACCGAAGCCGACGGAAAAGCGCAGCACCTTCACGCCACAACGGCGTGCCACCCAGAAGTGGCCGAATTCGTGGAAGGTAACCAGCACACCCAGAGCAACCAGGGTGCCGACAATCATGTAGAGCGCACTCATCTAATTTCTCCGCATTCCAATCCAGTGCCCGCAGGCTCAAACATGCCCACCGACTAACGCGCGTTGCGGTTCAGCCATTGCTCGGCCAGGGCCCGGGCCTTTGTATCAGCCTCGAACACCGCCGCCAACTCATTCACGGCCACTACCGGCTCAAGGTTCAGGACGTCGTCGATGATACTCGCGATCTGCGGAAAGCGGATGCGCCGTTCGAGAAACGCCGCCACGGCCACTTCATTGGCCGCATTGAGCATCGCCGGGGCGCTGTTGCCTGCGTCTGCCGCCTGGCGCGCCAGGCGCAGGCACGGAAAACGCTGCTCGTCCGGCGCTTCGAAGTCCAGGCGGGCAATGGCAAACAAGTCCAGGGGTGCGACCCCCGAATCAATCCGCTCCGGCCACGCCAGGGCATTGGCGATGGGCGTACGCATGTCGGGATTGCCCAACTGCGCCAGCACCGAACCGTCCACATAGTCGACCAGGGAATGAATCACACTTTGCGGGTGGATCACCACCTCGACTTGCTCCGGCCGCGCATCGAACAGCCAGCACGCCTCGATCAGTTCCAGGCCCTTGTTCATCATGCTGGCCGAGTCGACGGAAATCTTGCGGCCCATGGACCAGTTCGGATGGGCGCACGCCTGCTCCGGCGATACATGCTCCAGCTGCGCCAGCGGGGTTTGCCGGAAGGGCCCACCGGAGGCGGTCAACAGAATCCGACGCACGCCCACCTGATTGAGGCCACGGGCGAAATCACCGGGCATGCACTGGAAAATAGCGTTATGTTCGCTGTCCAGAGGCAGCAGCACGGCGCCGCTCTTGCGCACCGCCTGCATAAAGAGCGCGCCGGACATTACCAGCGCCTCTTTATTGGCCAGCAGAATTTTCTTGCCGGCATCGACTGCAGCCAACGTCGGACGCAGTCCGGCGGCACCGACGATGGCAGCCACCACCGTGTCGACTTCGGCGTCCGCTGACACCTGGCACAACCCCTCCTCGCCCACCAGCACCCGAGTGGCCAGCCCGGCAGCGCGCAGATCATCCTGCAAGCCGCGCGCAGCCGCCGCCTCAGGCACTACGGCAAAGCGCGGCACATGGCGCACGCACAGCGCCAGCAATTCCTTCACGCGCGTGAAGCCCGTAAGGGCGAACACCTGATAGCGCTCAGGATGCCGCGCAATCACATCCAGGGTGCTCAGCCCTATCGAACCCGTAGCACCCAGCACCGTTACCTGTTGCGCACGACTCACGAAGCGATCATCCACAACAGCACGGCAAAGATCGGAATGGCAGCGGTGAGACTGTCGATACGGTCCAGCACGCCGCCGTGGCCCGGCAGCAGGTTGCTGCTGTCCTTGATCCCGGCCTGGCGCTTGAACATGCTTTCGGTGAGGTCACCCACCACCGAAATAAACACCACGATCGCTGTGCCCACCAGACCCAGGAGAATTTCCTTCAGTGACCAGTCGCGCACAATCCCGACTACGAGCGTGATCAGCAGCGTCAACGCGAGCCCGCCGTACACGCCCTCCCAGCTTTTACCGGGACTGACGGCCGGAGCGAGCTTGCGCTTGCCGAAGGCACGGCCGGAAAAGTACGCGCCAATGTCCGCCCCCCAGACCAGCACCATCACCGCCAGGATTAATTGGTTACCAATCGGGAAACGCTTGATCTCCACCAGTCCTTGCCAGGCCGGCAGCAGAATCAGCAGGCCGATCACCAATTTGCAGGCAACGCTGGACCAGTGGCCGCTGGTGCGCGGATAAGTCAGCACGAGGAATGTCGCCATCGCCCACCACAGCACCGCCGCACCCAACACCCAGGGCGCGATGTCCGGCAGGATGTACATCAGGAACAGCAGCACCGCCACCACCGCGGCGTAGACCACACGTGGCAGTTGGCTGGTGAAGCCCGCCAGACGCGCCCATTCCCAGGCACCCAGCGTCACGACCAGACCGATAAACAGTGCAAAGCCGGAACCGTCGAGCAGGAAAAACCCGCACAGCGCGATAGGCAGCAGGATGAGTGCCGTGATGATTCGTTGTTTAAGCATTTAAACCCGGGCTCCAGCTTCGATCTGCTCGCTCGTTTTACCGAAGCGACGCTGACGGGAAGCGAAATCAGCCAGCGCATTGCGCATGGCATCGTGTTTGAAGTCCGGCCAGAACAGGTCGGAGAAATACAGCTCGGTATAAGCCAGCTGCCACAACAGGAAATTGCTGATGCGGTGCTCGCCACCGGTGCGAATGCACAAGTCCGGCAACGGCAGATCGCCGGTCACCAGGCAGGTCTGCAACAGTTCGGGCGAGATGTCTTCCGGTTGCAAGTGACCGGCCTGCACTTCTCTGGCCAGTCGCTGCGCAGCCTGGGCGATATCCCACTGACCGCCATAGTTGGCGGCGATCTGCAGCACAAAACGGTCGGCGCCGGCAGTAATCGCCTCGGCTTCGCGCATGGCGGTCTGCAGTTCAGGATGAAAGCGCGAGCGGTCGCCAATAATACGCAGGCTGATCTTGTTGTCATTGAGGCGCTTGGCTTCGCGACGCAGAGCCTTGAAGAACAGGTCCATCAAGGCACTGACTTCGTCGGCCGGGCGCTGCCAGTTCTCACTGGAGAAGGCAAACAGCGTGAGCACCTCGACCTTGGCCTCGGCACACACCTCAATCACTGCCCGTACCGCGTCGACACCCGCTTTATGCCCGGCAACACCCGGCATAAAGCGCTTCTTCGCCCAGCGATTATTCCCATCCATGATGATCGCGACATGGCGCGGCACCACGGAGGGCACAGTCTGCTTGGTCTTTTCCATGAAGGCGTCCTGACCCCTTATACGGCCATCAGGTCCTTTTCTTTCTCGTCGGTAGCCTTGGTGATCTGCGCCTCGGCATCCTTGGTCAGCTTGTCGATATCGGCGACGGCACGACGTTCTTCGTCTTCGCTGATTTCCTTGTCCTTGACCAGCTTCTTCAGGTCACCCAAGGCATCGCGACGGATGTTACGCACGGCAACGCGCGCATCTTCTGCCGCGCTACGCGCCTGCTTGGTGAAGCCCTTGCGGGTCTCTTCGGTCAGCGCCGGCATGGAGATCAGCAGCAACTCGCCCAGGTTGGTCGGGTTGAGGTTCAGGCCGGCGCTCTGGATGGCCTTGTCGACGGCGCCGAGCATGTTGCGCTCAAACGCCACGACCTGCAGGGTGCGCGAGTCCTTTACGGTGATGTTGGCCACCTGAGTGATGGAGGTGTCTGCGCCGTAGTACGGCACCATCACGCTGCCCAGAATGCTTGGGTGAGCCTTGCCTGTACGAATCTGACCAAATGCATGGTTCAGGGAGTCCAGGGATTTCTGCATACGCTCTTGAGCGTCTTTCTTGATTTCGTTGATCATTGTTGGCCTTCCTCGATCAGAGTCCCTTCCGCGCCGCCGTGTACGATGTTCAGCAGGGCGCCGGGCTTGTTCATGTTAAATACGCGCAGCGGCATTTTGTGGTCGCGGCACAGGCAAATAGCCGTCAGGTCCATCACGCCCAGCTTGCGATCCAGCACTTCATCGTAGGTCAGATGATCGAACTTCTCGGCATGCGGGTCTTTGAATGGGTCTGCGGTGTACACACCGTCCACCTTGGTGGCTTTGAGCACCACGTCGGCATCGATTTCGATGGCACGCAGGCACGCCGCCGAATCGGTGGTGAAGAACGGGTTACCGGTGCCGGCGGCAAAGATCACCACCTCTTTGGAATTGAGATGGCGCATGGCTTTGCGGCGATCATAGTGATCGGTCACGCCCACCATGGAAATAGCCGACATCACGATGGCCGAGATATTGGCTCGCTCCAGCGCGTCACGCATGGCCAGGGCGTTCATCACAGTGGCCAGCATGCCCATGTGGTCACCGGTCACACGGTCCATGCCGGCCGCACTCAGCGCGGCACCGCGAAACAGGTTGCCGCCGCCGATCACGAGGCCGACCTGCACACCAATGCCAACCAACTGGCCGACTTCCAGCGCCATGCGGTCGAGCACTTTGGGATCGATCCCGAACTCTTCCGAGCCCATCAGGGCCTCGCCGCTGAGCTTGAGTAGAATGCGTTTATAGCGAGCCTGATAACCACTGCCCTGCTGAGCCATTGCGAATCTCTCCTGCGGCGTATTTTTTAAAAATTCTTGGCGAGCCGTTTACGGCTTGCGTTCACTCTAGCTGGACGCTGTCACAGCGCCATCGGAACACGGCTTTGTAAGCCAGTTCCGAAGGGAAGCCAAATTAAATCGGCCTGCCCATTTGAAAAGAGGCTGCGCGCGTGAGCGGGCAGCCTCTTTCGGGCGACAGTTGAAACCTGTCTTATTGCTTGGCGGCAGCCAGCTGGGCAGCAACTTCTTCAGCGAAGTTGTCGACCGGCTTCTCGATGCCTTCGCCTACCTTGAAGTAAGTGAAGGAAACGATTTCGGCACCGGCTTTCTTGGCCAGCTCGCCAACCTTGATTTCAGGGTTCTTGACGAACGCCTGCTCAACCAGGCTTGCTTCGGCCAGGAACTTGCTGATACGGCCTTTGACCATGTTCTCAACAATGTTTTCTGGCTTGCCTTTGATTTTTTCTTCGTTCAGCTGCAGGAACACAGCTTTTTCACGCTCGATGGCTTCGGCAGAAACTTCCGAAGGCAGCAGGAACTCAGGGTTGCTGGCAGCTACGTGCATAGCGATGTCCTTGGCCAGCTCAACGTTGCCGCCTTTGAGCACAACGGCAACACCGATCTTGTTACCGTGCAGGTAACCACCGACAACATCACCTTCAACGCGAACCAGGCGACGGATGTTGACGTTTTCGCCAACCTTGCCGACCAGTACCAGGCGATCCGCTTCCTGAGCTTCGATCAGCGGAGCGACGTCAGTCAGTTTGTCGGCGAACGCTTTTTCAACGCTGGCGGCAACAAACGCCTTGAAGTCATCCTGCAGGGCCAGGAAGTCGGTCTGCGAGTTCACTTCCAGCAGCACGGCAGATTTGCCGTCTTCCTTCAGAGCGATCGCGCCTTCAGCGGCCACGTTGCCTGCTTTCTTGGCAGCCTTGATGGCGCCGGAAGCACGCATGTCATCAATGGCTTTTTCGATGTCGCCGTCAGCCTTTTCCAGGGCTTTCTTGCAATCCATCATGCCTTCGCCAGTACGCTCACGCAGTTCTTTAACCAACGCTGCAGTAATTGCTGCCATTTTCAAATTCCTCTTGGATAGGTTTTCAACCATTCCACCCGATCGAACGGGGGATCAATTCTTCCCGAATCACCGTCGCAGGCCGCTGCACGTTACAGTTGCACTGTTGCGCTGCCACAAGTGGGCGCCGACAAACGGTTTCCGAGGGGGCAAAAAGGGGGCCAAGCCCCCTTTTTGCTTACTGAGTCAACGCCAGGGCGTCAATTACTCAGCTGCGGCTACCGGAGCTTCTTCAACGAACTGCTCGGTGCCACCAGCAACGTGGTTGCGACCACGGATAACAGCGTCGGCCATCGAACCCATGTACAGCTGGATAGCGCGGATTGCGTCATCGTTGCCCGGGATGATGTAGTCAACGCCTTCCGGGCTGCTGTTGGTATCGACAACGCCGATAACCGGGATGCCCAGCTTGTTGGCTTCGGTGATCGCGATGCGCTCGTGATCAACGTCGATCACGAACAGTGCGTCAGGCAGGCCGCCCATGTCCTTGATACCACCCAGGGAACGATCGAGCTTTTCCAGATCGCGAGTGCGCATCAGCGCCTCTTTCTTGGTCAGCTTGGCGAAAGTACCGTCTTCGGCTTGCACTTCAAGGTCACGCAGACGCTTGATGGAAGCACGGATGGTTTTGAAGTTGGTCAGCATGCCGCCCAACCAGCGGTGATCGACGTACGGCGAACCGCAACGTGCTGCTTCTTCAGCAACGATCTTGCCGGCGGAACGCTTGGTGCCGACGAACAGAATCTTGTTTTTGCCCTGGGCCAGGCGCTCTACGAAGGTCAGTGCTTCGTTGAACATCGGCAGGGTTTTTTCAAGGTTGATAATGTGAATCTTGTTACGCGCGCCGAAAATGTACTTGCCCATTTTCGGGTTCCAGTAACGGGTCTGGTGACCGAAGTGCACACCGGCCTTCAGCATATCGCGCATGTTGACTTGGGACATGATAGTTCCTTAATAAGTCGGGTTTGGCCTCCACGTATCCCAATGACCAACCAGCGGCATCAAGGCCTCCGGCACCCAGGTCATCGTGTCGACACGTGTGTGGATTTAAGCTCTGCGGGGTATCCCCGGAAAGCGGCGCATTTTATACCACGGCGAAGACGAAAACGGAACTCGAAATCACATCCGGCCTGCGCAACCCGACTGTAACCCTTTGAATAGCGCCAATTTACCCCCACCTTATAGACAGAAGCGATCATCAGGGGCTCATGATTTGCCGCCCGCGTCTGGTAGAATCGCGTTTTTTGCGGCTTGTGCGAACTCTGTAACCTTTTATCGCACGCCCTTGAACCGTATTGATTTCAGCGCGTTGCGCTAAAGAGAGCCTGTATGACCGTTAGTTTGAAAACCGCCGAAGACATCGCCGGCATGCGCATCGCCGGCAAGCTGGCTGCGGATGTGCTGGAAATGATCGCCGAACACGTCAAGCCCGGCGTCACCACCGAAACCCTGAACCAGATCTGCCACGATTACATCGTCAATGTACAGGGCGCCATCCCCGCACCGCTCAACTACAAGGGTTTCCCCAAGTCGATCTGCACCTCGGTCAACCACGTGGTGTGCCATGGCATCCCGGGCGACAAACCGCTGAAAGACGGCGACACCCTGAACATCGACGTCACGGTGATCAAGGACCGCTACTTCGGCGACACCAGCCGCATGTTCCATGTCGGCAACGTGCCGGTCTGGGCCGAACGCCTGTCCCAGGTGACCCAGGAATGCATGTACAAGGCCATCGAGATCGTCAAACCCGGCTGCCGCCTGGGCGACATCGGTGAAGTGATCCAGAAGCACGCCGAAAAGAACGGCTTCTCGGTGGTCCGTGAATTCTGCGGCCACGGCATCGGTACCGTGTTCCATGAAGAGCCGCAGATCCTGCACTACGGCCGTGCCGGCACCGGCATGGAGCTCAAAGCGGGCATGACTTTCACCATCGAACCGATGATCAACCAGGGCAAGGCCGACACCAAGGTGCTGGGCGACGGCTGGACGGCCATCACCAAGGACCGCAAGCTTTCGGCCCAGTGGGAACACACCTTGCTCGTCACCGAGACCGGCTACGAGATCTTCACCCTGCGCGCCGACGACACGATTGCACGCGTCTCGCCATAAGGCTTGCGCTGGTTTTCCCACGTTGCGTGCGACTCAATAGATAGAAAGGAAAGCCGATCGATGCCCCAGGTGGATCCCGAACTCTTCGACCGTGGCCAGTTCCAGGCCGAACTGGCCCTGAAGGCGAGCCCCATCGCCGCGTTCAAGAAGGCCATCCGCCAGGCCCGCGAAGTGCTCGATGCGCGCTTTCGCAGCGGCCGGGACATTCGTCGACTGATCGAGGATCGCGCCTGGTTCGTCGACAACATCCTGCAAAAGGCCTGGGAGCAGTTCAGCTGGAGCCGCGAGGCGGATATCGCCCTGGTGGCAGTCGGCGGTTACGGGCGCGGCGAACTGCACCCCTACTCCGACATCGACCTGCTGATCCTGCTGGACAGCGACGACCATGAGATCTTTCGCGATTCCATAGAGCGCTTTCTCACCCTGCTGTGGGATATCGGCCTGGAAGTCGGTCAGAGCGTGCGCTCGGTGGCCGAATGCGCCGAAGAGGCCCGGGCCGACCTGACCGTCATCACCAACCTGATGGAAAGCCGCACCATCGCCGGCCCCGAGCGTCTGCGCCAGCGCATGCTGGAAGTCACCAGCACCGCGCACATGTGGCCGAGCAAGGAGTTTTTCCTGGCCAAGCGCACCGAGCAGAAAGCCCGGCACCACAAGTACAACGACACCGAATACAACCTCGAGCCCAACGTCAAAGGCTCGCCGGGCGGGCTGCGGGATATCCAGACGATTTTGTGGGTAGCGCGGCGCCAGTACGGCACCCTGAACCTGCGCGCCCTGGCCGGCGAAGGCTTCCTGGTCGAAAGCGAAAACGCCCTGCTGGCGTCGTCCCAGGAGTTTTTGTGGAAGGTGCGCTACGCGCTGCACATGCTCGCCGGGCGCTCGGAAGACCGCCTGCTGTTCGACCACCAGCGCTCCATCGCCACCCTGCTCGGCTTCGAGGGCGAAGACGCAAAGACCAGCATCGAAAGCTTCATGCAGCAGTATTACCGGGTGGTGATGAGCATTGCCCAACTCAGCGACCTGATCATCCAGCACTTCGAAGAAGTGATCCTCGCGCCCGAGGATGAGGCGCCGCCGCAGCCCATCAACTCGCGCTTCCAGTTGCACGACGGCTACATCGAGGCGCGCAACGACAACGTGTTCAGCCGCACCCCGTTCGCCATGCTCGAAATCTTCGTGCTGATGGCCCAGCAGCCGGAGATCAAAGGCGTGCGCGCCGACACGATTCGCCTGCTGCGGGAAAACCGTCACCTGATCGATGACGAGTTTCGCAACGACATTCGCAACACCAGCCTGTTTATCGAACTGTTCAAGTGCAGGATCGGCATCCATCGCAACCTGCGGCGGATGAACCGCTACGGCATCCTCGGGCGCTACCTGCCGGAGTTCGGTTTTATCGTCGGGCAGATGCAGCACGACCTGTTCCACATCTACACCGTCGACGCCCACACCCTCAACCTGATCAAGCATCTGCGCAAGTTGCAGTACACCCAGGTGTCGGAGAAGTTTCCGCTGGCCAGCAAGCTCATGGCCAAGCTGCCCAAGCCGGAACTGATCTACCTCGCCGGCCTGTACCACGATATCGGCAAGGGGCGGCATGGCGATCACTCGGAAATCGGCGCGGTCGACGCCGAAGCATTCTGCCAGCGCCACCAGCTGCCGCTGTGGGACAGCCGCCTGATCGTGTGGCTGGTGCAGAACCACCTGGTGATGTCGACCACCGCCCAGCGCAAGGACTTGTCCGACCCGCAGGTGATCCACGACTTCGCGCAGATCGTCGGCGATGAAACCCACCTCGACTACCTGTACGTGCTGACTGTTTCCGACATCAACGCCACCAATCCGACGCTGTGGAATTCCTGGCGCGCCAGCCTGTTGCGCCAGCTGTACACCGAGACCAAGCGCGCCCTGCGCCGCGGCCTGGAAAACCCGGTGGACCGCGAAGAGCAGATCCGTCGCACCCAGAGCGCGGCCCTGGACATTCTGGTGCGCGGCGGCAACGACCCGGACGACGTCGAGCAACTGTGGTCGCAACTGGGCGACGATTACTTCCTGCGCCACACCGCCGGCGATGTGGCCTGGCACACCGACGCGATCCTGCAGCAGCCGGCCGATGGTGGCCCGCTGGTGCTGATCAAGGAAACCACCCAGCGCGAATTCGAGGGCGGCACGCAGATCTTCATCTATGCGCCCGACCAGCACGACTTCTTCGCGGTAACCGTGGCGGCCATGGACCAGCTCAACCTGAACATCCATGACGCCCGGGTGATCACTTCCAGCAGCCAGTTCACCCTCGACACCTACATCGTGCTCGACACCGAGGGCGAGTCCATCGGCGACAACCCGGCGCGGGTGAAGAAGATCCGCGATGGCCTGACCGACGCCCTGCACAACCCGGACGATTACCCGACCATTATCCAGCGCCGGGTGCCGCGCCAGCTCAAGCATTTTGCCTTTGCGCCCCAGGTCACCATCTCCAACGATGCGCAGCGCCCGGTCACCGTACTGGAACTCAGCGCGCCCGACCGCCCCGGCCTGCTGGCGCGTATCGGCGGGATTTTCCTGGAGTTCGATCTGTCACTGCAAAATGCCAAGATCGCAACGCTCGGCGAGCGCGTGGAAGACGTGTTCTTTATTACCGACGCCGACAACCAGCCGCTGTCCGACCCGGAACTGTGCCTGCGCCTGCAGGCGGCGATCGTGCAGCAATTGAGCGTGACCCAGGAGCCCGGCGTTGAGCTGACCCGCCTGACTATTTGAGCCATGCCGGGATCATGTGGGAGGGGGCTTGCTCCCGATAGCAGTGGATCAGATAAAAATCAGCTACTGACACACCGCAATCGGGAGCAAGCCCCCTCCCACAGTGGATGTTCCCCGGCAACCAGACCGCGTGCCGACAACCGAATTTGACGAGACTTGCAATGAACAACGCCCTGAACCAGCTGCAGCCCTACCCGTTCGAGAAACTGCGCGCGCTGCTCGGCAGCGTCACGCCAAACCCGGACAAGCGCCCGATTGCCCTGTCCATCGGCGAACCCAAGCACACCTCTCCCTCCTTCGTGGCCGAGGCGCTGAGCAACAACCTCGACCAGATGGCGGTGTACCCGACCACCCTGGGCATCCCGGCACTGCGCGAAGCCATTGGTGCCTGGTGCGAACGTCGCTTCAATGTGCCCAAGGGCTGGCTGGACCCGGCGCGCAATATTCTGCCGGTCAACGGCACCCGTGAGGCGCTGTTCGCCTTTACCCAGACCGTGGTCAATCGCAGCGACGACGCGCTGGTGGTGAGCCCGAACCCGTTCTACCAGATCTACGAAGGCGCCGCGTTCCTCGCTGGAGCCAAGCCGCATTACCTGCCGTGCCTGGATCAAAACGGCTTCAACCCGGATTTCGACGCGGTGCCACCGGACATTTGGAAGCGCTGCCAGATCCTCTTCCTGTGCTCCCCAGGCAACCCGACCGGCGCACTCATCCCGGTCGACACCCTGAAAAAACTCATCGCCCTGGCCGACGAGTACGACTTCGTCATCGCCGCCGACGAGTGCTACAGCGAACTCTACTTCGACGAGCACACCCCGCCACCGGGCCTGCTCAGCGCCTGCGTCGAGCTGGGTCGCCAGGATTTCAAGCGCTGCGTGGTGTTCCACAGCCTGTCCAAACGCTCCAACCTGCCGGGTCTGCGTTCCGGGTTCGTGGCGGGCGATGCCGACATCCTCAAGGCCTTCCTGCTGTACCGCACCTACCACGGCTGCGCGATGCCGGTGCAGACCCAACTCGCCAGCATTGCGGCCTGGCAGGATGAGGCCCACGTGCAGGCCAACCGTGATCTGTATCGCGAGAAATTCGACGCGGTGCTGGCCATCCTCAAGCCGGTGCTGGACGTACAACACCCGGACGGAGGCTTTTACCTGTGGCCGAATGTGCAGGGGGACGACGCCGCGTTCTGCCGCGACCTGTTTGTGCAAGAGCATGTGACCGTGGTGCCGGGCTCATACCTGTCGCGGGAAGCGGACGGCGTAAACCCTGGCGCCGGTCGCGTACGCCTGGCGCTGGTGGCACCGCTGGCAGAGTGCGTGGAAGCAGCGGAGCGGATTCGCGATTTCATTCAGCGCGCCCGGTAATCCCTTTCAAATCCCGCGCTGTGCAATGCAGTGCGGGGTCAATTTTCCCTGGGAACCAATTGAACCCTGCCTTCCACTACTCGGTACCTTATTCCGAGCGTAGAAAGCATGAGTTTCCCTATTCAAGTATCGACCTTTACTCCTCACCCATCTGACATGCATAGAGAAGCTTCAGCCTCCGAACATGTATCTCGAACCAAAAGAGGCGTTGCGGACACGGGTAAGAGATGGCCTGACGGCATTGTTAATATCGCATTGGACCTGAGAGACAACAGAAGTAAGGCACTGGTAATCGACGCACTCAGGGAATGGGCTCATCACACCCCCGCACTGCAGTTCAACGTTGTCGACGGCAAGGAAGGCGACATTCGAATCAGCGATGACGAGGGTTTGCAGGGTAATTGGTCGGAGATCGGTACCGACGCAGAAAACACGCCGTTGGACGAGCCGACGATGCACCTGGACAGGAATGACGACTCGGCAGTCTTTCGCACGACGGCCTTGCATGAAATCGGGCATGCCCTGGGAATGGAGCACGAACACCAACACCCGGCTAACACGATCAACTGGGACAAGGACTACGTCTATAAGTCCATGAGTGACAGCGAAGGCTGGGATGCAGATACGGTTGAGATCAACATGTTTAGTACTCATACCGGACCCGATCTACTCCTGTCCCCCTACGACGACCGATCAATCATGCACTACCACATTAATGTCGGCGAAACTATCGATGGAAAAGCAGTGCCGCCAAACTACTCATTATCCAAGGGAGACCAGGCAATCATTCGCACGCTTTATACGCCCAGCCGCTTTAAAGGCAGCGACGCCAATTCAACTGCCTACCGGTAGACGTTGCAGCTATCCAGGCCTGACTGTCCCCAGATTCGCTTCACTCATATCCAGTTCCGCCAACACCTCCCTCAACACGTCATCACCAATCTGGTGAAGACGGCTCAGACGGTACAATTCAAGGCGCTGCGCACGCAGGGCCTTGAGGCGCAGCTTGCGTTCAAGCTGGTCCATTTGCAGCGCCAAAGCCTGGGCTTCGGCGGAGTCGTTGAACACTTCCAATTGATGGCGATACTCCGACATCAACCGCGCCCGCAACTCGGTCGCCAGGGCTGCCTTGGCGGCATCCGCAGGGTCCGCTTCGGCGGATTCCTCGGCTTCAAGGGCATGGATCGCCGCCACAGCAGTTTTCTTCCAGGCCTCGCGCACTTCGTTGTGGCGTTTTTCATCCGGGCTCTTTTCGATACCCCGCAACAGCAGGGGCAAGGCAATGCAGGCTGCGACCAGCGACAACAGAATCACCCCGGCCGCGATGAAGATCAGCAGGTCGCGCTCGGGAAAATCCTGACCCGGCGCCAGCAGCAAGGGCACCGACATGACACCGGCCAGGGTCACGGCGCCGCGCACGCCGCCAAAGGTCAACAGCCAGCACGAGCGCGCGGTCGGCACCTGGGTCAGCTCACCTTTCCCACGTATACGTCGGAGCAGGACTGACAGGCGCCAGATGCTTTGCACCCAGATAAAGCGCAACACCACCAGCACCAGGAAGATCGCAATCACGTCCAGACAGCGGTACAACAGGGTTGGCCACACGGTCGGCTCATGGCTGACAACAGCCTTGATGATGTCCGGCAGTTGCAGACCCAACAGTAGAAATATCAGACCGTTGAAGGCGAATTCCAGCAACGACCAGACGCTGCGATTGAGCAGGCGCGTACTGGTCTGGCGCGGCAGCAGGTCAAGCCAACTTTGCATCATGCCCGCCGCCACCGCCGAGAGGATGCCTGACGCGCCCAGGCGCTCGGCCAATACGTACGCGGCAAATGGCAGCAGCAACATGAACACCACATGGGTGGCCGGATCGTCCCAGCCGCGCGCGATCATCCAGGCGCGCAGACGGCCGACCAGCCAGCTCAACGCCACACCCACTGCCAGGCCGCCCACCGCCACCAACACAAACGTCAGACTGGCGTCTGCGAGGGAAAACACCCCGGTCAACGCCGCCGCCAGGGCGAACTTGAAGGTCACCAGGCCCGACGCATCATTCATCAGCGCCTCGCCCTGCAGCATGTGCATAAGCGGCTTGGGCAGGCGATTCTGGGAAATGGCCGACACGGCTACCGCGTCCGTTGGTGATAACACCGCCGCCAACGCGAAGGCCGCCGGAAGCGGGATCGCAGGCAACAGCCAATGAATGAAATAGCCCGCGCCCACCACGGTGAACAGCACCAGCCCCACGGCCAGCGTCAGGATCGGTCCGCGCAAGCGCCACAACTCGCGCTTGGGCATGCGCCAGCCATCGGAGAATAACAGCGGCGGCAAAAACAGAAACAGGAACAGCTCCGGGTCCAGCGCCACATGCAGCCCCAGCGTCGGCCAGGCCAGCAATGCGCCGGCGGCAATCTGCACCAGGGGCAACGGCAGGGGGATGACACGTCCGACGAGACGCGAAACGCTGACCAGCATCAGCAGGATAAGCACGGTGTAAGCGGTTTGCATAAAGCGGGGTTCCCGGACAATCGACTTGCAATGACACACATCAGGCAACAATTGGCAGTTGAAGTGCCATATTAGCTGCCTATGCTGCGCTGGCTTGTGCACAAAAGTCCTACAGCACCCAAATCCGCTGGGCATGGCATAATCCGCGATCATTCGGTTTCATTAGTCCAAAAGGGGGCAATTCCTTGACCGATTCAAGCAAAACGTTGCACCTTTTCGGCATCAAAGCTTGCGACACCATGAAAAAGGCGCGCACCTGGCTCGACGAGCACGGCGTCACCTATCAGTTCCACGATTACAAAACGGCCGGTATCGACCGCGAACATTTGACCCAATGGTGCAATGAGCACGGTTGGCAAGTGGTGTTGAACCGTGCGGGCACCACCTTTCGCAAACTCGAAGACGAACGCAAAGCCGATCTCGATCAGTCGAAAGCCATTGAATTGATGCTCGCACAACCCTCGATGATCAAGCGCCCGGTGCTCGATCTCGGAGACAGAACCCTGATTGGCTTCAAGCCAGAAAGTTATTCGGCGGCCCTCAAGTAGGCCAGCCTTCCATTTTTGTAGAGGTAACAGCATGTCCCATTCCCTGTTCAGCCTGGGCTTCGGCGTAGGCACTCAGAACCGCCAGGGTGCCTGGCTGGAAGTGTTTTACGCACAACCCCTGCTCAACCCGTCGGCCGAAATCGTCGCGGCCATCGCGCCAATCCTCGGTTACACCGAAGGCAACCAGGCCATCACCTTCACCGTGTCCCAGGCTCTGCAACTGGCCGACGCGCTTAAAAGCGTCGACACTGCACAGGCCGCGCTGCTGAGCCGCCTGGCCGAGAGCCACACGCCGCTGGTCGCCACACTGCTCGCCGAAGACGCCGCGCTCACGTCCACGCCCGAGGCGTACCTCAAGCTGCACCTGCTGTCCCACCGCCTGGTCAAGCCCCACGGCCTGAGCCTGGCGGGTGTGTTCCCGCAGTTGCCGAACGTGGCGTGGACCAGCCAGGGCGCGATCGACATCAATGAACTGGCGGAGCGCCAGCTGGAAGCGCGCCTGCGTGGCGATCTGCTGGAAGTGTTCTCGGTGGACAAGTTCCCGAAAATGACCGATTACGTGGTCCCGGCCGGCGTGCGTATCGCCGACGCCGCACGTATCCGTCTGGGCGCGTATGTGGGCGAAGGCACCACGGTGATGCACGAAGGTTTCGTCAACTTCAATGCCGGCACCGAAGGCCCGGGCATGATCGAAGGGCGTGTCTCGGCTGGCGTGTTCGTCGGCAAGGGCTCGGACCTGGGCGGCGGTTGCTCCACCATGGGCACGCTCTCGGGCGGCGGCAATATCGTGATCAAGGTCGGTGAAGGCTGCCTGGTCGGCGCCAACGCCGGTATCGGTATTCCACTGGGCGACCGCAACACCGTGGAATCGGGTCTGTACGTGACCGCCGGCACCAAGGTGGCACTGCTGGACGAGCAGAACCAACTGGTCAAGGTGGTCAAGGCGCGCGAACTGGCCGGCCAGCCTGACCTGCTGTTCCGCCGTAATTCCGAGACCGGTGCCGTGGAGTGCAAAACCCACAAATCGGCCATCGAACTGAACGAAGCGCTGCACGCTCACAACTAAGCAGCCACTCGATGCCACTGGCGGGCCGCGCCCTCGGGGTGCGGTTCGCTTATACGAGTCTTGACCACCATGCTTGTGCCCTCCCCCTGGCGCGCCGATTTCCCGGCCATTGCCACCCTGCAACGGCAGGACCAGACCTATCTGGACAATGCCGCCACCACACAAAAACCCCAGGCCTTGCTGGATGCGATCAGCCATTACTACACCAATGGCGCCGCCAATGTGCACCGTGCCCAGCATCTGCCGGGGGCCCATGCCACCCAGGCGTTCGAAGACAGCCGTCTGAAGGTCGCGCAGTGGCTCAACGCAGGCGACAGCGGGCAAATCGTGTTCACCCATGGCGCCACCTCGGCGCTGAACCTTTTGGCGTATGGCCTTGAGCACTTGTTCAATGCAGGCGATGAGCTGGTCATCAGCGCCCTGGAGCATCACGCCAACCTTTTACCGTGGCAGCAGCTGGCCAAACGCCGCGCGCTGAAACTGGTGGTATTGCCGCTCGATGCAGCCGGTGTGATCGACCTCGACGCCGCCGCCGAACTGATTGGCCCGCGTACGCGGCTGCTGGCTGTGAGCCAGTTGTCCAATGTGCTCGGCACCTGGCAACCCCTGCAACACTTGCTGGCACTGGCCCGCGCGCAAGGTGCCCTGAGCGTGGTCGACGGCGCCCAGGGCATTGTGCATGGTCGCCACGACGTGCAAACCCTGGGCTGCGATTTCTATGTATTTTCCAGCCACAAGCTCTACGGCCCGGACGGCGTCGGCGTGCTGTTCGGCCGCAACGAAGCCCTGCATCACCTGCGTCACTGGCAGTTCGGTGGCGAGATGGTGCAGCAGGCCGAGTACCACGCCGCGAGCTTTCGCCCCGCGCCGCTGGGCTTCGAGGCCGGCACGCCGCCGATTGCCGGCGTGATCGGCCTGGGCGCCAGCCTGGACTACCTGAGTTCCCTGGACCCGCACGCCATCGTCGCCCATGAAGCGGCCCTGCATGACTACCTGCTGCGCGGCCTGCAAGCGCGCAACGGCGTGCGCGTACTGGGCGCGCCGCAGGCAGCACTGGCCAGCTTCGTGGTCGAAGGCGCGCACAACGCCGACCTGGCTCACCTGCTGACCGAACAGGGCATCGCCATCCGTGCCGGCCATCATTGTGCGATGCCGTTGCTCAAGGCCATGCAATTGTCCGGGGCGATCCGCGTGTCGCTGGCGCTGTACAACGACTCGGATGACCTGGAGCGATTCTTCGCGGCGCTGGATCAGGCCCTGGATATGTTGCGATGAGCCAATTGCCGGTGGATGCGGTGGCCGCGCTGCAGGCGTTCCAGGCCGTGGGCAACTGGGAGCAGCGCGCGCGGATGCTGATGCAATGGGGCGAACGGCTGCCGATACTGGCGGAGCAAGACAAGGTCGAGGCCAACCTGGTGCAGGGCTGCGAAAGCCTGGTGTGGTTGGTGGGTCGCTTGCAGGACGGGCACTGGCAGTTTACCGCCAGCAGCGAGGCGCGGATGATTCGTGGGTTGGTGGCGCTGTTGCTGGCGCGGGTTAATGGGCTTTCTGCGGCTGAGCTGCAGGTGGTGGATTTGCCTGATTGGTTCAATCAACTGGGGTTGTCTCGGCAGTTGTCGCCTTCGCGTAGTAATGGGTTGAACGCGGTTTTGCAGCGTATGCGGGCGTTGAGTTGTATGCAGAGTTGAGGGGGACATAACCGGGGGGACATATCCGTTGCTGCGGTAACGGCTGATATGGGTTCCGCCCTTACGGCGGGTCACTTTTGGAAGGACCCAAAAGTAACCAAAAGGTCCTCGCCCCAACACTCGGTGCCTCGCCTAGGCTCGGCATGCCCTCACGCAGGCTTTGGAGCGTGGGCCGCCGCGATGGGCCATCCTTGGCCCAGCGCGGCTAACCCGGCGTCCTGCCGGGTTACCCACGCTCCAAAGCCTGCGTTCGGCCAGCGTGTTTGACGGGGCGCCTCAGATCAAGATCAAGAGCGCGGCGGCCTTAGAGCCGACCGGAATTGGCTGCCGAGCGCTGTACAAAATGTGGGAGGGGGCTTGCTCCCGATGGCTGAGTGTCAGTCAGCTTATGGGTAGCTGACCCACTGCTATCGGGAGCAAGCCCCCTCCCACAGTTGATCTCCATTTGTCTGTTGGATATCACACTGCTTTTGATCTGCTTTGCTTTGGCTTTTGCTTTTGATCGTGATCTCAAGCGCCCCGTTAACCACGCTGGCCGCACGCAGGCTTGAATCCGTGGGTAACCCGGCAGGACGCCGGGTTAGCCGCACTGGGCCAGGGATGGCCCATTGCGGCGGCCCACGGATTCAAGCCTGCGTGCGGGCACACCGAGCCTGAGCGAGGTGCCGAGTGGTGGGGCAAAGCGTTTTTGGTTACTTTTTGCGCTCTTCAAAAAGTGACCCGCCGTAAGGGCGGAACCCATATCAGCCGTTACCGCAGCAACGGATATGTACACCCTTACACCTGCTTAAGACCTACGCTCCGACGGCCTGCGCCCCCCCGCCACAATCTTATCCACCGCCTTGGTCGCCGCCACCATCCCAAACGTCGCAGTCACCATCATCACCGCACCAAACCCACCCGCGCAGTCCAGCTTCACCCCATCGCCGACAAAACTCTTCTGCAAACAGATGCTGCCATCCGGCTTCGGATAGCGCAGTTGCTCACTGGAAAACACACAAGGCACGCTGTAATGACGCGTCACCGTGCGCGAGAACCCGTAGTCACGACGCAGGGTCGAGCGCACTTTCGAGGCCAGCGGGTCGTTGAACGTGCGGTTCAGGTCGCACACCTGAATCAGCGTCGGATCAATTTGCCCACCCGCGCCGCCGGTGGTGATGATCTGGATCTTGCGGCGCTTGCACCAGGCAATCAGCGCGGCCTTGGCGTTGACCGCGTCGATGCAGTCGATCACGCAGTCGATATTCGGCGTGATGTATTCAGCCATGGTGTCGCGGGTCACGAAATCGGCCACTGCATGCACCGTGCACGCCGGGTTGATGCTGCGCAGGCGCTCGGCCATGACCTCGACCTTGGGTTTGCCCACGGTGCTGTCCAGCGCGTGCAACTGGCGGTTGCTGTTGCTGACGCAGACATCGTCCAGGTCAAACAGCGAAATCTCGCCCACCCCGCAACGGGCCATGGCTTCCGCCGCCCAGGAGCCAACGCCGCCGACGCCGACGATCGCCACATGGGCCGCTTTCAAGCGTTCCAGGCCTTCAATGCCATACAAGCGAGCGACGCCTGCAAACCGTGGATCTTCTGTGCTCATGACCATTACCCCAAAAACCGGCGCGCAGTATGGGCTACGCAGCGGCAAGTTTTAAGCGACAACTGACCGGTGAAGAACTTAGTGGGCGTTTCGCTGCCCAAAGTCAGGTTTTTCTCGGCTTGCTGTACGCTCAGGGAAAGGCCGGTGTAGGATGCGCGCCGTTCGGCGTTAGCCGACGCCTCTTTTCGTTCCACACCCTTTGGAACCCGAAATCGCCATGTCATCGCGTAAATTTGGACTCAACCTGGTGGTGGTGCTGGCAATTGCCGCGCTGTTCACCGGTTTCTGGGCGCTGATCAACCGCCCGGTCACCACTCCCAACTGGCCTGAACAGATCTCGGGGTTCTCCTACTCGCCGTTCCAGCAAGGCCAGTACCCGCAGAAAAACCAGTACCCGAGCGACGACCAGATGCGTCGCGATCTCGAAATCATGAGCAAGCTGACGGACAACATCCGTACCTACTCGGTCGACGGCACCCTGGGCGATATCCCCAAGCTGGCCGAAGAGTTCGGCCTGCGCGTGACCCTGGGCATCTGGATCAGCCCGGACCTGGAACGCAACGAGCGTGAAATCCAGCGCGCCATCGAAATCGCCAACAGCTCGCGCAGCGTGGTGCGCGTGGTAGTGGGCAACGAAGCGCTGTTCCGTGAAGAAATCACCCCCGAAGCGCTGATCGTGCTGCTGGACCGGGTGCGCGCCGCCGTGAAAGTGCCGGTGACCACCTCCGAGCAGTGGCACATCTGGGAAAAGAACCCGCAACTGGCCAGGCACGTCGACCTGATCGCCGCGCACATCCTGCCGTTCTGGGAGTTCATTCCGATGGACAAGGCCGGCCAGTACGTACTCGACCGCGCCCGCGACCTGAAGAAACTGTTCCCGAAAAAACCGCTGCTGCTGTCCGAAGTCGGCTGGCCGAGCAACGGGCGCATGCGTGGCGGCAATGAATCGTCCCCGGCCGACCAGGCGATCTACCTGCGCACACTGGTCAACAAGCTTAATCGCCAGGGTTTTAACTATTTCGTGATCGAGGCGTTCGACCAGCCCTGGAAGGTCAGCGACGAAGGCTCGGCAGGCGCCTACTGGGGCGTGTTCAACGCGGCGCGCCAGCAGAAATTCAACTTTGAAGGGCCGGTGGTCGCGATCCCGCAATGGCGGGTGCTGGCGATCGGCTCGGTGGTGCTGGCCCTGCTCTCGCTGACCCTGCTGATGATCGATGGCTCGGCGCTGCGTCAGCGCGGTCGTACCTTCCTGACCTTTATTGCGTTCTTGTGCGGGTCGGTGCTGGTGTGGATCGGCTACGACTACAGCCAGCAGTACAGCACCTGGTTCAGCCTGACCGTCGGATTCCTGCTGGCACTGGGTGCCATGGGCGTGTTCATCGTGTTACTGACCGAGGCCCACGAATTGGCCGAAGCGGTGTGGACGCACAAGCGTCGACGTGAATTCCTGCCGGTGGAAGGTGATTCGGATTACCGCCCGAAAGTATCGATCCATGTGCCGTGCTACAACGAGCCGCCGGAGATGGTCAAACAGACCCTCGACGCCCTGGCCGCCCTCGATTACCCGGACTACGAAGTCCTGATCATCGATAACAACACCAAGGACCCCGCGGTGTGGGAACCGGTGCGCGATTACTGTGAAACCCTCGGCCCGCGCTTCAAGTTTTTCCACGTCTCGCCCCTGGCCGGCTTCAAGGGCGGCGCGCTGAACTACCTGATCCCGCACACCGCCGTGGACGCCGAAGTAATCGCGGTGATCGACTCGGACTACTGCGTGTCGCCCAACTGGCTCAAGCACATGGTGCCGCACTTCGCCGACCCGAAAATCGCCGTGGTGCAATCGCCACAGGATTACCGCGACCAGAACGAAAGCACCTTCAAGAAGCTCTGCTACGCCGAATACAAGGGCTTCTTCCACATTGGCATGGTCACCCGCAACGACCGTGACGCGATCATCCAGCACGGCACCATGACCATGACCCGTCGCTCGGTGCTCGAAGAGCTCGGCTGGGCCGACTGGTGCATCTGCGAAGACGCCGAACTGGGCCTGCGGGTATTCGAGAAAGGCCTCTCGGCGGCGTATTACCACGACAGCTACGGCAAGGGCCTGATGCCCGACACCTTCATCGACTTCAAGAAGCAGCGTTTTCGCTGGGCCTATGGCGCGATCCAGATCATCAAGCGCCACACCGCGAGCCTCTTGCGCGGCAAGGGCACCGAGCTGACCCGTGGTCAGCGCTACCACTTCCTCGCGGGCTGGCTGCCGTGGGTGGCGGACGGCATGAACATCTTCTTCACCGTCGGCGCGCTGTTGTGGTCGGCGGCGATGATCATCGTGCCGACGCGGGTCGACCCGCCGTTGCTGATTTTCGCGATTCCGCCTTTGGCGCTGTTCGTGTTCAAGGTGGGCAAGATCATCTTCCTGTACCGCCGCGCCGTCGGCGTGAACCTCAAGGACGCGTTCTGCGCGGCCCTGGCCGGGCTGGCGTTGTCGCACACCATCGCCAAGGCGGTGCTGTATGGCTTTTTCACCACCAGCATTCCGTTCTTCCGTACGCCGAAAAACGCCGATAACCACGGCTTTTGGGTGGCAATTTCCGAAGCGCGCGAAGAGATGTTCATCATGCTGCTGTTGTGGGGCGCAGCGCTGGGGATCTACCTGGTGCAGGGCCTGCCAAGCAATGACATGCGTTTCTGGGTGGTGATGCTGCTGGTGCAGTCGCTGCCGTATGTGGCCGCGCTGATCATGGCGTTCCTGTCGTCACTGCCCAAACCGGCAGCGGCGCCCGAGCCTGTGCCTGCGGCGTAAAAACTTGCGCAATGCACTAAACGGCGGCCTCTGGTCGCCGTTTTGCTATAAGATAACGGCCGTTTTGTTGGATCAGGCAAGCACCGATTGCCTTATGTGGGAGGGGGCTTGCTCCCGATGGCTGCAAGTCAGTGACATCATTTTGGCTGACTCACTGCAATCGGGAGCAAGCCCCCTCCCACATTGGATCTGCGCCGTTTCAAGTTCTGTATTCCACATTCGTCCTGCGCCCATTACACGCTTCCCGGAGTTTTCCCATGACGGCCCATGCCGACCTTTCGCCGACCCTTCAACTTGCCATCGACCTGATCCGTCGCCCCTCGGTAACGCCGATCGACGCCGATTGCCAGAAGCTGATGATGCAGCGCCTGGGCGACGCCGGTTTTGCCCTGGAGCCGATGCGCATCGAGGACGTGGACAACTTCTGGGCCACCCACGGCCAGCATGAAGGCCCGGTGCTGTGCTTTGCCGGCCACACCGACGTGGTGCCGACCGGCCCGCTGCAGGCCTGGCAGAACGACCCGTTCGACGCGCTGATCGACGAACACGGCATGCTCTGCGGGCGTGGCGCGGCAGACATGAAAGGCAGCCTGGCGGCCATGCTGGTGGCGGCAGAGCGGTTTGTGCAGGACTACCCGGACCACCGTGGTTCGGTTGCCTTCCTGATCACCAGCGATGAAGAAGGCCCGGCGCACCACGGCACCAAGGCCGTGATCGAACGCCTGGCCGCGCGCAACGAACGCCTGGACTGGTGCATCGTCGGCGAACCGTCGAGCACCACCCTGGTGGGCGACGTGGTCAAGAACGGCCGTCGCGGCTCCCTCGGCGCAACCCTCACCGTACGCGGCGTGCAGGGCCATGTGGCTTATCCGCACCTGGCGAAGAACCCGATTCACCTGGCCGCGCCGGCCCTGGCGGAACTGGCTGCCGAGCACTGGGACGATGGCAACACGTTCTTCCCGCCGACCAGCTTCCAGATCTCCAACCTCAATTCCGGCACCGGCGCCACCAACGTGATCCCCGGCGACCTGACGGCGGTGTTCAACTTCCGCTTCTCCACTGAATCCACCGTGGAAGGCCTGCAACAGCGCGTTGCGCAGATTCTCGATAAGCACGGCCTGGACTGGCACGTGGACTGGGCGCTGTCCGGCCTGCCGTTTCTGACCGAACCGGGCGCGCTGCTCGATGCGGTATCGGCCAGCATCAAGGCGATTACCGGTCGCGAAACCCAGGCATCGACCAGCGGCGGTACGTCGGACGGACGCTTCATCGCGACCCTCGGCACCCAGGTGGTCGAGTTGGGCCCGGTGAATGCGACGATCCATCAGGTCAACGAACGCATCCTGGCCAGCGACCTTGATGTGCTCACCGAGATCTACTACCAGACCCTGATCAAGTTGCTCGCCTGATGCTCGCCTGCCCCCTCTGCAGCGCCCCGCTCAACCCGGTGGACAACGGCGTGGCGTGCCCGGCCGGGCACCGTTTCGACCGCGCGCGTCAGGGTTACCTGAACCTGCTGCCGGTGCAGCACAAGAACAGCCGCGACCCGGGCGACAACCTGGCGATGGTCGAGGCGCGTCGCGACTTTCTCAACGCCGGCCACTATGCGCCGGTGGCCAGGCGCCTGGCTGAACTGGCCGCCGAACGCGCACCGCAGCGCTGGGTCGACATCGGCTGCGGCGAGGGTTACTACACTGCGCAGATCGCCGAAGCCCTGCCGAATGCCGACGGTTATGCACTGGATATCTCCCGGGAAGCGGTCAAACGCGCGTGCAAGCGCAACCCCGCCGTCACCTGGTTGATCGCCAGCATGGCCCGTGTGCCATTGGCGTCAGACAGTTGCCAGTTCCTCGCCAGCGTGTTCAGCCCGCTGGACTGGGAAGAGGCCAAGCGCCTGCTCAGCCCCGGCGGCGGCCTGATGAAGGTCGGCCCTACCAACGGCCACCTGATGGAGCTGCGCGAACGCCTGTACGACGAAGTGCGCGAGTACACCGATGACAAGCACCTGGCCCTGGTGCCGGACGGCATGAGCCTGGCACACAGCGAAATTCTCGAGTTCAGCCTGAGCCTGGCCGAGCCCGGGGACCGCGCCAACCTGCTGGCGATGACGCCCCACGGCTGGCGCGCCAGCGCCGAGCGCCGTGCCCGGGTGATCGAAGCGGCCGAGCCGCTGCTGGTCACCGTGTCGATGCGCTACGATTATTTCGTGCTTCAATAACCGACTTTTTCAGCACCCGCGAATGGATTTTTAAAATCCCGCAACGAGGAATATCCATGCGCCAACCCGATATCGAGATTTACCTGAAGGACGCCGACGTCGACCACAAGGCCATCGCCGCCTGGCTGGGCGCTGCCCTGGGCGCCTGCTCGGACTGGGTCCAGAAAGGCCAGACCTACAAGTGCACGGCCGGCAACGTGCCCGTCACCTGGCTGCCCAAAGCCGTCGGCAAATGGAACAGCCTGTACCTGGAAAGCGACCAGACTCCCTGGGACGACGACATCGCCTGCGCCCGCGCCGCCTTTGCCGCGCTGAACGTCGAAGTGCGCTGCGCGCCGGGCACGTGGGTCGAGGAGGAAGGTGAGGAAAGCGCCGACACCTGGATTCGCATCAGCGCCGACGGTGAAGAGCAGATCACCTGGAAAACCGCCTGACCGTGTGGGAGGGGGCTTGCTCCCGATAGCGGTGGGTCAGCCAGCTTATGTGTAGCTGACTCACTGCAATCGGGAGCAAGCCCCCTCCCACATGGGTTCAGTAGTGGACTTACAGGCCGACCACATCCTCGGCCTGCAAGCCCTTCTCGCCGCTCACCAGGGCGTACTCCACCTGCTGGCCCTCGGCCAACGAGCGGTGGCCTTCACCGCGAATGGCGCGGTAGTGCACGAACACATCCTTGCCATCTTCACGCTGTATAAAGCCATAACCCTTTGCATCGTTGAACCACTTCACATTGCCGGTTTCGCGCGTCGTCATCCGTCTTGCTCCCACATGCATTTTTATTGTTGAGTTGTTCGCATTGAACTGCCGAGTATAAGACAGGCTCAAAAACCATCAACTCAAGTTTACATCGCTGCTTTTTTGCCGATTTTCGGCGAATACGGCACACTACCCACCCGAGCGCCTGCTCGGTTTTTTTCCACTTCAAGCAGCTCGCCTATGACCCGCTCCCCGTTCCGCCGTCTGGTGTTCGGCACCTTGCGCCGACTGTTGTACCTCTGGGTTCGCTCGGAGACGATCAACCAGTCGTCCCTGACCCTCAACCTCGACCGCAGCCGGCCGGTGTTCTATGTCCTGCAATCGCCTTCCCTCACCGAACTGGCCGTGGTCGATGCCGAGTGCACCAAGGCCGGCCTGCCGCGCCCAGTGCTGCCGGTGGCGGTAGGCCCGCTGATGGAAGCTGCTGCGTTCTTCTACCTCACGCCGGAGCCGGACTGGCTGGGCCGCCAGGACAAGCGCGGGGCGCCGCCTACCCTGACGCGGCTGGTCAACACCCTCAGCGAACACGCCGAAGAGAATGCACAAATCATTCCGGTCAGCGTGTTCTGGGGCCAGTCCCCCGAGAGCGAGTCCAGCCCGTGGAAGCTGCTGTTTGCCGACAGCTGGGCCGTCACCGGGCGCCTGCGCCGCCTGTTGAGCATCCTGATCCTGGGCCGCAAGACCCGGGTGCAATTCTCCGCGCCAATCAACCTGCGCGAATTGATCGAGCACAATAAAGGCCACGAACGCACCGTGCGCATGGCCCAGCGCATCCTGCGCGTGCACTTTCGTAACCTGAAGACGGCGGTCATCGGTCCCGACCTGTCCCACCGTCGCAACCTGGTGAAAGGCTTGGTGAACATGCCCCTGGTGCGCCAGGCCATCCTGGATGAGGCCGAACGGGAAAAGATCGCTCCGGAAAAAGCCAAGGCCCTGGCCCTGCGCTACGGCAACGAGATCGCCTCGGACTTCACCTACACCGCGATCCGCTTCCTCGAAGTGGTGCTGAGCTGGTTCTGGAACAAGATCTACGACGGCATCAAGGTCAACAATATCGAAGGTGTGCAACAGGTCGCCCAGGGCTACGAGGTGATCTACGTGCCTTGCCACCGCAGCCATATCGACTACCTGCTGCTGTCGTACCTGCTGTTCAAGAACGGCCTGACCCCACCGCACATCGCCGCCGGGATCAACCTGAACATGCCGGTGATCGGCAGCCTGCTGCGCCGTGGCGGTGCGTTTTTCATGCGCCGCACCTTTAAGGGCAACCCGCTGTACACCTCGGTGTTCAACGAATACCTGCACACCCTGTTCACCAAGGGTTTCCCCGTGGAGTATTTCGTTGAAGGCGGGCGTTCGCGCACCGGGCGCATGCTGCAGCCCAAGACCGGCATGCTGGCGATCACCCTGCGCAGCTTCCTGCGCTCTTCGCGCATGCCAATCGTGTTCGTGCCGGTGTACATCGGCTATGAACGCGTGCTTGAGGGCCGCACTTACCTCGGCGAACTGCGCGGTGCGAGCAAGAAGAAAGAGTCGATCTTCGATATTTTCAAAGTGGTCGGCGCGCTCAAGCAGCGCTTTGGCCAGGTCGCGGTCAACTTCGGCGAGCCGATCAAGCTGGCCGAGTTCCTCGACAGCGAGCAGCCGGACTGGCGCTCCCAGGAACTGGGCCCGAACTACAAGCCGGCGTGGCTGCATGAAACCACGCACCGCCTGGGCGAACAGGTAGCGCGCCACCTCAACGAAGCAGCGGCGGTCAACCCGGTTAACCTGGTGGCCCTGGCCTTGCTCTCGACCACACGCCTGGCCCTGGACGAACAGGCCATGGCCCGCCAGCTCGACCTGTACCTGGCGCTGTTGCGCCGCGTGCCCTACTCGCCGCACACCACCTTGCCCGAAGGTGACGGCCTGGCGCTGATCAAGCACGTCAAGGACATGGACCTGCTGTCGGAACAAAGCGATGCCCTGGGCAAGATTCTTTACCTGGACGAGCAGAACGCCGTCCTGATGACCTACTACCGCAACAACGTGCTGCACATCTTCGCCCTGCCGGCGCTGCTGGCGAGCTTCTTCCAGAGCAGCTCGCGCATGAGCCGCGAGCAGATGCTGCGCTACACCCACGCGCTGTACCCGTACCTGCAATCGGAGCTGTTTATCCGCTGGTCCCTGGAAGACCTCGACGCGGTGGTCGACCAATGGCTGCAAGCGTTTGTCGAGCAGGGCCTGCTGCGCTTCGAGAACGAGGTGTACCTGCGTCCGGCGCCGAGTTCACGGCATTTCGTGCTGCTGACATTGCTGTCCAAGAGCATCGCCCAGACCCTGCAACGCTTCTATATGGCAATCTCGCTGCTGCTCAACAGCGGCCAGAGCAGCATCAGCGCCGAAGAGCTGGAAGACCTGTGCACGATCATGGCCCAGCGCCTGTCGATCCTGCATGGCCTCAATGCCCCGGAATTCTTCGACAAGAGCCTTTTCCGACATTTCATCCAGACGCTGCTGGAGCAAGATGTGCTGCGCCGCGACGAAGCCGGCAAATTGAGCTATCACGATTTGCTCGGCGAGCTGGCCGAAGGCGCCGCCAAACGCGTATTGCCCGCCGACATTCGCCTGTCGATCCGTCAGGTGGCGCTGCACCGTGTCGATGGCGCGGCCGAAGCGCCGGTCGAACCTGCACAAAGCCACCCGATTGAATGATCAACCTCTGAACATAAGGAAGCCTTTCATGCTCCGTAACACGCTCCGCCTGACTGCCCTGTGTGCCGGCCTGCTGCTCGGTGCCAACGCCATGGCCCTGGACCTTGGCAGCCTGTCCCAGGGCGACGCCAGTGGCGGCCTCAAGGATGCGCTGACCCAGGGCGCGCAGATTGCCGTGAAGCAACTGGGTACCCCCGGCGGTTTCAGCAACAACCCTGAGGTAAAAATCGGCCTGCCGGGCAAGCTCGGTAAAGTCGCCGACAAACTCAAGCTGTTCGGCATGGGTGAACAGGTCACCCAGTTGGAAACCAGCATGAACAAGGCCGCCGAAACCGCCGTGACCCAGGCTCAGCCGATCCTGGTCAACGCCGTGAAAAACATGAGCGTGACCGACGCCAAGGGCATTCTCAGCGGCGGTCAGGACTCGGCCACGCAGTACCTGAACAAGAGCAGCCGCGAGCAGATTCGCGCCAGGTTCCTGCCAATAGTCAAAGCAGCGACCGACAAGGTCGGCGTGGCCCAGCAGTACAACGCCCTGGCCGGCAAGGCGGCGGCTTTTGGCGCGGTGGATGCCAAGAGCGCGAATGTCGAAAGCTACGTGACGGAGCAGGCGCTGGACGGTTTGTTCAAGATGATTGCGCAGCAGGAAGAAACCATTCGCAAGAATCCGGCAGCAGCGGCGACGAGCCTGGCCAGGAAAGTCTTTGGTGCGCTCTGAGCCTGACTGACGCATGAAAAAGCCCTGACAGTGTCAGGGCTTTTTTTTGCTCAACCGAGTGCCGGGCTTGCTTGTCAGCACACTCAGTAACTTATGCGGCCTTGGGACGAGAAATTACCACTTTGAGAAAACGACATGCCCGAGTTTTCGTTGGCATTGTTGTTTTCATTGTTGATCGTAATATTGATGTCCAGCTTGTTACCCTCCCTGTCTTTGCTTTTATCTTTGTCCTGGTCCTGGCCTTGTCCATTCCCCCCTAACATCGAATTCATCATCTGCATCGGCAGCATCATCAGTATTGGCAAGATCATAAATATTCCTTTCTAGCTGAATTCACATCGGAACCCAAAGCGTCGCATTGTGTGTGCGACGGCACCTACCGGTCGGGTAATCCTTGTGTGGTATCCAGAGAGAAATGGTTCCGGAGGCTACGCGTCCTTCCTTACTCGAAACCACGCCGCATACAGCGCCGGCAGGAACAACAGCGTCAACGCCGTCGCCACAATCAGCCCGCCCATGATCGCGACCGCCATCGGCCCGAAGAACACACTGCGCGACAGGGGAATCATCGCCAGCACTGCCGCCAGCGCCGTCAGCACAATCGGACGAAAGCGCCGCACCGTGGCTTCGATGATCGCCTGCCAGGGCGCAAGGCCGGCCTTGATGTCCTGTTCGATCTGATCCACCAGAATCACCGAGTTGCGCATGATCATGCCCGACAGGGCGATGGTGCCGAGCATCGCCACAAAGCCGAAAGGTTGGCGGAATACCAGCAGGAACAGCGTCACGCCGATCAGGCCCAACGGTGCGGTGAGAAACACCATGGCGGTGCGTGAGAAGCTGCGCAGTTGCAGCATCAGCAACGTCAGCACCACCACGATAAACAAGGGCACGCCGGCCTTCACCGAGTTCTGTCCACGGGCGGCATCTTCGACGGTGCCACCCACCTCGAGCAGGTAGCCATCCGGCAACTCGGCGCGCACCTCCGCAAGGGTCGGCAGGATCTGCTGGACCAGGGTCGCTGGCTGTTCCTTGCCGTAGATATCGGCGCGCACCGTCACCGTCGGCAGGCGATTACGGTGCCAGATGATGCCCTCCTCGAAGCCATATTCGAGGGTGGCGATCTGCGACAGCGCCACACTCTTGCCGTTGTCGGTGGGCACCGCCAGGCTGGGCAGCAGCGACAACTGCGTACGTTCCTGGACGGTGCCGCGCAGCAGGATTTCGATCAACTCGTTGTCCTCGCGGTATTGGCTGACGCTGGCGCCGGTCAACGAGCGCTGGAGGAATCGCGACAGGTTCGCGGTGCTCACGCCGAGGGCGCGCGCACGGTCCTGATCGATATTGAGGTAGACGATCTTGCTCGGTTCTTCCCAGTCCAGGTGCACATTGACCACGTGGGCGTTTTCGCGAACCCTGGCCGCCACTTTCCGCGCAAGGGCGCGCACTTCGTCGATGTGCTCGCCGGTCACCCGGAACTGCACCGGGTAGCCCACGGGCGGGCCGTTCTCCAGGCGCGTGACGCGGGAACGCAGGTCGGGAAATTGTTCGTTGAGGGTTTCGATCAGCCAGGTGCGCAGGTCTTCGCGCGCCTCAATGGTGCTGGCGAGCACCACCACCTGCGCAAAGCTGGTGGCTGGCAGTTGCTGGTCAAGCGGCAGGTAGAACCGCGGCGAACCGGTGCCCACGTAGGCCACATAGTTATCGACCCCCACATGCTCCTTGAGCAAACCTTCAAGGCGCTTGACCTGGTCGGCAGTGTTGCTCAGGGACGCGCCTTCGGCCAGCTTCAGGTCGACCATCAACTCCAGGCGACCGGAGGCCGGAAAGAACTGCTGCGGCACAAAGCGAAACAACACCACCGAGCCGATAAACAGCAACAGGGTCAGCACGATCACGGTTTTACGTCGGCGTACGCACCATTCCACCACACGTCTGACACGTTGATAGAACGGGGTGCCGTAGGGATCGGGCCCACTGGCGCCATGCTTGGCCGCATGAATCTTCGCCAGATCCGGCAGAAGTTTTTCCCCCAGGAACGGCACAAACACCACCGCTGCCACCCATGAAGCGAGTAGCGCAATGGTCACTACCTGGAAGATCGAGCGGGTGTATTCGCCGGTACTCGATTGTGCGGTGGCAATCGGCAGGAAGCCTGCTGCCGTGATCAGCGTGCCGGTGAGCATCGGGAAGGCGGTGCTGGTCCAGGCGAAACTGGCGGCCTTGAAGCGGTCGTAGCCCTGCTCCATTTTGATCGCCATCATTTCCACGGCGATGATGGCGTCGTCCACCAGCAGGCCCAGCGCCAGCACCAGGGCGCCGAGGGAGATCTTGTGCAGGCCGATGCCGAGGTAATACATGCTGGCGAAAGTCATGGCCAGCACCAGCGGAATCGCCAGGGCCACCACCATGCCGGTGCGAATTCCCAGGGAGAAGAAACTCACCAGCAGCACAATGGCCAATGCTTCGGCGAGCACCTGGACGAATTCGCCGACACTGGTTTTCACTGCTGCCGGCTGATCCGACACCTTGCGCAGCTCCATGCCGGCCGGAAGGTTCTTTTGCAGCCGTGCGAACTCGCCTTCAAGGGCCTTGCCCAGCACCAAAATGTCGCCACCGTCGCGCATCGCCACGGCCAGGCCGATGGCATCGGCGCCCATGAAGCGCATGCGCGGTGAAGGCGGATCAGTGAAGCCACGCTGAATCTCGGCCACATCGCTGATACGCAGGGTTCGCTCGCCAACGCGAATCGGGAAGTCGCGAATCTGCTCTACGCTTTTGAAGTTGCCCGACACGCGCAGTTGCACGCGCTCGGTCGGGGTTTCGAAAAAGCCGGCGGTGGAGACGGCGTTCTGTTCCTGCAACGCCTGCTGCACCGCCGCCAGGGGCAGGCCGAGGGTGGCGAGCTTGAGGTTGGACAGTTCGATCCAGATTTTCTCGTCCTGCAGGCCGAGCAACTCGACCTTGCCCACATCCGCTACGCGCTGCAGTTGGATCTGGATACGGTCGGCGTAGTCCTTGAGCACGGCGTAGTCGAAGCCGTCACCGGTCAGCGCGTAGATATTGCCGAAGGTGGTGCCGAACTCGTCATTGAAAAACGGCCCCTGGATATCCGGCGGCAAGGTCTGGCGAATGTCGCTGATCTTCTTGCGCACCTGGTACCACAACTCGGGGATCTGCGCCGAGTGCATGGCGTCGCGGGCAATGAAGGTGACCTGGGATTCTCCAGGCCGGGAGAACGACACGATGCGCTCGTAATCGCCGGTCTCCATGAGTTTTTTCTCAATGCGCTCGGTGACCTGACGCGAGACTTCCTCGGCCGTGGCGCCTGGCCAGTTGGTCTTGATCACCATGGCCTTGAACGTAAACGGCGGATCCTCGCTTTGCCCCAGCTTGGTGTAGGACAGCGTACCGACTACTGCCAGCAGGATCATCAGGAACAACACGATCTGGCGATTACGCAACGCCCATGCGGAAAGATTGAAACCCATGGGGACTACTCCTTGGCCGCCAGATTCACCACGCGGTTGGCACGATCCACCGGGCGCACCTGCTGGCCTTCGTGGAGCACATGCACGCCGGCGGCAATCACCCAATCCGTGGGTTGCAAACCTTCCAGCACCGGTACGCTGTGTTCACCGAAGGCACCGATACGCACCGGGGTGCGCTCCAGGGTGCTGTCCGGGCGCACACGCCACACGTAGGACGCCCCATTCTCCGCACTGAGGGCAGACAGCGGCACCGACAGCGCAATAATGCCATCGGCCTGTATGAATACGCGCGCGCTCTGGCCCAGCACGGCGGGGACTTTGCCGCCCGTGAACGCAACGCGTGCGGCAAAGGTGCGTGATTTGGGATCGGCCGCCGGCGACAGCTCGCGAATATGCCCGGTAAAGCGCTGGTCCGGCTGATTCCACAGCTCCACCGACACTGGCTGACCGATTTTGAAACGGGCAAAGCCCTGCTCCGGCAGGCTGATCGCCACTTCCCGTTCGCCATCGGTGGCCAGGGTGAACACGGTCTGCCCGGCGGACACCACCTGGCCGACTTCCACCGCGCGCCGGGCCACCACGCCATCCTGCGGCGCGCGCAGCACGGCGTAACCGGCCTGGTTGCCGGCCACGGTGAACTCAGCCTTGATCTGTCTGAGCCGTGCTTCACCCGCCCGGTAGAGGTTTTCGGCGTTGTCGTACTGCGAGCGACTGACCATCTGCCGGTCCATCAGCGTTTTGTAGCGATCCCGCTCGGCGCGCACCAGGTTCAGGTTGGCCTCGGCGGCGGCCACCTGGGCGCGCGCGGCGTCCAGCTGCAGGCGCACATCCTGCGGATCAAGCTCGGCCAGTGGCTGGTTGGCCCTGACCCGTTCACCCTCCTCCACCCGGCGCTGGCTGACTTTGCCGCCGATGCGAAAGGCCAGGTCCGGTTCATAGCGGGCACGCACCTCACCGGTGTAGCTGTCCATCGCCTGCGCCGAAGGCTGCGGTTGCACCACCATGGCAGGGCGGACGCTGGTTTGGACCGCTTCTTCGTGGCCGCAGGCGGCCAGCAGGAAGACCAGACTGACAGGCAACGCAAGGGGCAGGAAAGTGCTGCGCATGCTGAAGGACCTTTCGCAAATGGAGCGCGGAATAATTATACTGGCCGGTATGTTATTAATACCAAACTCACCAGTCCAGTATTAAAGGTAAAATGTCCTACAATCGTGCCAACACCAATAGCCCTGGGCGTCCCAAGGACATGGCAAAACGCCAGGCAATCCTCGAAGCAGCGAAGGTGCTGTTTTTGAGCAATGGCTACGCCAGCACCAGCATGGACGCCGTGGCCCTTGAGGCCGGCGTGTCGAAACTCACCGTGTACAGCCACTTCACCGACAAGGAAACCTTGTTCACCGCCGCCGTGGTCGCCACCTGCGAGGAACAACTGCCGGTGATGTACTTCGAGCTGCCCGCCGGCATCCCCGTGGAGACGGTGCTGCTGAACATCGCGCGGGGCTTTCATCGGTTGATCAACAGTGAAGAGTCAGTGAACCTGCATCGCCTGATGATGACCACGGGCAATCAGGACGTGAAACTCTCGCAGATCTTCTTCGAGGCGGGCCCGATGCGCATGTTGCAAGGCATGGAGCGGCTGCTGGGCAAGATCGACCAGAGCGGCGCATTGAGCATCGACAAACCGTTTACGGCGGCCGAACACTTCTTCTGCCTGCTCAAGGGCACGGCGAACTTTCGCCTGCTGTATGGCTGCGGCGGGCAGCTGAGCGAGCACGCCGCCGAAGCCCATGTGCAGGATGTGGTGGGGTTGTTCATGCGGGCTTATGGGAGAGGGGCAGCTGTAAGTGGTTAGCTGCAAGCTAAAAGCAACCGTGCTTGCAGCTCGCAGCTTGCAGCTTGCAGCTGCTCTTAAGGCCTAATCGCTTTTTTAGGATATATGTCATACCGGCTGGACTTGCCATCCAGCGCATGACTGGGCTTGGGCCCGTCAATGCAGGGTGCCTTGCGCGGGCGTTTGACCACCACGCGGTGGCTGGCCAGGGCCAGGGCGGCCGCGAGCAAGGCCGGGGCGTCCGGGTCATCGCCCACCAGAGGCCGGAACAGGCGCATTTCCTTCTTCACCAGTGCCGTTTTCTCACGGTGCGGGAACATCGGGTCGAGGTAGATAACCTGGGGCGGTTCGCCCTGCCAGTTAAGCATCAGGTCGATGGCGTTGCCCTTGAGCAACTGCATGCGCGCGACAATCGGCGCGACTTCAAAATCATCCGCGCCGCGTGCGAGGCCGTCTTCGAGCAAGGCGCCGATCAGCGGCTGGCGCTCGATCAGGCGCATCTCGCAACCCAGGCTTGCCAGCACGAAAGCGTCCTTGCCCAGGCCTGCGGTGGCATCGAGTACCCGTGGCCGTACGCCTTGAGCAATCCCCACCGCCTTGGCGATCATCTGCCCGCTGCCGCCGCCGTATAGCCGCCGATGGGCAGCGCCGCCTTCAACAAAGTCAACACGCACCGGCCCCGGCGCGTCAGGCCCCAGCTGTTGCAGTTGCAGGCCGTGCTCACCCACTTGCAGGGAAAAATCCGCCGCTTCGAGCTGCACCGGCAAGCCGAGCAGCGCCGCCCACTGCTCGGCGCGCGCCTGAAATCCGTCGGCCAAGGCTTCGACACGAATGCGGCTGGCCGCTGGTTGTTCGCTCATCAATCGCTACGCTCAAAAATATTAAGGATCGGCCAATAACGGCCGATAAAACCAACAGTCAGGTATTTTGCCAGAGCTGAGCGTCGACCGAGAAAAATGTCAGACATTCTCCCCCTAACCATCGGTGTACTGCCGACCCACAACCATTACGGACTGCACAATACTCAAGCGCTGGCCGGGGTGAGTCATGTGTGGCAGGACTTCTTCGCCCGCGCGCTGGCCGAACAGTTGGGCGGGACGGCGGATGCGCAGGCGGCTCAGGCTCCAGCCGCGGCGGACCCGGCGGTTGAGCCCAGCGCCGGCGCCGACGTGCTGTCGCAGATTCTCACCCAGCGCGAATGCAACGTCACCGACACCCCGATCGCCCCGCCTGAACCGCTGTTCTTACCGATTGCCGAATTCGAGACCGACCTGCTGCCACCGGCCGCGACGCCGTTCCCCGAAGAAGAACTCGTCGCTCAACAGCGTCAGCAGAACTTCGAAAGCGGCTGGGTGCGCCCTCTGGTGCTGACCGCCGGCCAGCAGCCACCCGCGCCAGGCCCTGCGCCGCAACCGCGCGCGCTGCACCTGCCGATTGCCGAATTCGAACTGGACCTGCTGCCTGCGCCTGCCGAGCCGTACCCAGCCGAAGCGCTGGTGGCGCAGCAAAAGGCCCTGGACTTCGACGCCTACTGGGCACGCCCGCTGGTGGCGCACAACTTGCGCCTGGCCGCCTAACGACACACCCACCCACGTCCCATGTCCAGGTGGAAATGATTGCGGTGTGCCGCGTTGTAGTCCGGACTCAACACCACGTTGAAATCATCACAGGCGCTGTCGCGCACCTGGCGCAGGAATCGCGCACTGTCGCCCTCCCCCGGCCAATCCTTGAGCACACTGATGCGGCGCCCGTCCGCCAGGCGAAAGCCTGCGATATCCACTGCATTGGCCGACGCATGCTGGCTGAGTCGCCCGTCGGCGCGGTTATAGACATTACGGCAGGCGAAGCTGCCCAGGTGATCGACACGCGTCACCGCCTGGCCAAACACGGCCTGGGCGGCCGGTTGCAGGCTGTGGCGTTCGAACAGGGCAAACGCCACCGCCAGCGGGCAACTGGCGAGAAAGCTGCTGCTCAAGGTCACCTGCGCGCCCTGCACGCGCAATACATTGCGCAACGGGCACGCAACATCGGCCGGCGAATCCGCCTGATGGCTGACGCGCAAGCCCGAGGTCTGCAGCACCTGGTCGCACAGGGCGGGGTCATCCTGTAGACGCCCCAGCTTGAAGCGCGTCAACAGGTTGGGCGTGTCGCGCACATCCAGCGGCGCCCAGGGATTCCATTGATTCGGCAAGGGCAGCCAGCCGCGCCAGGCACCCAGTGCGACGGCGCCCGCGAGCAACAACAGCATGGCGGTGACGCTTAGGCCGCGCACCGCTTACTCCTTGAAGAATTGGCTGGCCTGGCTGTAGGACATCGAGCGTTCGGTAAAGGAAAAAGTGCCCAACCCACACACCTCCTGCGCCGCCCGATAAAACTCGCCATACGCCGCCAGCGCCATGGCCGACCCTACGCTGATGCGCTTGACGCCCATGTCGCTCAACTGCGCCACGCTGAGTTTGAGGCCACCGGACATCAACACATTCACCGGCTTGGGGGCGACGGCCTTGACCACCGCCAGCACCTCTTCGGCACTGCGCAGGCCTGGTGCGTAGAGCACGTCGGCACCGGCCTCGGCGTAGGCCTGCAGCCGGCGCAGGGTGTCAGGCAAATCCAGGCGACCGTGCAGGAGGTTCTCCGCGCGGGCCGTCAGCATGAACGGGAACGGCAGGCTGCGTGCCGCAGCCACAGCGGCCTCCACACGCTCGACCGACAGGTCAAAGGCGTAGATCGGGTCGGCGGCAATACCTGTGGCATCTTCGATGGAGCCGCCGACAATACCCACAGCCGCGGCCCGCAGGATGGTCCGGGCGCAGCCTTCAGGGGTGTCGCTGAAGCCGTTTTCCAGATCGGCTGCCACCGGCAACGCCGTGGCCTTGGCGATCATCCCGGCGTTGACCAGCGTGTCCTCCAACGACAACGCCCCTTCGGCATCCGGGCGACCCAGGCTGAAGGCATAACCGGCGCTGGTGGTGGCCAGGGCTTCAAAGCCGAGATGGGCAAGCATGATGGCGGAACCCGCGTCCCACGGGTTGGGCATCACGAATGCGCGATCACGGGTGTGCAGGGCCTGGAAGGTTTCGGCGCGAAGGGTTTGGGCATCCATGACTGACTCCTGGCGGGAAAGGGAGCCCTAGAGTAACCCCAGTTGCTCCGCTGCGGGCTCGCGATGCAAGGTCGGCAACGCCGGCAGGCCCGGCAGACGCGCCATCAGTCTGGCGTGAAACCGCAACGCCAGCTGCGCCGCGAGACGGTTGTCGGAGGTGTGCAGGAACACGTACGGCGTGCGGCCTTCTTCAATCCAGACGGCGACTTTTTCCACCCAGGGCGTCAGGAACGGGTCGTTGGCCTCCAGCTCCGGATGGCCGATAAAGCGCACCTGTGGCCATTGCGTCAGCGCTGCCGGGCGCGTCGGCACCTTGGGCTTTTTCGATTGGGCATGCAGCACCGCAGGCGTTGTGGCGGTGCAACTGAACAGCGCGCGCGGATCGAGGCAGATGCGCTCCACGCCACGGTCGCGCAACAGGCGGTTGAGGCTGCGCTCGGCGTCGCCCTTGGCGAAAAACTCCTGATGACGCACCTCGACCGCCAGCGGGCGTTCCAATCCGTCGATAAATCCGGCCAGCTCGCCCAGGCGTTGCGGCGAAAACGTTGCGGGTAATTGCAGCCACAGCGGCGACACACGCTCGCCGAGCGGGCTCATCAGACCGACGAAACTTTCCGCCGCCGGCAGCTGTTCGCGCAGGTCGGCGCTGTGGCTGATGTCACCGGGGAACTTGGCGGTGAAGCGAAAATCATCCGGCATGATCTCGGCCCAGCGCTGCACCGTGGCGGCCGAGGGTCGAGCATAAAAGGTGGTGTTGCCTTCAACGGCGTTGAAGACCTGTGAATACAGCGCCAGGTAATCGCTGGAGCGCGCATCGACCGGATACAGGTACTCGCGCCAGGCGTTTTCACTCCAGGACGGGCAACCGATGTAGTAAGGCAGACGCATCAGATATGGACGTCGAGACCCAGCACTTCCATATCCCATTCGACAAAACCGGCGGTGGTCAGGTAGCTGGCCAGGGCAGTGGCGACGCTTTTGCTCATGGAGCGGGGGAAGACCATGTCTTGCTGACGGGCCGGCAGGCCGCTGATACGCGCACCTGCGCCACTTTGGGCATGGGCGGGTGCTTCAGCGTGGACTTCGATGAAGTCAGGCGAATCCTCGACGGCATCGTCCACCCGAACGTTCGCCTTACGCGGCTTGCGCTTGATGGGGTAGGACTGTGAAGAAAAGCCGTCTATACGCATGGATGCGAGCTCGCTATCAATGATGGCACTTTACTGGCGCTTTCCGTGGCGCGCAAATGCTCTGGTGATAACTAGAACACATATTTTGAAAAATGTTTCAAAGCAGGGGTAGATTCTGACGATTGGCGTAGAATTTGGAGTCCACGCCCTCTTCAACCGTGCCCTGTGGGGAGCAGGCTTGCCCTAATGCCGTTCAGTTAAGCGCAGATTCCCTGTGGCGAGCAGGCTTGTCCTGCGTTGGGCTGCACAGCAGCCCCAAAGCCAGGCGCTGAGCCGTATCAGGTACACCGCGTTTTGCTCGATTGGGGGCGCTTCGCACCCCAACGCGGGGCAAGCCCGCTCGCCACAGGGGCCTGATCGTTTGATCAGAGACCCCGTTCGGCCTTGGTCTGGGCGACTTTATCGCGCAAATAAACCGGGGCGGCCTGATCGGCCGGGATCGCCTCGCCACGCTCGAACGCGAAGCGCGCCAGGGTCAACAGGTCTTCGGCATGGGGCAACAGCGTGGCGTCCTGGCCCACAAGCGGCACATTGATGCGCTCGCCGTACCCCCAACCGGTGCCTGCACCGAACCAGTCACCGCTGGCATCATCAGGCAACCGCGAGGACTCGGGCGACTGCACGGCCTCAACACCCACCAGGCGCATTTCACCCGCCGTCTCGCGGTAGCAGCCCCAATACACTTCGTCCATGCGCGCATCAATCGCTGCCGCTACCTGCGTCGCACCGTGCTCTCGCAGCGCCCGCTGGGCCAGCACGGCGAGGTTGGACACCGGCAACACCGGGCGCTCCAGCGCAAATGCGAGGCCCTGCACCACGCCGATGGCGATACGTACGCCGGTAAACGCGCCAGGGCCGCGGCCGAAGGCGATGGCATCGACGGCAGACAAGGCGATGCCGGCGTCTTCAAGCAGTTGCTTGATCATCGGCAGCAGCTTTTGCGCGTGCAGACGCGGGATCACCTCGTAGTGGCTGGTTACCTTGCCATCGTGCAGCAAGGCAACGGAGCAAGCTTCGGTCGCGGTGTCCAGGGCCAGCAGGGTGCTCATCGGTGTGGGTATCCAGGTCGGAAAAAAGTGCGCCAGTATAAACAACAACGGCCCGCAAGCGGGCCGTTGTAGACAATCGAGGAGCGATCAGCTCAGTGCCTGCAGCACCTTGGCGGTAATCGCTTCCACGGAACCGACGCCAGGAATATGGCTGTATTTCGGTTTGCCGTGTGCAGCGGACAGTTTCTGATAGAAGTCCACCAGCGGCTTGGTCTGGGAATGGTAGACCGACAGGCGATGGCGCACGGTTTCTTCAGTGTCGTCCTTGCGCTGCACCAGGTCTTCACCGGTGATATCGTCCTTGCCTGCCACTTTTGGTGGGTTGTAGACGATGTGGTAAACGCGGCCCGAGCCTTCGTGAACGCGACGACCGGCGATACGCTGGACGATTTCTTCATCTTCAACCGCGATTTCAACCACGGCATCCAGCTCGACGCCGGCCTTCACCAGGGCTTCAGCCTGGGGAATGGTGCGAGGAAAACCGTCGAACAGGAAACCATTCTTGCAATCGTCCTGGCTGATGCGTTCCTTGACCAGGTTGATGATCAGGTCATCGGAGACCAGCCCGCCGCTGTCCATCACGCTCTTGGCGATCAGGCCCAGTTCGGTGCCGGCCTTGACGGCCGCGCGCAGCATGTCGCCGGTGGAGATTTGTGGAATGCCGAATTTTTCAGTGATGAACTTTGCCTGAGTACCTTTACCGGCCCCGGGAGCTCCCAGCAGAATGACGCGCATCGATGTGCTCCTCAATTTTTTATAGAGATGACGCTCGGATTCGCCACGTGGGGCCAATCTCGTAAAAATAGGGTTCGAGGCCGACCAAACGGCCAAAGGCTGATCAAGATACACAGCGGGCCTTAACCACACAAGCCGCCGAAAGTCGCAGTCAATCACGCTGTGCGTGCGCCGCCGGCTGGGTGTGCCTGAGTGCGACCCAAGCGCCTGAACAACGACCGCCCTGTTTTGGGCGGTCGTGCTTGTTCAACTGCAAGCTGTTGAGAACACGCAAAAAACCTTAGCCGGTGTTGCGCAAACCGGCGGCAATACCGGCCACGGACACCAGCAGCGCCTGTTCCAGAGGGCTGTCCTGTGCCGCTTCCTGCGCGCGGGAACGGGCCAGCAGCTCGGCCTGCAACAGGTGTAAGGGGTCCAGGTAGGTATTGCGCAGGCGGATGAACTCAAGGGTGTCCGGGCTATGGGCCAGCAGTTGCGACTGCCCCGTCAGGCCCAGTACCACCTCGCACGCCTGCGACAATAGGTCGCGTAAATGCTCGCCCAGGGATAACAGGTCCGGTTGCACCAGGCGCTCGTCGTACAAACGGGCGATATCGGCGTCGGCCTTGGCCAGCACCATCTCCAGCATATCGATGCGGGTGCGGAAGAACGGCCATTGCTCGCGCATCTGCCCCAGCAGATCGCCCTCACCGCGCGCCAACGCCTTGCTCAACGCCGCTTCCCAGCCCAGCCAGGCGGGCAGCATCAGGCGCGTCTGGGTCCAGCCGAAAATCCACGGAATCGCACGCAGGCTCTCGATGCCGCCGGCACGGCGCTTGGCCGGGCGGCTGCCGAGGGGCAAGCGGCCGAGTTCCTGCTCCGGGGTGGACTGGCGGAAGTACTCGACGAACTGCGGATTTTCCCGCACCACCGCGCGGTAGGCGCTGACGCCGTCGGCCGCCAATTCATCCATCAGATGGCGCCAGGCCGGTTCGGGCGGCGGCGGCGGCAACAGCGTCGCCTCCAGCACGGCGGCCAGATAGAGGTTGAGGTTCTGCTCGGCGATATCCGGCAGGCCGAACTTGAAACGGATCATCTCGCCCTGTTCGGTGGTACGGAAACGCCCCGCCACCGAGCCGGGTGGCTGCGACAGGATCGCCGCGTGAGCCGGGCCACCGCCACGTCCCACGGTGCCGCCGCGGCCGTGGAACAACAGCAGTTCCACCTGTTGCTCGCGGCAGATATCCACCAGACGCTCCTGCGCCCGGTATTGCGCCCACGCGGCGGCGGTGGTGCCGGCGTCCTTGGCCGAATCCGAATAGCCGATCATCACTTCCTGCGGGCCATGCAGGCGCGCGCGATAGCCCGGCAAGAGCAGCAGTTGCTCGATCACAGGCCCTGCGTTATCCAGGTCGGCCAGGGTTTCGAACAGCGGCACCACGCGCATCGGCCGTTGCACGCCCGACTCTTTAAGCAGCAATTGCACGGCCAGCACATCCGACGCCGCGCCCGCCATGGAGATGACATACGAGCCCAGCGACGCCTCAGGTGCGGCGGCAATTTCCTTACAGGTGTTGAGCACCTCGTCGGTATCGGCCGAAGGCTTGAAATAAGCCGGCAGCAGCGGCCGACGGTTGGCCAGTTCCTGCATCAGAAAGCGGATGCGCGCGTCTTCGTCCCACTCTTCATAGCGACCCAGGCCAAGGTAATCGGTGATCTCGCTCATGGCCGCGCAGTGGCGCGTGGAATCCTGGCGTACATCCAGCCGCACCAGGAACAGGCCGAACGTCACCGCGCGGCGCAGGCAATCGAGCAACGGACCGTCAGCGATCACGCCCATGCCGCACTCATGCAGCGACTGGTAGCACAGCTGCAGCGGCTCCAGCAGGTCACGGTTGTCCTGCAACACCTCCGCCGGCGCCGGGGTGCTGCTGCTCAGCGCGGAATGTGCCCACTGGCGTGTGGCGCGCAGGCGCTCGCGCAGTTGCTTGAGCACGGCGCGATAAGGCTCCACGTTGTCGCCGACCCTGGCCTGCAATGCGGCGCTGGCCTTTTGCATCGACAGCTCGGCCGCCAATTGATCGACATCGCGCAGGTACAGATCAGCAGCCATCCAGCGCGCCAGCAGCAGGACCTCGCGGGTGACCGGTGCGGTCACGTTGGGGTTGCCATCGCGGTCGCCGCCCATCCACGAGGCAAAACGAATCGGCGCCGCCTCCAGGGGCAGGTGCAGGCCGGTGGCGGCATGCAGGGCCTGATCGGCCTTGCGCAGGTAATTGGGAATGGCGTGCCACAGCGAATGCTCGATCACCGCAAAGCCCCATTTGGCTTCATCCACCGGCGTGGGCCGGGTGCGGCGGATTTCTTCGGTGTGCCAGGCCTCGGCAATCAGGCGTTGCAGGCGCTCGCGGATCTGCTCGCGCTCGGCAGTGGTGAGGTCGCGGTGATCCTGCAGCGCCAGTTGCGCGGCAATCGCATCGTATTTCTGGATCAGGGTACGCCGGGCCACTTCGGTGGGGTGAGCGGTGAGCACCAGCTCAATCTCCAGGCGCCCGAGCTGGCGGGCCAGGGATTCATCGCTGTGGCCTTCGGCCTGCAGGCGCGCCAACAGCTCAGGCAACACGCGGGACTCGAACGGCGCGGGTTGCGACTCGTCGCGTCGGTGAATCAACTGGTACTGCTCGGCGATATTGGCCAGGTTAAGGAACTGGTTGAAGGCACGGGCCACGGGCAGCAGCTCGTCTTCCTGCAGCTGATTCAGCCGGCTGCTCAGCTCATCGCCTGCGCCACGCCGGTCAGCCTTGGCGCCTTTGCGAATCTGCTCGATCTTGTCGAGAAAGGCATCGCCGTACTGCTCTCGAATGGTATTGCCCAACAATTCACCCAGCAGGTGAACATCCTCACGCAAGCGTGCATCGATATCACTCATCAGCCACTCTCCAGCCAGAATTTGCGGGACGCGCAGGTTTTCCAGAGTGCCGCTCGCGCCGGTTTCTGACAAGACACTTTAAACCTTGGCGCTCGCCGCGAGTCTCAAGCCATGAGTCGACGGGTTTATTCACGCCGCCGGCTGGACGCCCATCACCGCCTGCAGACACAGGTTTTATTGAGGTTGCCATGAAAATTCGAGATCTGGCCCAGCATTGGGAAGAAACCGCCACGGGTCGATTGACCAAGACCGAGTACGCTATTCACCTGGACGTGGAGGCTGCGGCAAGGCTCTCGGCCATCGCTGAAATGTACCCCAAGCGCCAAACCGAAGAATTGCTCGGCGAACTGATTGGCGCAGCCCTTGAAGAGCTGGAAGCGAGCTTTCCCTACGTCAAGGGCCAACACGTGGTGGCGACTGACGAGGAAGGCGATCCGTTATACGAAGACGTCGGCCCCACGCCACGCTTTCTCGAATTGTCGCGTCGCTTTCTGCATGACTTATCCGCCGACGACGATCAATCGAAGCACTCCTGAACTCGAATAACCCCCTGTATTCCGGGCCTCAAGCAGGCTCGGCGTACCACTGCGCGTCGTCAAAGTTCCAAATTTCAAACGCTGACCATTCAGTCAGATATTTTTTTAGGCAAATCGCCATCTCCGCTGAACTTTTGAAAAAAGCCTCCGGTCACAACCAGTAAGCCATCACTTGGAACGGTCGTTTTAAAGGGCACGTCGATTTTTCACCGTCGGCCCCTACCGCTGAACCAGTGAACCGGATTTTGATATTTTTCAGGAGTTATCCAATGGAGTTGAAGACGATGAAGACCAGCACTGCCAAATCCTCGTTTAACCATCTGCGCGGGCTGAAGTTGGCCGCGCTGGCAATCGGCACCAGCTTCGTTCTGGCGGGCTGCGCCGGCAACCCTCCGACCGAGCAGTACGCGGTGACCCAGTCCGCGGTGAACAGCGCTGTCAGCGCTGGCGGCACCGAGTTCGCGGCCGTTGAAATGAAAGCGGCCCAGGACAAGCTCAAAGAAGCTGAAATCGCCATGCACGACAAGAACTATGACAAGGCGCGTCAGTTGGCTGAGCAAGCCGAGTGGGATGCCCGCGTTGCCGAGCGTAAGGCTCAGGCCGCCAAAGCCGACCAGGCTGTGAAAGATTCCCAGAAGGCGGTTGACGATCTGCGCCGCGAAGGCATGCGCCCGGCCGTTATCCAGCAGAAGTAAGCCATTGCTACTGATGACTGCATCGCACCTGATATCGAATTGAAAGGACGACACGATTATGCGTAAACACATGATGATCCCTGCCCTGCTGGCGATGAGCGTTGCTCTGGCGGCTTGCTCCACCCCGCCGAACGCGAACCTGGAAAACGCACGGACCAACTTCACGGCCCTGCAAACCAACCCGCAAGCGACCAAGCTGGCCGCGCTTGAAACCAAAGACGCCAGCGAATGGCTGGACAAGGCTGACAAGGCCTACCGCGACAAGGAAGACGAGAAGAAAGTCGACCAACTGGCGTACCTGACCAACCAGCGCGTTGAAGTGGCCAAAGACACCATTTCCCTGCGTGAGTCCGAAGCCAAGCTGAAAAACGCTGGCGACGACCGTGCCCGTGCTCTGCTGGACGCGCGTGATGCGCAGATCAAGCAGCTGCAGAACAGCCTGAACGCCAAGCAAACCGACCGTGGCACCCTGGTGACCTTCGGTGACGTGCTGTTCGCCACCAACAAGTCCGATCTGAAATCCACTGGCCTGGTCAACATCACCAAGCTGGCGCAGTTCCTGCGCGATAATCCGGACCGCAAAGTAATCGTCGAAGGCTACACCGACAGCACCGGTTCCGATTCGTACAACCAGAGCCTGTCCGAGCGCCGCGCGGCTTCCGTACAGCGTGCACTGGCCCAGCAAGGCGTGGACATCTCGCGCATCGTGACCCAGGGTTATGGCAAGGAATACCCGGTTGCCGATAACGGCAGCGCCTCGGGCCGCGCCATGAACCGTCGCGTTGAAGTGACCATCTCCAACGACAACCAGCCGGTCAAGCCACGCTCTTCCATGGCTAACTGATCGATTGACGCTGCAAAAAAAAACCCACCTTTCGGTGGGTTTTTTTCGATCAGACTTCGACCTTACGACCGTTGTCACTCTCCGGCATCATCGCCTCCATGCCTTGGCGACCGGCCATCATTTTATCAAGCGCCTCCTGGTCCATCTGGCCGCCTTCACCGCCCCCAGCGCCACCGCCCTGCGCGCCACCCATGGCCTTGGACAGAATCTCCATGAGCATTTTCATCGGATCCTGTTTTGCCTGGCCGTCCTGCGCGCCTTGGGCACCTTGCTGGCCGCCCTGGCCCAGCTTTTCTGCGCCCTGGGCCATTTCCATCATCTTGGCGATTGCGCCAATTCCGCCCATTCCACCAATCATGTTTACACTCCCGGAATCGATATACGTAAGTTGTCTGCCAGCAACACTGACATGTCACTCAGTGGCGTCTTACGCAATACCGTTCCAGATATTTCTGGAATCGGGCGATTTAGGTGAGGGGCACGCTACTCGCGCACTGTGGGTGTTTCCTGGCCCATGCAGCGAACAGCCTGCTTTTTGTCGTTAACCAGCACGCCACTCAAACCTTTGTGTTCGGTATCAAACATCACCAGCACACCCTCGACACACTGCGCCACCTGGGCAGCCGGGGTCAGTGACACCTTATAGTCCTCGCCCGGTACGGTTTTGAGCAGGGTAAAGTCGCTGAGCAGCAACGCGTCTTCGGGTTTGGCGAAATGCAGGTAGCCGTAATACCACAGGCAGCCGACCGTACCGATGAGGGTGCCGATGCCGGTGAGAATCAGCGGGATCAGGTTGCGCTCTTCGCTCATTGCGCAGTCTCTGACGAATCGACTTGGGGAGCGGGGTAGTTCGGAATTTCCCCCAGGCGGCGCAGGCCATTGAAGTGCTGCGGGTCATCCAGATAACGCAGCATTACGGTTTGCCAGGTCTTGTCGGCAAAGGTCTGCACGTGGCCGCCACGGGTCAGTTGCAACACCCTCGGCGGCGGCGCGGCTTGATACAGGCGGATGCCGTTGGCGACCGGCACAATCGGGTCGTCCAGGCTGTGAAACAACAGTTTGGGCACGCCGGTAAGACGGGGCATGGCCGTGATCGCACTGTCGGCATCCGGCACCAGCCACGACAGTGGCACCTGCAACGGCCAGGTCAACCAGGACGTGCTCAGGGCGAATTGCCCTACGTCACGATAACTGGCAGGCACGCCATCCAGCACCAGCGCCTTGAGTTGGGACTGGCGCTGTGGATGCTCTGCCAGGTAGTGCACCGCGAGCGCACCGCCAAGGCTCTGACCGAGGACGATCAGCGGCTGCCCCTGGGCTTCGGGGGCCCGGTCGAGCCAGTTGAAGGCGGCATCCACATCCTGATAGACCGCCGGCAACGAGGGCTTGCCCTGCGACAGCCCGTAGCCGCGATAGTCCAGCAGCAGCACCTGATAGCCCTGCTCAGGCAACCACCAACTGCCGCCCAGGTGCCAGGCCAGGTTGCCGCCGTTGCCATGCAGGTGCAGCACCGTGCCTTTGAGCGGCACACCCGCCTTGGCCGGCAGCCACCAGGCATGCAGTTTCACGCCGTCGGCGGTGGTAAGGGTGACATCACGGTACTGCAGATGAGCTTTCTCCGGCGTGAACGGCAGACCGGGTTCGGGGTAGAACAGCAGGGAGCTACAGCCGCTCAATGTGAGCAGCAGGCACAGGATGCCGAGGATTCTCATCCGTTGAAACCTCTTGATTTGGCTGAAATTACCGTTTGCTCCAGGGTTCGGTCACAGGATATTGGAGTAATCCGCTTCGATCCGGTCCAGGCTCAGGTGATTGAGGAAGTTGGAAAAACACATCCACGCCGCCAGCGCGTTCATGTCGCGAAACTGCTCGGGCAGGTACTTGGGTGGCACCACCAGGCCTTCGTCGACCAGTTGGCGCAGGGTGCGCATGTCTTCCAGGGTGGTCTTGCCGCAGAACAGCAGCGGCACCTGCTCCAGCTTGCCTTTGCGCACGGCAAGCTGGATGTAGTTGTAGACCATGATGAAGCCCTTGAGGTAGGACAGGTCCTTGGTGAACGGCAGCCCGTTCGGCACCGAGCCACGAAACACCCGGCTGGCGTTGCCATAGCTTTCGGCAATCTCGAAACCTTGCTCGCGGAAGAACTCGAACACCTGCAGAAAGTCCGCGCCCTCCTCCACCATATGAATGGCACGGGTGCGGTTGGTGAGCTTGCGCAGGCGACTGGGGTAGGAGGCGAACGTGATGATCTCCATCAAAATCGCCAGACCCTCCTGGGTCACGGTGGACGACGGCGGCCCCTTGGACAGGAAGGTGCAGATCGGCTGGTTCTGGCCGTTAAGGGTAGTGCCCACGTGCACCAGCCCTTCATGCACTTCCAGGGCACGTACGTCGCGGTCGTTGAACATCGCGTCGGCGCGGATCTTGATGTAGTCGGCGCCCGCTGCGGCGTCGGCGACGATGCCATCGGACTCGAACACGCGAATGGTCTCTTCGGCCTCGCCAAACACTTTATTCAAGCGGGTTTGCAGCAGCGCCACGGCGTCCTTGGCGGTGAGGGTCTTGGCTTCGTCCTTGAGGTCGCCGCGGCCGTCGATATTGTTCAGGTAGTCGGAGAGCATCAGGCCCAGGTCGGCCAGGGTCGGGTCGCCGGCGTGGAAGGCGTCGGAGGCCGCGCCGTAGAGTTCCTGGGAGATCAGGCCGAAGTCCTCGGTGCCGCGCGCTTCCAGCATGCGCACCACCATGCGGTATTCGCGGCACATGCGGCGCATGATCTGCCCCACCGGGCTGAACTGGCCGAGGCGACGGGTGATGTCACGCTCGATGTTCTGGAACTCAAGCTTGACCGCGCTGGAGTCGAACGCCAATGGCCGGTTCAGGTAATAGTCGCGATCAACGGCGGGCATCTCCCTGCCCTTGGCCTTGAGGAATCCCTGGCGAATGTTCTCGTCCCACTTCACGGCATCGAGCACGCGAATCGGTGTTTGCGCCAGCACAATGCGGTCGGACAAGGTGCGTATCGTCTGCTGGTAATCGTCCACCCGATGCTTCCTCTTTAAACGTTATTTGCCCGCGCGCCGGTAGCGTACGGCTTGCACGAATACATCGGCGTTGGCCGGGTCATCCAGGTAGGCGAAGACCTGTTCCATGGGACTGTCGATCAGCACGCCGTCGCCTTCGACGGTTTGCACGGCAGTGCCTTGCAGCGCCTTCTGTTCCATCGCTTGATGAATCTGCTCAAGGTCGAGGTTGTAGACCACTAATTCGTGCTTTTCGTCGAATTCGAAACCCGCCAGGATGAAATGCCCGCCCAGCTTGGCCGGCAGCGGCGCCGACAGGTACCAGCGCCCGCCATGGTGCGACACGCTGAACAGGTATTCATCACGCTGCCCCGGCTTGGCTGAAGGATAGCTCACGGCTTTGTAACGCTGTTCACCGGCGCGGGTAATCTGCAGGTTCAGCGGCTCGCCCCAGGCGTTTCTGCTGACCCATTTGCCCAGCAACTCGTTGGGCGCCGCTTCGCGTGTGGGCAGCGGGTTTTTGAAGGTCACCAGGCAACCGCTGAGCAGCAGGAACGACAGGACGATGACCGCGACACGCCAGGCTTTCATTGCGTACTCCATGAAGGATGGGAGCTGGCTTGCCTGCGATAGCATCACCGCGGTGTGCCTGAACGACCCGGGAGTCTGCATCACAGGCAAGCCAGCGCCCACATAAAGCGGATCGCACACAGGCATGGCTAGACCGAGGCCAACACCAAATGCATGTAACGCTTGAGGATCTCAAGCATCTCGTCACTGGTCAGCGGCTCTGCGCCGCCCAACAGGCCCTGATATTCCATCCGACTGATAATCGCCGTCAACACTTTGGCATCCTGCTGCGGCTCGCGCGAGCCCAATACCTGGAAAAACTGCCCGGTGCCCTGCAACAGAATCTGCTGGTGGGAGCGCACCAGTTCGGCCAGTCGCGGGTTCAGCAGCGCTTCCTGGCGAAACGCCTGCTCGGCCATCAGGTAGTCGCGCCGATTGCTCAACTGGCGCTGCACATAGTCCGCCGTCAGCCGCGCAATGTCATCGGCCAACTGCGAACGCGATGCCGGGCTGCCGTCGCCGTAAGCGACCATCTCGCGCAGCAGGCCTTCGTTGCGCACCCACAGCTTGCCCATGAACGCGGCGCTGCGTTCGACGTATTGGGCGAAGGTATCGGTGAGCAAGTCATCGATGTCCTTGAAATAGTAGGTGGTGGCTGACAACGGCACACCGGCCTCCGCCGCCACGGCGCGATGGCGCACGGCACGTACGCCGTCACGCACGACGATGCGCATGGCCGCATCGAGAATCTCCTGCCGGCGTTGTTCGCTGCCTCGACGACTGGCCTTGCGGCCCTGGTACTGGACACTTTCAGCCACGGCAGCAGCAATGCCGGCGGCGCCTTCTTGAGCCATTACGCGGTTCACCACACACATCCTTGGATTTGATTAAAACCTGGCGCTGTTTGCTTGACGCTTATAAACGCCACATAAAAAAGCCGCCTTATAAAAGGCGGCTCAGGATTTCACTTCGGTCAGGCTTGCGGCCGCATGTGCGGGAACAGAATCACATCGCGGATCGACGGCGAGTTGGTCAACAGCATCACCAGACGGTCGATGCCGATACCTTCACCGGCAGTGGGCGGCATGCCGTATTCCAGGGCACGCACGAAGTCGGCGTCGTAGTGCATGGCTTCGTCGTCACCGGCGTCCTTGTCGGCCACCTGGGCCATGAACCGCTCGGCCTGGTCTTCTGCGTCGTTGAGCTCGGAGTAGGCGTTGGCGATTTCGCGGCCGCCGATGAACAGCTCGAAACGGTCGGTGACGTTCGGGTTGTCGTCGTTGCGACGGGCCAGTGGCGACACTTCGAACGGGTACTGGGTAATGAAGTGCGGCTGCTCCAGCTTGTGCTCCACCAGCTCTTCGAAAATCATCACCTGCAGCTTGCCCAGGCCTTCGAAACCCAGCACCTTGGCGCCGGCTTTCTTGGCGATGGCGCGGGCCTTGTCGATATCGTTGAGGTCGTCAGCGGTCAGCTCGGGATTGTACTTGAGGATCGAGTCGAACACCGACAGCCGCACGAACGGCTCGCCAAAGTGGAACAGCTTGTCGCCGTACGGCACGTCGGTTGTCCCGAGAACAAGCTGCGCCAGCTCGCGGAACAACTCCTCGGTGAGGTCCATGTTGTCTTCGTAGTCGGCGTACGCCTGGTAGAACTCCAACATGGTGAATTCAGGGTTGTGACGGGTCGAGACGCCTTCGTTACGGAAGTTGCGGTTGATCTCGAAGACCTTTTCAAAGCCCCCCACCACCAGGCGCTTGAGGTACAGCTCCGGCGCAATACGCAGGAACATTGGCAGGTCGAGCGCGTTGTGGTGAGTCTCGAACGGCTTGGCTGCGGCGCCCCCGGGGATGGTCTGCAGCATCGGCGTTTCCACTTCGAGGAAGTCACGCTTGGCAAGGAAACTACGGATGTGGGCGATCACCTGCGAGCGCACGCGGAAGGTCTGGCGCACGTCTTCGTTGACGATCAGGTCAACGTAGCGCTGGCGATAGCGCTGCTCGGTGTCGGTGAGGCCGTGGTGCTTGTCCGGCAGCGGGCGCAGGGATTTGGTCAGCAGGCGCACGCTGGTCATTTCGACGTACAGGTCGCCCTTGCCGGAACGGGCCAGGGTGCCTTCGGCGGCAATGATGTCGCCCATGTCCCAGGTTTTCACCGAGGCCAGGGTTTCTTCAGGCAGGGTCTTGCGGTTGACGTAGACCTGGATACGCCCGGTCATGTCCTGGATCACCATGAACGAGCCACGGTTGAGCATGATGCGACCTGCCACCTTGACCGGAATCGCAGCCTCTGCCAGCTCTTCCTTGGTCTTGTCCACGTACTGCTTCTGCAAGGCATCGCAGTAGTTGTCGCGGCGGAAGTCGTTGGGGAAGGCATTGCCCTTGGCGCGCTCGGCAGCAAGCTTTTCCTTGCGCAGGGCGATCAGGGAGTTTTCTTCCTGTTGCAGGGCTTGCGGGTCGAGTTGTTGGTCGCTCATGTCTTTAAAAATTCCATCACAGGTTCGTTGCCCTCAGGCCTGCGGCCTGGGGATCGCGGGGCAAGGACCAGGCGTCCCCCCCGCTCCCACATAGGGTGTTACAGGCCGGATTTCAGGCTGGCTTCCAGGTATTCGTCGATGTCGCCGTCGAGCACCTTGTCGCAGTCGCTGCGTTCGATATTGGTACGCAGATCCTTGATCCGCGACGCATCGAGTACATAAGAGCGGATCTGATGACCCCAGCCGATATCCGACTTGGTGTCTTCCAGCGCCTGGGACGCGGCGTTGCGCTTCTGCATTTCCTGCTCGTACAACCTGGCCCGCAGCATTTTCATGGCGGTGTCCTTGTTGGCGTGCTGGGAACGCTCGTTCTGGCAGCTGACCACGGTGTTGGTCGGTACGTGGGTAATCCGTACGGCCGAGTCGGTAGTGTTTACGTGCTGACCACCGGCACCGGAGGAGCGGTAGGTATCGATGCGCAGGTCGGCCGGGTTGATCTCGATTTCCACCTTGTCATCGATCTCCGGCGAGACGAACACCGCCGAGAACGAGGTATGACGGCGGTTGCCGGAGTCGAACGGGCTCTTGCGCACCAGGCGGTGCACGCCGATCTCGGTACGCAACCAGCCAAAGGCGTATTCACCCTTGATGTGCACGGTGGCGCCCTTGATACCGGCGACTTCCCCGGCGGACAGCTCCATGATGGTCGCGTCGAAACCGCGCTTGTCGGCCCAGCGCAGGTACATGCGCAACAGGATGTTGGCCCAGTCCTGGGCCTCGGTGCCGCCGGAACCGGCCTGAATGTCCAGGTAGGCGTTGTTCGGGTCCATTTCATGGCTGAACATGCGACGGAATTCAAGCTTGGCGAGGTTTTCCTCGAGACGGGCCAGCTCGGCGACGACATCGCCCACTGCGCCTTCATCGTCTTCTTCGACGGCCATGTCCAGCAGGTCACGGCAATCGCCCAGGCCGGTGTTCAGCTCGTCGAGGGTGTCGACGATCTGCGCCAGCGCCGAGCGCTCGCGGCCCAGTTCCTGGGCGTATTCAGGTTTGTTCCAGACAGCAGGATCTTCAAGCTCGCGGTTGACTTCGGTCAGACGCTCATGCTTTTGATCGTAGTCAAAGATACCCCCGAATAGTTTCGGAGCGCTCGGACAGGTCCTTGATGGTGTTCAGGATCGGGTTGATTTCCATGGCGGGCAGCACTCGTTGGCGAACTTTTGAAAGCCGGCGAGTATAACGGCAAACAGGCGCAAACGGCAGCCCGCTTGGCGAAAAGGCCGGGCCAAAAGTGGGAGGGGGCTTGCTCCCGATGGCAGCGTGTCAGTCGCCCACCGCGTGGCTGATACACCGCTATCGGGAACAAGTCCCCTCTCACACGTTGATTAGCGGCGCACTCGGATCATTCGATCCCCACCTGATTACGCCCATTATGCTTGGCCATGTACAACCCCTTGTCCGCCGCCATGATCAACTGCCGGCAATCGGTGCCCTGCACCGGCGTGAGGGTCGACAGGCCGATGCTGATGGTCAGGCTCGAACCTTCAGTGGGCGCGATGTGCGGGATTTTCAGCGCGGCGACGGCCATGCGCAGCTTTTCGGCCACCAGCCGTGCGCCGCCCGGCGAGGTGTTGGGCAGCACCAGGGCGAACTCTTCACCGCCGTAACGCGCCGGCAGGTCCGAGGGGCGGCTGCTGGCGTCGCGGATGGCGGCGGCGACCTTGCGCAGGGCCTCGTCGCCCTCGACATGGCCGAAGCTGTCGTTGTAGGTCTTGAAGAAGTCCACGTCGATCATCAGCAGCGAGAGCTGGGTCTGGTCGCGCATGGCGCGGCGCCATTCCAGTTCCAGGTATTCGTCGAAGTGCCGGCGATTGGACAACCCGGTGAGGCCGTCGGAGTTCATCAGGCGTTGCAGCACCAGATTGGTGTCCAGCAGCTGTTGCTGGCTGACGCGCAGCGCGCGATAGGCGGCATCGCGCTGCAACAGGGTCATATAGGAGCGTGAGTGATAGCGAATGCGCGCCACCAGCTCGATGTTATCCGGCAGCTTGACCAGGTAATCGTTGGCACCGGCAGCAAACGCGGCGCTCTTGATCAGCGGATCTTCCTTGGTGGAAAGCACGATGATCGGGATGTTCGCGGTGGCCGGGTGGTTGCGGTATTCGCGCACCAGAGTCAAACCGTCCAGGCCCGGCATCACCAGGTCCTGCAGGATCACCGTGGGTTTGATGCGGATCGCCTGGGCAATCGCCTGGTGCGGGTCGGCGCAGAAGTGGAAGTCGATGTTCTCCTCATGGGCCAGGCCGCGACGCACGGCTTCGCCGATCATGGCCTGGTCGTCGACCAGCAACACCATGGCGGCATTTTCGTCGGTCTTGATGTCGTCGATCTGTAAGTCATTCATGTGCAGTCACCTGAATTACCACCTGCAGGCCGGCGTTGACTGGGGCGTTGATCATTTTGCAAAAACCTCCAGCAACCGGGGCGCAATCCTGTCCAGTGGGCGAATTTCAACAGCGGCTTCAATCGCCGCCGCCGCTTTGGGCATGCCATACACCGCCGAACTCTGCTGGTCCTGGGCGATGGTCAAATAGCCTTGTTCACGCATTGATTTAAGTCCCTGTGCCCCGTCGCGCCCCATACCGGTCAGCAACACGCCGACGGCATCGCCATTCCAGTGGCTGGCCACGCTTTCAAAAAATACATCGATGGACGGCCGGTAAATCTCGTTCACCGGCTCTGCGGTATAGGCCAGCGTGCCGTTCTTCAACAGACGAATATGGTGGTTGGTGCCGGCCAGCAGCACCACGCCGCTTTGTGGCGGCTCGCCTTCACGGGCCAGGCGCACCGGCAGGCCGGAGGAGCTGCTCAGCCACTCGGCCATGCCCGCGGCGAATACCTGATCGACATGCTGCACCAGCACGATGGCGGCGGGAAAGTCCCGCGGCAACCCCTTGAGCAGGCTTTCCAGGGCAGCCGGGCCGCCAGCCGAGGAGCCGATCGCTACCAGGCTGTGGGGCTTGCCCATGATGCGCTGGGGTGCGGTTTCGGCGCGCACGCGGCTGCCACGCTGGCCGATCAGCCAGCCGATATTGAGGATCTTGCGCAGCAACGGCGCGGCCGCATCCCTGGGGTTGCCTACGCCCAGCGCGGGGGTGTCCACCACGTCCAGGGCGCCATGGCCCATGGCTTCGAACACCCGGCTCATGTTGGCCTGGCGGTCGACGGTCACCAGCAGAATCGCGCACGGGTTATCGGCCATGATCTGCCGGGTGGCTTCCACACCGTCCATCACCGGCATGATCAGGTCCATCAGGATCAGGTCCGGGGTCAGTTCGGCGCAGCGTTGCACCGCCTGCAGGCCATTGCCGGCCACCCACACCACCTGGTGCGAAGGCTCGAAACTCAGGGCGCGGCGCAGGGCTTCGACGGCGAGCGGCATGTCGTTGACGATGGCAATCTTCATGCCCGCGCGCCTCCGATCAGTTCGACCACGGCGTCAAGCAGGGCGTCATCATGGAAGCTGGCCTTCGCCAGATAATAGTCGGCGCCGGCGTCGAGTCCTCGCCGCCGGTCTTCTTCGCGGTCCTTGTAGGACACCACCATCACCGGCAACGATTGCAGGCGCGTGTCTCGGCGCAGGAGTGTGACCAATTCGATACCGTCCATACGAGGCATATCAATGTCTGTGATCAGCAGGTCGAAGTCTTCGGAGCGCAAGGCGTTCCACCCGTCCATGCCGTCGACCGCCACGGCCACTTCATAGCCGCGATTGAGCAGCAGTTTGCGTTGCAGCTCACGCACGGTGAGCGAGTCGTCCACCACCAGCACGCGCTTGCGCGGCGCTTCGGTGGCCTGCTGGCTGCGCCGGGCGATGCGTTCCAGGCGGCCGGTGTTGAGCAGTTTGTCCACCGAGCGCAGCATGTCCTCCACATCGACAATCAGCACCACCGAGCCATCGTCGAGCAAAGCGCCGGCGGAAATATCCTGAACCTTGCCAAGGCGGTCATCCAGCGGCAGCACCACCAGCGTGCGCTCACCGATAAAGCGCTCCACGGCAATCCCGTACACCGCGTCGCGCTCGCGGATCACCACGACTTTAAGCGTTTCGTCATTGTTCTGCCCTGGCGGGCGCTGCAACAACTGGCTGGCGGCGACCAGGCCGACATGCCGGCCCTCATGCCAGAAATGCTGGCGGCCTTCCAACTGCACAATGTCGTCGGGGGCCAGGTCGCACATGCGTTCGATATGGGCCAGCGGGAAGGCGTAAGCCTCTTCGCCGACTTCGACCACCAGGCTGCGCACCACCGACAGGGTCAACGGCACTTCCAAGTGGAAGCGGCTGCCCTGCCCCGCCGTTTGCTCCAGCACCACCGCGCCGCGCAGTTGCCGCACCATATGCTGCACCGCATCCAGGCCAACTCCGCGCCCGGACACTTCGGTGACCTTGTCGCGCAGGCTGAAGCCCGGCAGGAAGAGGAACGTCAGCAGCTCCTCCTCGCTCAGACGCAGGGCGGTTTCCAGCGGCGACAGGTGCCGATCGACGATGCTGCCGCGCAGGCGCTCCAGGTCGACGCCATTGCCGTCGTCGCTCAGTTCCAGCACCAGCAAGCCGGCCTGATGGGAGGCGCGCAGACGGATCAGGCCTTCGGCAGGCTTGCCGGCGAGCACGCGCTGCTCGGGCATTTCAATGCCATGGTCGACGGCATTGCGCAATAAATGGGTGAGCGGCGCTTCGAGTTTTTCCAGCACGTCGCGGTCGACCTGGGTCTTTTCGCCCTCGATCTCCAGGCGCACCCGCTTGCCCAGGGTACGGCCAAGGTCGCGGACCATGCGTGCCTGCCCCGCCAATACATCGGCAAATGGGCGCATGCGGCAGGCCAGCGCGGTGTCATAAAGCACCTGCGCACGCTGCCCGGCCTGCCAGCCGAACTCGTCCAGCTCGGCGGTTTTTTCCGCCAGCAGGGCCTGGGCTTCGCTCAGCAGGCGACGGGTATCGGCCAGGGCTTCCTGGGCTTCGAGGTTCAGATTCAGGGTCTTGAGCTGGCCGTCCAGGGAGTCCAGCGCGCGCACGCCCTGGCTTTGAATGCGCTTGAGGCGTTGCAGGCTGGCCAGATACGGCTTGAGCCGCTGGGTTTCCACCAGGGATTTGCTGGACAGGTCCAGCAGGCTGTTCAGGCGCTCGGCGGTGACGCGCAGCACGCGTTCGCCGCCTTCGGTCATGCGCTTGCCCGGACGCGCGGGCTCGCTGGCAGCAGGCGGCGCAGGTTCGGGCTCAGGCTCGGGCTCGAGCGGCAAGGTTTCCATGACAGGCGTCGGAGCCGGCGCTGGCTCGGCTGGCGCTGCGATCTTTGCCGTGGGCTGCGACGGATCCAGCAAGCGCTCCATCAGCGCCACATAGGCTGCGATATCGGCAGGCGAGACGTCGTTGCCCGGCGTGGCGATGCGCATCAGCAGGTCGGTGCCCTGCAGCAGCGCGTCGATGTGCTCAGGTTGCAGGTACAGGCGTGCTTCCTGGGCACTGACCAGGCAGTCCTCCATCACGTGGGCCACACTGACCCCGGCGTCCACCCCGACGATGCGCGCCGCGCCCTTGAGCGAGTGCGCGGCGCGCATGCAGGCTTCGAGCTGGTCGGCCTGGGTGGGATTGCGTTCCAGGGCCAGCAGGCCGGCACTCAGCACCTGGGTTTGCGCATCGGCTTCCAGGCTGAACAGTTCCAGCAGCGAGGCGTCGCGCATCTGGTCGGGGGTCATGTGAGGCTCCGGGTCACGGCGGACAACAATTGTGCCTCGTCCAGCCAGCGCAGGCTGCGGCCCTTCCACTGCAGAACACCCTGGGTGAAGCGCCCACTGGCCTGGGTGCCGGAGGTCGATGCCGCTTTCAGGGTGCGTTCATCGACCGCGTGAATGCCGTCGACTTCGTCCACCGGCACCACCACCGGGCCATCCTGCGCGGCGATGATCAGCATGCGCGGCATGATCCGCCCGCCTGTCGCCCCGGTGCTGGTGGCATCCAGTCCAAGCAGTTCGACCAACGACAGACACGCCACCAGCGCCCCACGCACATTGGCCACGCCGAGCAACGCACGGGAACGCTGGTGCGGCAGGGAATGGATCGGCTGCAGCGGCGCCACCTCCACCAGACAGCGGGTGGCGATGCCCAGCCACTCCTCGCCGAGCCGGAACATCAGCAGCGAACGGGTGACGATGTCCTCATCGACCTCGGCCGCCGCCGGGCGGCGGTCGTCCTGTTGCAGGGCGTAACGGTCCAGCAACCGCGTGGCGGCGGCCGAATACACCGAGCAGTTGCGACAGTGAATATGCTCCGCCAGCAGCGGGCAGGACTTGTCGCCATGAATGCCGATGCGGTTCCAGCAATCGTCGATGGCCTGGGTGTCGGCCAGGGTCAGGTCCAGGCCGGCGGTGTCGAGCGCCTTGGTGCTACTCATCGTTTGGACTCACTGTCAGCTCGCTCGCTGCGCGCGGCACGTGCCTGCAGGCGACGCGCGCCCGCGCTGTCGCCCTGGGACTCGAGCAGCGCGGCCAGGTGCATCAGGGCCTGCGGGTGCTGGGGTTCCAGGTACAAGGCTTTTCGGTAATAACCCTGGGCTTCCAGGGCGCTGCCGGCCACATCGCTGAGCAGCCCCAGCCAGTAAAATACCTGGGCGGCCGGCGGGTGGTTGCTCAAATAGCGTTCGCAGGCGGCGCGGGCTTCGGCGCTCTTGCCGGCGTTGGCCAGGGTGGCGATCTGGCTGAGCAAGTCGGCCGTGTCGGAGGGCGGCGCCTTGATTGGCACCACCTGGGCGCTGGCCGCGCTGAACGGTCGCGGCTTGACCGGCAGCGGCATCGGTGCCGCGCTGCGCGCAAGCACGGGATTGGGCATGGGTACAAACACCGGCGCCGGCTTGACCGGTTCCGCGTGGCGGCTGAAGGCAAACGACTGCGGCACGCCAATCGAACGCATGCCGTGGCGCCCCAGCAGGCTGCCCTCGGCCGGGCCGATGAACAGCACGCCGTCCAGGTGGGTCAAGCCCTTGAGCACATCGAACACCTGCTGTTGCGTTGGCTGGTCAAAGTAGATCAGCAGGTTGCGGCAAAACACGAAATCGTAGGCCGATTCATTGGCGAGCAGCGCCGGGTCAAGCAGGTTGCCGACCTGCAGGCGCACCTGTTCGCGCACGCGGTCGGCGATGTGATACCCCTCGGCCTGTTCGCTGAAGTGGCGGTCGCGAAAGTCGATGTCGCCGCCGCGAAACGAATTCTTGCCGTACACGCCGCGCCGGGCGCGCTCCACCGACAGCGGGCTGACGTCCATGCCCTGCACCTTGAACTGGTGCGGCGCAAGGCCGGCATCGAGCAGGGCCATGGCGATCGAATAGGGCTCCTCGCCCGTGGAGCATGGCAGGCTCAGAATGCGCAAGGCGCGCAGTTGCTTGAGCTCGTCCAGACGCGCCTTGGCCAGCCGCGCGAGGGTTGCGAAGGATTCGGGGTAGCGAAAGAACCAGGTCTCGGGAACGATCACCGCTTCGATCAGCGCCTGCTGTTCGTCGTGGGAGCGTTGCAGGTGCTGCCAGTAATCATCCGCTGTCTGCGCCTGCACCGCCTGGCTGCGCTGGCGCACGGCACGCTCGATAATGGCTTCGCCCACCGAAGCGACGTCCAGGCCGATGCGTTCTTTCAAATAGGCAAAAAAGCGCGGGTCGTTGCTCATAGGCTCAACTCGGCAGAGAACAGCAAGGCACGCACATCTTCGGTGAGCAGGTCATTGACGCCGATCCATTGCGTCAAGCCCGCCGCATCTTCGCGCACCGGCCCAAGGTACGGCGCCTGGCGATTGTCCAGGCCATAAGGCTGGAATTCGGCGGGGTCGCAGCGCAGGGTGTCGGTGGCCTGTTCGAGAATCAGCCCCAGCCGGCGCGGTTCGGCCCAGGATTGCGGCTGGTAGTTGACCAGCACCAGCCGCGTGCTCGTGCGGGCCTGAGCGGCGGTGCCAAAGGTCAGCGCACTCAGGTCGATGACCGGCACCAGCGCGCCGCGATGGGCAAAAATCCCCGACACCCAGGCGGGCGAGTGGGCGATGGGCTTGAGTGGCAGGCGCGGCAGCACTTCGGCCACTTCGGTGGCCTTGAGGGCAAAGCGTTCACTGCCGATGTGGAACAGCAGGAACAACGCCTTTTTCGCTGCCGTAACGGCGCCGCGTTTAGCCGCGAGGTCGCTCATCAGACTTTGAAACGCGACACGCCGCTGCGCAGACCCACCGCAACCTGGCTCAGTTCATCAATGGCAAAGCTGGCCTGACGCAGGGACTCCACGGTCTGGCTGCTGGCATCACCGAGCTGCACCAGCGCGTGGTTGATCTGTTCGGCGCCGGTGGCCTGGGCCTGCATGCCTTCGTTGACCATCAACACCCGTGGCGCCAGCGCCTGCACCTGATGGATGATCTGCGAAAGCTGCTCGCCCACCTGCTGCACTTCGAACATGCCGCGGCGCACTTCCTCGGAGAACTTGTCCATACCCATCACCCCGGCCGACACCGCCGACTGGATCTCGCGCACCATCTGCTCGATGTCGTAGGTGGCCACGGCAGTCTGGTCGGCCAACCGTCGCACTTCGGTGGCCACTACGGCAAAGCCGCGCCCGTATTCGCCGGCCTTCTCGGCCTCGATGGCGGCATTGAGCGAGAGCAGGTTGGTCTGGTCGGCGACCTTGACGATGGTCACCACCACCTGGTTGATGTTGCCGGCCTTTTCGTTGAGGATCGCCAGCTTGGCGTTCACCAGGTCGGCGGCGCCCATCACCGAGTGCATGGTTTCTTCCATGCGCGCCAGGCCCTGCTGGCCGGACCCGGCCGCCACCGAAGCCTGATCGGCGGCGGTGGAGACTTCGGTCATGGTGCGCACCAGGTCCTTGGACGTGGCGGCGATTTCCCGCGACGTCGCGCCGATCTCGGTGGTCGTGGCGGCGGTTTCGGTGGCGGTGGCCTGCTGCTGCTTGGAGGTGGCGGCAATCTCGGTGACCGAGGTGGTGACCTGCACCGAGGAGCGCTGGGCCTGGGACACCAGGGCGGTCAGTTCAGTCATCATGTCGTTGAAGCCGGTTTCCACGGCGTTGAATTCGTCCTTGCGCTCCAGGTTCAGGCGTTTGCTGAGGTCGCCCGTGCGCATGGTTTCGAGGATGTCGACGATGCGCTTCATCGGCGCCATGATCGCGCGCATCAGCAGCAGGCCACACAGGCCGGCAGCGAGAACGGCGATGATCAGCGACACCACCATGCTGATCTTGGCCGACAGCACGGCCTCATCAATGGCCGCCGTGGCGCGGTCGGACACGTTCTTGTTTTCAGTGATGATGTCGTTGAGCTTCATGCGCCCTTCGGTCCAGATCGGCGTCAATTGCTCTTCGAGCAATACGCTGGCACCGGGCAGGTCGTTGGCTTCAACGCGTTCCAGCACCTGGGCCAGAACCTTGTTGTAATTGATGTGCGCGGCCTTGAAGTTGTCGAACTCCATGCGATCGGCCTGGTCATGCACGGTTTTTTCATAGTTGGCCATCTGCTGCTCAATTCGCGCTTCGAAGGACTTGTAGTCATTCTTGTCGGAATTGGTGAGGGTCTTTTCCTCGCGCAAGCCGATGATGTCGATGGTCTGTAAATAGCTGTCGACCCACGCGCTGCGGATCATGGAGCTTAAGTAGACCCCTGGCACCGCATCATCCCTGACGGCTTCCTGACTGACTTCGATCTTCAGCAACCGTGAGTAGGACACCACGACCATCAGCAACATGATCGCAATAATGACCGCAAAGCTCGCCAAAATCCGTTGGCGCAACGTCCAGTTCTTCACAGTAATTCCTCGAAGGGCCATTCAAATGGAGGGGAGTATAGCTGAGCGGAATGTGCGAGGGGGGTTGCTTGCGAGGGCGGTGTGTTTGTATCAAAACGACTGACTGACGGGTTCAGGCAACCCCATTCCTGTGGCGAACGGGCTTGCCCTAATGCCGTTCAGTTAAGCGCAGATTCCCTGTGGCGAGCAGGCTTGTCCTGCGTTGGGCTGCGCAGCAGCCCCAAAGCCAGGCGCTGAGCCCTATCAGGTACACCGCGTTTTGCTCGATTGGGGGCGCTTCGCACCCCAACGCGGGGCAAGCCCGCTCGCCACAATAAGCCCACACATTTTCCTTAACTGAACGGCATTAGGGCAAGCCCGCTTGCCACAAGAAGCGGGGCCTCCCCTATCTTGATTTGCGTACCGCCTGTGGTTACTGAGCCAGACGCACCTGTTTCTCCAGTTCGGCCTTCAGGCCGGGCTCCAGCCGGAGTTGGCGGGCCAGTTCGTCGAGGTATGACTTTTCCATGAAGTTTTCCTCGTCCACCAGCATCACGCTGGCGATGTACATCTCGGCGGCCATTTCCGGGGTGCCTGCGGCGCGGGCCACATCGGCGGGGTCCAGGGGTTTGTTGAGTTCGGCGTGCAGCCAGCTTTGCAGCTCGCGGTCGTTGTCCAGCTTGGTGAACTCGCCTTCGATCAGCGCGCGCTCGCGCTCGTCGACGTGTCCGTCGGCCTTGGCGGCGGCGACCAGCGCCTTGAGGATGCCCTGGCTGTGCTGCTCGACCTGGGCCGGCGGCAGGCGGTCGATGGTTTGCGGTTCGCTTTGGGGCGCGCTGGCCTGCTGCGCCTGCCAGTTGCCGTACGCCTTGTAGGCGATGACGCCCAGGGCGGCCAGACCGCCGTAGGTGAGCGCCTTGCCGCCGAATTTGCGCGCTTTTTTGTTGCCCATCAGCAGGCCCATGGCGCCCGCCGCCAGAGCGCCACCCCCTGCGCCGCCGAGCAGGCTGCCCAGGCCGCCACTGCCGAGCAGGCCATCCAGCGCGCCTTTCTCATCCGATTTACGCTGGTCACCAGCCTTTTTTTGCAACATGTCCTGACCAGATTTAAGCAACTGATCGAGCAATCCACGGGTATTCATAAATAGCCTCCAGGCACTTGGGTACATAGGACAAACAGACCTCAGCGTAAAACCAAGTGCAAAATTTACTGCTCGCTAGAGTGCTTCCAGATGTAACACCGCCTGTGTAGTTTGAAGGGCGCAGCCACCCCTTCGCTGGTTTGGAAATGTCTTGTCGCACATGCAGAGCCACTACCGTGCCACCAATCAATTTTCCTTGCCCATCGAACCGCTTAAGCTATCCGGCGTCTGTTTAATGTCCGTTGCGTTTGGCCGAAGGCATGTCCGAACCGTTATTTCTGATCCATTACGTGCCAGGAACGGCGCGGGATTTGCTCACGACAGGTTGTCTCTATGCATCGCAGGAATTTGCTCAAAGCGTCCATGGCCATTGCGGCTTACACCGGTTTGTCGGCCAGTGGCCTGCTGGCCGCGCAGGCCTGGGCCGGTAACCGTGCCGCCGATGGCAAGGCCGTGGCATTCGATTTTGAAACGCTCAAGGCCCAGGCCAAACAGCTCGCCGGCGCAGCCTACAAAGACACGCGGCAGGTGCTGCCACCTACGCTGGCGAACATGACCCCGCAAAATTTCAACGCGATTGGCTACGACGGCAATCATTCGCTGTGGAAGGAGTTGAACGGCCAGCTGGATGTGCAGTTCTTCCACGTCGGCATGGGTTTCAAGACGCCGGTGCGCATGCACAGCGTCGACCCCAGGACCCGCGAAGCCCGTGAGGTGCATTTCCGCCCGTCGCTGTTCAACTATGAAAAGACCACGGTAGACACCAAGCAACTGACCGGCGACCTGGGTTTCTCCGGCTTCAAGCTGTTCAAGGCGCCGGAGCTGGACCGCCATGACGTGTTGTCATTTTTGGGCGCCAGCTATTTCCGAGCGGTGGATTCCACCGGCCAGTACGGCCTGTCAGCGCGCGGCCTGGCGATTGATACCTACGCGAAAAAACGCGAGGAATTTCCCGACTTCACGCAGTTCTGGTTCGAGACCCCGGAAAAGAACGCCACACGCTTTGTGGTGTACGCCCTGCTCGATTCACCGAGCGCCACCGGTGCCTATCGCTTCGATATCGACTGCCAGGCCAACCAGGTGGTGATGGCGATCGACGCGCATATCAACGCGCGTACCGCCATCGAACAACTGGGCATCGCGGCGATGACCAGCATGTTCAGCTGCGGCACCCATGAGCGGCGCATGTGCGACACCATCCACCCGCAAATCCACGATTCGGACCGCCTGGCGATGTGGCGCGGTAATGGCGAGTGGGTGTGCCGCCCGTTGAACAACCCGGCCAAGTTGCAGTTCAACGCGTTTGCCGACACTGACCCAAAAGGCTTCGGCCTGGTGCAGACCGACCATGAGTTCGCCAGCTATCAGGACACCGTGGACTGGTACAGCAAGCGCCCAAGCCTGTGGGTGGAACCGACCACCGCCTGGGGCGAGGGCTCGATCGACCTGCTGGAAATCCCTACCACCGGCGAGACCCTGGACAATATCGTGGCCTTCTGGACCCCGAAAAAACCCGTGGCTGCCGGCGACTCCCTCAATTACGGCTACAAGTTGTACTGGAGTGCCCTGCCCCCGGTCAGCACGCCGCTGGCGCAGGTCGACGCGACCCGTTCCGGCATGGGCGGCTTTACCGAAGGCTGGGCACCCGGCGAGCATTACCCCGAAGTCTGGGCGCGCCGCTTTGCCGTGGACTTCAAGGGCGGCGGCCTGGACCGCCTGCCCGCCGGCACCGGCATCGAGCCGGTGGTGACTTGCTCACACGGTGAGGTCAAGGATTTCAGCGTGCTGGTGCTCGACAACATCAAGGGCTATCGCATCCTGTTCGACTGGTACCCCACCAGCGACAGCGTGGAACCAGTCGAGCTGCGCCTGTTTATCCGGACCCAGGACCGCACCTTGAGTGAAACCTGGCTGTACCAGTACTTCCCGCCAGCGCCGGATAAGCGCAAGTACACGTGAGGCGCCGGTTATAAATATGGGAACAGGTTTGCCCGCGATAGCGATGAGTCAGTCGTTCATGTAGCAACTGGCCTACCGTCATCGCGGGCAAGCCCGCTCCCACAGTTGATCGCGTTCACACGCCCCGATACCGGTCGGCTCTAAGGCCGCCACGCTTTTGCTTTTGATCTGGAGCGCCCCGTCAAACACGCTGGCCGAACGCAGGCTTTGGAGCGTGGGTAACCCGGCAGGACGCCGGGTTAGCCGCGCTCCAAAGCCTGCGTTCGGGCACACCGAGCCTGAGCGAGGTGCCGAGTGTTGGGGCGAAGCGTTTTGGGTTACTTTTTGCGCTCTTCAAAAAGTGACCCGCTGTAAGAGCGGAACCTCCAGCAGCCGTTACCGCAGAAACGGATAGGTACACCGAAAAATCGTCATCGCGGGCAAGTCGAATCGTCGCACCGCCGCTCCCATCGTTGATTTTCGCTGGTTTTAAAACCGCGACACACTCTTCATCGCCCCCACCAGGTACCGCATCGCCACCTGATCGTCCTCGGTCAGGGCGCGATATTGCGCCAGCAATTCAGCCTCGTCCGAACTCAACCTGCGACTACGCAGGGACATCCTGCGGGTCAGAAAACACGCCACCACACCCGCTACACCATAGGACTTGGCCATGGACTGTTTCTCCTGATAACGATCAAATGCTCCTTGCGCCCATTCTTTGCCTGCGATAAAGCGCAATACCTTCGCGGGCAAACCGACTGACTTCCTGGGCCAGAACCAGACGTACCCTAAGCGTAGAAACAATCTCGTCCGGTGTGGGATTTTTTTAGAGTATTCACTTAAAAAATTGCTTCGGTAACAAATACCTACAGCCTTTTCCCACACAGATGGACAAAGAAAAACCCACCGGACCCGGGTGGGTTTTCGGTGCAGCCTGCGCAGGATCAATCGCGCAGATCGGACTCGTGGATTGGCTGGTCGCGATGGGTCGCACGCTGATACTGCGCCGGCCAGGTTGCCTTGCGTCCGCCCAGGTCGTCATCGGCATGCAGGGGCCAGTACGGATCGCGCAGCAGTTCACGGGCGAGGAAGATCAGGTCCGCCTGGCAGGTGCGCAGGATATGCTCGGCCTGCGCCGGCTCGGTGATCATGCCGACGGTGCCGGTGGCAATCCCGGACTCCTTGCGCACGCGCTCGGCAAAACGCGTCTGGTAGCCGGGGCCGGTGGGGATTTCGGCGTTGGCGGCGGTGCCACCGGAGGAGACGTCGATCAGGTCCACGCCCAGGTCCTTCAGGCGGCGCGCCAGTTCCACGGTTTCATCGGGGTTCCAGCCGTCTTCCACCCAGTCGGTGGCCGACACACGCACAAACAGCGGCAGCTCCTGCGGCCAGACATCGCGTACCGCGCGGGTCACTTCGAGCACCAGGCGGATGCGGTTTTCGAAGGAGCCGCCGTACTGGTCCCGGCGCTGGTTGCTGATGGGCGAGAGGAATTGGTGCAGCAGGTAGCCGTGGGCAGCGTGGATTTCCACCACCTGGAACCCCGCCGTCAACGCGCGCCTGGCGGCCGCCACGAAGTCGGCAATCACTTGCTGGATCTGCCCTTCGTCCAGCGGCGTGGGCTGGGTGTGCTGTGGGTCGAATGCAATCGGCGAGGGCCCCACCGGCACCCAACCGCCGTCTTCCGGCTTGACGCTGCCATGCTTGCCGATCCACGGACGGTGCGTGCTGGCCTTGCGTCCGGCGTGGCCCAGCTGGATGCCGGCTACCGCGCCCTGGGCCGCGATGAAACGGGTGATGCGCTGCAGCGGCGCGATCTGTGCGTCGTTCCACAAACCCAAGTCCTGGGCGGTGATACGGCCATCGGCGGTCACGGCGGTGGATTCGGTAAAGATCAGCCCGGCGCCGCCCACCGCACGGCTGCCGAGGTGGACCAGATGCCAGTCGTTGGCCAAGCCATCGGCGCTGGAGTACTGGCACATCGGCGAGACCACGATGCGATTGAGCAGGGTCAGTTGGCGCAGGGTATAGGGTTCGAGCAGTTGACTCATGGCGCACCTCTTCCGGGTTCTGTGGGCACATCAACGGTGCCTGGAGCCTAGTCGACAACCGTCGATCACACAGGGTTCAGAAGGAAAGACGGGAGCCGATTACCGGCTCCCAGGGTGCTGCGGTCTACATTTCGACCTGGGTGCCCAGCTCGATCACCCGGTTTACCGGGAGCTTGAAGAAGCGCAGGTTGCCGTTGGCGTTCTTCAACATGAAGGCGAACAGCGCTTCGCGCCAACGCGCCATGCCCTTGATGCGCGAGGCGATCACGGTTTCGCGGCTGAGGAAATACGTGGTGCGCATCGGGCTGAAATCCAGCTCTTCCAGATGGCACAACTTCAGCGCCTGGGGCACATCCGGCTCGTCGGTAAAGCCAAAGTGCAGGATCACCCGGAAGAAGCCCTCACCGTAGGCATCCACCTCGAAGCGCCGGGCGGTGGGTACGCGCGGAATGTCTTCGTAGACCACCGTCAGCAGCACCACTTGCTCATGCAGCACCTGGTTGTGCAGCAGGTTGTGCAGCAGCGCATGGGGCGTTGCGTCGGGTCGCGCGGTAAGGAACACCGCCGTGCCCTGCACGCGGTGAGGCGGCTGCACGCGGATGCTGTTGATAAAGATCGGCAGCGGCAGGCCGCCCTCGTCGAGGCGTTCCACCAGCAGTTGCTTGCCGCGCTTCCACGTCGTCATCAACACGAACAGCACGATCCCCGCCAGCACCGGGAACGCGCCACCCTGGATGATCTTCGGCACGTTGGCGGCAAAGTACAGCCCGTCCACCAACAGGCAGCAGAGCAACACCGGCACGGCCAGAATCGGTGGCCATTTCCACAGCAGCAGCATCACGGCCGACACCAGGATGGTGGTCATCAGCATGGTGCCGGTCACTGCCACGCCGTAGGCCGAGGCCAGCGCGTTGGAGGACTCGAAGCCCAGCACCAGCAGGATCACACCGACCATCAGCGACCAGTTCACCGCGCCGATGTAGATCTGGCCCTGCTCGGCGCTGGACGTGTGCTGGATGTGCATGCGCGGGATGTAACCCAGTTGGATCGCCTGGCGCGTCAACGAAAACGCCCCGGAAATGACCGCCTGGGATGCAATCACCGTGGCCAGTGTGGACAGCACCACCAGCGGGATCAGCGCCCAGCTTGGCGCCAGCAGGTAAAACGGGTTGCGCGCGGCTTCAGGGTCGCCCAGCAGCATCGCGCCCTGACCGAAATAATTGAGCACCAGCGCCGGCAGCACCAGGATGAACCAGGCGCGGGCGATGGGCTTGCGCCCGAAGTGGCCCATGTCGGCGTACAACGCCTCGGCGCCGGTCAACGCCAGTACCACTGCACCCAGAATCGCCACACCGATGCCGGGGTGAGCCTCGAAGAAACGCACGGCCCACATCGGGTTCAGCGCGCTGAGCACTTCGGGGTGCAGGGTGATGCCATACACGCCAAGGCCGCCGAGTACCAGAAACCAGGTGACCATCACCGGCCCGAACAGCTTGCCGATACGGTCGGTGCCGTGCTTCTGGATCAGGAACAGCGCCACCAGCACCACCAGCGCGATGGGCACCACCCACTTATCCACGCCATCGAACGCCAGCTCCAGGCCTTCCACGGCCGACAGCACCGAGATCGCCGGGGTGATCATGCTGTCGCCATAAAACAGCGCCGCACCGCACAGGCCGCACACCACGAGGAAACTGCGCAGTCTCCTGCGCTCCCCCGCCGCACGTCGCGCCAGCGCGGTCAGGGCCATGATGCCGCCCTCGCCCTGGTTGTCGGCGCGCAGCACGAACAGCATGTATTTGATCGACACGACCCAGATCAGCGACCAGAAAATCAGCGCCAGAATCCCCAACACACCATCATGGTTGACCTGCACCCCATAACCGCCGGTGAATACTTCTTTGAGGGTATAGAGCGGGCTGGTCCCGATATCGCCGTAAACCACCCCAACCGCCGCCACCAGCATGCCTATCGGCTTGGCGTTTGAATGCTCGGCACCCGCCGCCTGACTACTTGCCTGACCCATCAACCACTCCTGCCCTTTGACCTGCGGCCATTTATAAACAACGCACCTGAGCGGACCCTAGCATGCGCCGTTTAACTTCTCGTAACAGACGTTTTATTGACTCACGGGGCTGGCCCGTGAGTAAAGGCGCGAAGCATAGCGCAGCACTCGTCGCATTTCGCTGATCAAGTCGTATTAGAGCCTTTTTGCCTTCATTGATCATACCTACTGCCGACCGTATATTTTCGCCCCACTCAGCAGTCGTGCATGGGCGGCGGAACCGGAACTCTCGACCGGATTACCTGATTATTTCAATCGAGGCTCTTCATAACGCGCTCAGTCGATATAGAAACTCAATCATCGAAATGTCTCTTTTAAGGTACATTAGTTATGTACGAAGTGAAGCACGTACTGTCTGCCAACGGTGTGGATATCTATCAAGCTTGGCTGGACACCGTGCAAGACAAGCGATCAAAAGCAAGAATCACCACCCGATTGGACCGAGCAGCCCTTGGCCACTTCGGAATGACCGAGCCGGTTGGTGGTGGGGTGTTTGAGATGAAACTCGACTTCGGCCCCGGCTTTCGCGTGTATTACGCAATTCAGGATCGAAGAATTATTTTCCTGCTGGGCGGTGGATCAAAGGCCAGACAGCAGAACGACATTGATCAGGCCAAGACTCTCTGGAAATCCTACAAGGTGCAGCAACAATGAATACTGGTACTCGCTCTCATGAAGACAGCGTCCTTGAAATGCTCCGAAACGACGAAGCATTTGCGCTCGAATACCTCTGCGTCGCACTTGAAGAAATTGATGAAGCGGGTGGTGAGGACGCCTTCCTCGTCGCCGTCCGGCGTGTCGCGGAAGCGCGCGGTGGCATGCTCCACTTGTCTCAGAACACGGGACTCAACAGAGCAAATCTTTACAGATCAATAGCAGCAGGCGGCGATCCAAAGCTCTCCACTCTCCTGAAAGTACTACAGGCGCTAGGTGTGGGCATGTCCAGAGTTGTCGCCCATCGCTCAGAACAGGACGCCCACGCTTGAGAACATGGCAAGCGGCTACAAAATACCCACGCAGCACTCGTCGCATTTCCCCGCATAAAGCTGGTCAAGCGCGCCGCCCATCACTAGAATTGCTCACTTTTTGATCAGAGGCACACCCAGTGCCCGGCAACCGCCTTGTCGTACCCGACCGGCGGCGTCATTCAATACCGAGGTTAGACATGTCCACCACCATCGCAAAAGCCAACCCCAAGGTTGGCTTTGTTTCCTTGGGTTGCCCAAGCGATGGCGGGTCTATACACGGTGGAATCTGACTCATAACGTTGACTACACCCTTGGTCCCGTTTGGTGCAAAATTCATCACCAATTCGATGCCAGGGAAATACACGATGTATAGCTATTCCAGCAGCAGGGGCGTGGTTGAACTCCAACGTGATCTGATCAACGAAGCCTGCGACAAAGCCGGCACAGACGACGTCAACGATGCGCTTCGAAAAATGGGCTTCATGCGTCAGTTCGAAATTGGAAACCCTGAGATCGCGTCAATCGAGCTTTTCTCGAGCGCGGGCAACACCGATCACAAGGCGTTGGTCCATCTGACAATTGGCGATGAGATGCACCTCTACGCAATTGACTCCTTCCATGATGTACTTGAATTCATGAAAGAGTACGTCCCAACGATCAAAGCAATGACCGAACTATCGGAAGAACATTTCCGCTAATTTTTGTAAGGTATAAAACGGTCTAATAGCGCTGAAAGCCTCAACTCGCGGGGCTTTCAGCTAGCTCTACCACTAATTCAAACCGCTAAACAGCGCTCTGTGCGGACCCTGCCCGTTTTCAAAAACTGCGAACTCCGACAGTTTTCATGCCTTTCAGCCAATGTATTCAGGTTTCTCGCAACTCTTCTTTCTGTCTCAACCCCTCCCTCTAGTGAAATTTCTCTTCATTCCTTTGCAAGGTTTTGCACTTTGTGCAATTGCAAAAGGTATCCCGGAGCCCGCAGTGGGCTTGGTCGGAACCACCGTTTGCACACCTCGCCCCGTTTGCACAAAAAAAGGAACGCAAACCCCGTCGGCGGGAGGGGGATAAGTGCTTTTTCATACGTTTTTTTCTTAACCTGCTCTTTTTAGAGCTCTCCGACCAACGGGTTGAGTGACGCTCAGTGAGACCGCGTGATCACTGCAGATAACTCCCGGTATCTCTTGATAACTCCTAACGGTTGACATGCGTGGCAACTGGCACTAGCATCAACGTAGCTACATCGTTGCTACAAATTTACTCAAGGGGTATTATCATGGCTGCATTACTAAAAACCACTGACGTGCGTTGCCGCATCGACGAGGATTTGAAGGATCGCGCCACTGCTGTGCTGGATGCTTGTGGGCTGAGCATCAGTGACGCTATGCGTCTTTTCCTCCGTCAGGTAGTGACAACGCAGGGACTGCCTTTCGAAGTGCGCGTCCCTTCGGAGAAAACCGCTCGTGCGATGGCGCAAGCACGTGATATTCGTCGCCAGTTCGACTCGATCGACGACATGCTAAGGGATGCTGATGGCGAAGCCGGAGAAGAAGCAAAAGCGCGCTGACCTGCCAAAGCAGTGCGCGCAAACGCCTGAGTTCAAGAAATCGTGGGACCGATATAAACGTGCTGGGCGTCGGGATATGAACGAGGTCCGTGCGGTAATGGTGATGCTGTTCCTTGGAGAGCCGCTACCTGCTGAATATCGTGATCATGCTTTGACTGGGGACAAAGATGGTTTTAGAGAGTGCCACATTGGTGGAGACTTTCTGATGATTTACGAGCACTCTAGAGCTGACCTTGTAACCTTCGTAGACATTGGTAGTCATGCCGAGTTGTTCAAATAGAAATACCACAGCATTCGGTAAACAATAAGGCGCCTATAGGCGCCTTATTGTTTACTGGATAATACTACTCGGCGCTGTCGGGCGAATCGGATGTGGCGTACACCCTGAAGTCAGCGATTGCCTCAGGTATCAAAATACCCAGTCGGCCCGTTTTCTTGTTAAACCCGAGCTCGCCAGTTTCAATTATTCTCCTTACATGTTCCGCAACATTTTTATCGAGCTGCTCTATTACAAACTCTATAAACCTTTCAACTACCTTATGATCTTTATGTATTGAGTCGTACCCAACTGATCGCATTGACGCACCTATGGATATACTCCAAAAGTCATCATACTGAATAAACAGAGGGAGATTTCCCCGAAAGTATATATCGCCAATCGAAAGCTTTCCTACCTCAACATTGCCATGCAAAAGATCGTTTCTATAATTCATTAGCGTATGAAAATCTTTACACTCTTGAGCAGTATAATCGATCAACCTATTAAATCCATTGCAATTTAAGTGCAACGACTGTATGCGAATATCTATTGGTTGCCGAACAATACTTTGGAAAAGTCGATCATTTGCTTTTATCTCAGGCTTAGCCAAGGCAAAAATAAGGAGATTTATAAACGACTCCGCTAGCACTGGAAGCATAGATCTAAGCCCAAATACTAAACCTACTGCCGCACTGTATCTAGCGTTCAATGCTTTCCAGCGGTCATTGAATCCTTTCATATCTTCTGCAGTTTTAGGATGCACAACTTTATCACTTGCTGGATTTATACCTAAAGCATCCAGCTGATTAAAGTTCTCTACCACTGCACGTCTAATGCGTTCATAAGGATTGATAAACTGCGTCCATTTTTCGAGCTCCGTTCTGAATGCTGTAATTTGCTTACCGTACTTTCCAATATCTCCCTTGATCTGACTGATGAACATTTCAAGATCGAGCCCCTTCCCTTGAAAATCTCCAGCTAGCAGAACCTCTGTTCTAAAGTTCATCCCCATTATTGATATCAATCCGTCAGCATTTGCCAACGTCCATTCCCAGTGTATTAAGTTATCGGAATCATCTTTTCTTGCGAGATTTAGTAAACCATTAGGCTCTCCATACTTGGTGTATAGATAACAATACAAATCCAATGGCTTTATCTCGTTAGTGAACTCCCAGCGCATTCCATTTTTGGGTAGAAGTCCGCCTGTAACAATATTGGCAACGCACCCAGTGCGGATTGCCTGCAAGTCTAAAAAGTAGGTATCTGACATAAAATTTCCATATTTAATTATTGTGTTATTTTCGTTATCTAATAAATCTAAACCGTTATAGGCCGGAGCTGATTCACTAGATTCATTGTCGCGACGGCATTTTCTGTAAATCTACTGGAGTCTGTCGGACTTGGCGATGGTCCCGGCATGTGGGTATGTCCAGCCATCTGAACGTTCATCTGCTGCACCAGATCAAGCAAGTCGCATAGCACCTGCAGCACGTTCACCCCCTCTGACCCTAACCATGTCTCGGGCGCGACCAGCCGCTGGCTGCCCCCCCGCCACGCTACTGCGCAGCCCATGAATCCTTTCCTCCATATCACCACCCACCGTAGCGTTATGCTTCTGCCCGACCACCAGGTTCAAATCCCGCCCGGTCGCCTGATGCAAATCATCCACCGCCGCCAGGCTTGCAGATCCGCCCGACAGCAGCTTGAGCGCGCCTAATGCCTCGATCGTCTTGATACCACCCACTGACTCAGTGGAATGGTCGTCCACTGTCCTGGTGTGGTTCTGGAACGTCTCCGTGTTGCCCATCGCCTCGACTTCCCGCTCGATCGCCTTGTCGCGGATCTTGCCGTCCGTTTGGCGCAGCCAGTTGCCGTCCGCATCGACACGCTGCTGACAGGCCTCGCTGTGCTGCCACACCTGGTCGCCCTTCGGCACGCTCGGCATGCTCAGTCCGTGGGGCAGGATGGTTTGGATATACGGCTTGTGCGGCAGTCCATAGGCGAAGCACACCACAACTTGGGTGCCCTCCTCAGGGAAAGCATAGATGCCCATTTCGTCCCCGCCGGTGGGCAGGGGCAGCGGTACGCCGGCAAGGATAGGTAGCTTGGGATCTGGCTCGCCGTCCGGTCCCATGACCTCAATGTCCACCGCATAGCGCGGCCGGAAGTCGTCACAGATACCGGCGCCGGCCGGGGCGTCGGCCACCGCAACAACACGGGCAAAGCGTGGAAGGTGGTAACCACCGGTGAGTTCGGGAAACTGTCGTTCTACGCTGCGGCGGATTGCGTCGTCCATCGGATGGCCATCTGGTTGTCGATGAGCGCCACACTGGTGATGCGCTCGCTGTGGTTGATCGATGCACCTGGTCGCAACCCGGGAAGAGCTGCAATCATTTCGCTTTGGTTGCCCTGGTAGTCGTCGAACAGCTCCACCGGCAGTTGCAGCGGCGTACAAACGCCGAAGAAGCTGTCGGCCCAACTGCCCACGAACACCTCCCCGTCACCCTGCTGCTGCCAGCTAAAGTCGGGGATGTTGAAAACCCGGGCCAGGCTGTCCATGGCTTGATAGCAGGCAGCCAGGCTGTAAAAGCGGCGCTTCGACGCAAGCGTTGGGCTGATTCGGAATGCAGAAGAGCAGCCCGGCATGCTGACAGGTTCCGACTCAAGACTACGGGCAGATGGGCGTGGCGCAGATTCGATGGCAGCGGGTAGGCCAGGATCGCCGCCGACTCACCACACTACATCGCCTGCTGGCAGCCAGAACCGCAGCACTCGTCGCATTTCCCCGCATAAAGCTGGTCAAGCGCGCCGCCCATCGCTAGAATTGCGCACTTTTTGATCAGAGGCACACCCAGTGCCCGGCAACCGCCTTGTCGTGCCCGACCGGCGGCGTCATTCAATACCGAGGTTAGACATGTCCACCACCATCGCAAAAGCCAACCCCAAGGTTGGCTTTGTTTCCCTGGGTTGCCCGAAGGCTCTGGTCGACTCCGAACGCATCCTGACGCAACTGCGCATGGAAGGCTACGACGTGGTGTCCACCTATCAGGACGCTGACGTGGTGGTGGTCAACACCTGCGGTTTCATCGATTCGGCCAAGGCGGAGTCGCTGGAAGTGATTGGCGAGGCCATCAAGGAAAACGGCAAGGTCATCGTGACCGGCTGCATGGGTGTGGAAGAAGGCAACATCCGCAACGTGCACCCCAGCGTTCTGGCCGTAACCGGTCCGCAGCAGTACGAGCAGGTGGTCAACGCCGTGCACCAGGTGGTGCCGCCGCGTCAGGACCACAACCCGCTGATCGACCTGGTGCCGCCCCAAGGCATCAAGCTGACGCCGCGTCACTATGCGTACCTGAAGATTTCCGAAGGCTGCAACCACAGCTGCAGCTTCTGCATCATTCCGTCGATGCGCGGCAAGCTGGTCAGCCGTCCGGTGGGCGATGTCCTCGACGAGGCCCAGCGCCTTGTCAAATCCGGCGTCAAAGAGCTGTTGGTGATCTCCCAGGACACCAGCGCGTACGGCGTCGATGTGAAATACCGCACCGGTTTCTGGAACGGCGCGCCGGTGAAAACCCGCATGACCGAACTGTGCGAAGCCCTCAGCAGCCTGGGTGTGTGGGTGCGCCTGCACTATGTCTACCCGTACCCGCACGTGGATGAACTGATCCCATTGATGGCCGCCGGCAAGATCCTGCCGTACCTGGACATTCCGTTCCAGCACGCAAGCCCCAAGGTGCTCAAGGCGATGAAACGCCCGGCGTTCGAAGACAAGACCCTGGCGCGTATCAAGAACTGGCGCGAGATCTGCCCGGAGCTGATCATCCGGTCGACCTTCATCGTCGGCTTCCCCGGCGAAACCGAAGAAGACTTCCAGTACCTGCTGGACTGGCTGACTGAAGCGCAACTGGACCGCGTCGGCTGCTTCCAGTATTCCCCGGTGGAAGGCGCTCCGGCCAACCTGCTGGACCTGGCCGTGGTGCCGGACGACGTCAAGCAGGACCGTTGGGAGCGCTTCATGGCGCACCAGCAGGCGATCAGTTCCGCGCGCCTGCAGTTGCGCATCGGCAAGGAAATCGAAGTGCTGATCGACGAAGTCGACGAACAAGGCGCCGTTGGCCGCTGCTTCTTCGATGCACCGGAAATCGACGGTAACGTGTTTATCGACGATGCCAGCGGCTTGAAGCCGGGCGACAAGGTCTGGTGCACCGTGACCGACGCCGACGAATACGACCTGTGGGCCGAAAAGCGCGACTGAATCTGCAAAGAAATACAAAAGCCCCGCCTCTGGACAAGAGGCGGGGCTTTTTTGGGTCTATTGTTTTGCCCATCAGAGCAGAGCGAGGCAAGGAGCAGCAGACATGCGCGAGCATTCGGTCATCCATACACCCAACACCGGCGACTACACAGAGTTGACACGCATCTGGGAAGACTCGGTGCGGGCCACCCACGATTTCCTGCCGGACAGTTACATTGCGCTACTGAAAAACCTGGTGCTCACCCGCTACCTCGATGCGGTGATGCTGGTGTGCACCAAGGACACGCGCCAGCGCATCACCGGGTTCGCGGGGGTGGCGGCAGGCAAGGTCGAAATGCTGTTTATCGACCCGCTGCACCGAGGCCAGGGCCTGGGTCGCCAATTGCTGCGCTATGCAATCGAGCATTTGAATGCCGAGGCGCTTGATGTGAACGAGCAAAACCCCAAGGCACTGGGGTTTTACCTCAAGCAGGGTTTTGAAGTGGTCGGACGCACGGCCCATGACGGCCTGGGCCAGCCCTATCCGTTGCTGCACCTGCGTTTGCGTCAGCCATCCATGGCAAGCCCGCTCGCACATTTTCAAGCGCGCTGAAATGGGGCCGGGATTAACCGGCGCCAGGCAGGTACAATAGGCGCCCCTTTTTGTTACGGCCCTTGTCATGACTGACCCCATACGCCTCTCCAAACGCCTTATCGAACTGGTCGGTTGCTCCCGTCGGGAGGCTGAGCTGTTTATCGAAGGCGGATGGGTCTCGGTGGACGGTGAAGTGATCGACGAGCCGCAGTTCAAGGTCACCACGCAGAAGGTCGAACTGGACCCGGAGGCCAAGGCCACCGTGCCGGAGCCGGTGACCATTCTGCTGCACGCGCCGGCCGGCGTGGATGCCGAGACGGCGATGGCCTCGATCAGCGCCGAGACGCTGTCCGAAGAACACCGTTTCAGCAAGCGCCCGCTCAAGGGCCACTTCCTGCGCCTGACCGCCAGTGCTGACCTGCAAGCCAAGGCCAGCGGCCTGCTGGTGTTCACCCAGGACTGGAAGATCCTGCGCAAGCTGACCGCCGATGCCGCCAAGATCGAGCAGGAGTATGTGGTGGAGGTCGAAGGCGACATGGTTGCCCACGGCCTCAACCGCCTGAACCACGGCCTGACGTACAAGGGCAAGGAACTGCCGCCGGTCAAGGCCAGCTGGCAGAACGAAAACCGCCTGCGCTTTGCGATGAAAAATCCGCAACCGGGCGTGATCGCGCTGTTCTGCGAAGCCGTTGGCCTGAAGGTTGTCGCCATTCGCCGCATCCGTATCGGCGGCGTGTCCATCGGCAAGGTGCCGGTGGGCCAATGGCGCTATCTGTCCGGCAAAGAGAAGTTCTAAACGCCGCTCCCCTTTTCTCGACACCGCCTATTGGGCGGTGTCCTCAGTTGAATATCAGGATTGCCCACCATGATTCACAACGACGTACTGCGCAGCGTGCGCTACATGCTCGACATCAGCGACAACAAGATGGTCGAGATCATCAAGATCGGCGGCATGGACGTGACCAAGGAAGACCTGCTGACCTACCTCAAAAAAGATGAGGAAGAAGGCTTTGTGTTCTGCCCGGACGAAGTCATGGCGCACTTCCTCGATGGTTTGGTGATCTTCAAGCGTGGCAAGGACGAAAGCCGTCCGCCGCAGCCGATCGAAACGCCGGTGACCAATAACATCATCCTCAAGAAGCTGCGCGTGGCCTTCGAACTGAAAGAAGACGACATGCACGCCATCCTCAAGGCCGCCGAGTTTCCGGTGTCCAAGCCGGAGCTGAGCGCACTGTTTCGCAAGTTCGGCCACACCAACTATCGCCCGTGCGGCGACCAGTTGCTGCGTAACTTCCTCAAGGGCCTGACGCTGCGGGTTCGTGCGTAAGCCATGACCTACAACGTCTCGCCTGTCGGCTTCGTGCGCTCCTGTTTCAAGGAGAAGTTCGCCATTCCGCGCCAACCGCAATTGGCGCCTGCCGCGCGGGGCGTGCTGGAACTGGTGGCGCCGTTCGACAAGGGTGAGGCGGTGCAGGGCCTGGAGCAGGTCAGCCATGTGTGGCTGCTGTTTGTGTTCCATCAAGCGCTGGAAGACAAGCCGCGCCTCAAAGTGCGCCCGCCGCGCCTGGGCGGCAACACGTCGATGGGCGTGTTCGCCACCCGCGCCACCCACCGGCCCAATGGCATCGGACAGTCGGTGGTGAAGCTGGACAAAGTGGAAGCGGGCCGCCTGTGGATTTCCGGGATCGATCTGCTCGACGGCACGCCGGTGCTGGATATCAAACCGTACGTGCCGTATGCCGACATCATCGACACTGCCACCAACGACGTTGCCAGCGCTGCGCCGCAACTGATCGGCGTGCAATGGCTCAAGGCTGCGTTGCAACAGGCGCAAGGCCATGCCCAGCGCCTGGAAGAGCCGCTGGTGGAACTGATCGAGCAGTGCCTGGCGCAAGACCCGAGGCCGGCGTATCAGGTGCCAACGTCAGAGCGCGAATATGGGGCGCAGTTCTGGGATGTGGATGTGCGTTGGCACTATCCGGAGCCCGGGATGATTTGCGTGCTGGAAGTGCTGCCGGCTCAATAGCACGCAAACCAGATGTGGGAGGGGGCTTGCTCCCGATTGCGGAGTGTCAGTCACTGTCTCGGGTGACTGATACTCAGCAATCGGGAGCAAGCCCCCTCCCACATTTTCTTGGATCTGCGTTGTTACTGGCTCGGTATTACTTTTCGACGAAGGCGCGTTCGATCAGGTAATCACCCGGCTCACGCATGCGTGGCGAGACCTTCAGGCCGAAGCTGTTCAGCACTTCGCTGGTTTCGTCCAACATGCTCGGGCTGCCGCACAACATGGCGCGGTCGTCCTCGGGGTTGATTGGCGGCAGGCCGATGTCGGTGAACAGCTTGCCGCTGCGCATCAGGTCGGTCAGGCGGCCTTCGTTTTCGAACGGCTCACGGGTCACGGTCGGGTAGTAGATCAACTTGTCACGCAGGGCCTCGCCGAAGAATTCGTTCTGCGGCAGGTGCTCGGTGATGAATTCGCGGTAGGCGACTTCGTTGACGTAACGCACGCCGTGGCACAGGATCACTTTTTCGAAACGCTCGTAGGTTTCCGGGTCCTGAATCACGCTCATGAAGGGCGCCAGGCCAGTACCAGTGCTGAGCAGGTACAGGTGTTTGCCCGGCTTCAGATCGTCAAGCACCAGGGTGCCCGTCGGTTTCTTGCTGATGATGATCTCGTCGCCTTCCTTCAAGTGCTGCAACTGGGAAGTCAGCGGGCCATCCGGCACCTTGATGCTGAAGAACTCCAGATGCTCTTCCCAGTTCGGGCTGGCAATCGAGTAAGCGCGCATGAGCGGGCGGCCGTTGGGCTGTTGCAGGCCGATCATCACGAACTGACCGTTCTCGAAGCGCAGGCCCGGATCGCGGGTGCACTTGAAGCTGAACAGAGTGTCGTTCCAGTGATGAACACTGAGGACACGCTCGTGGTTCATGTTGCTCATGTACGGGGGACTCCTGGAAATGGGTCTGCGCCAAAGATGTGGATGCGCAATTGCACAGCATTCTAATGGCGGCGACAATATCTGTTAACTGGATTATTAAGATAAGGGTTATCGGTTATATCGATATGCGATTTACTCTCCGTCAACTGCAAGTCTTCGTCGCCGTCGCCCAGCAGGAAAGCGTTTCGCGCGCTGCTGGACTTCTGGCCTTATCGCAATCTGCCGCCAGCACCTCGATCACCGAGCTGGAGCGTCAATCCAGCTGCCAATTGTTCGACCGCGCCGGCAAACGCCTGAGCCTCAACGCCCTCGGCCATCAGCTCTTGCCCCAGGCAGTGGCGCTGCTGGACCAGGCCAAGGAGATCGAGGATCTGCTCAACGGCAAGTCCGGCTTCGGCTCCCTGGCGGTCGGCGCGACCCTGACCATCGGCAATTACCTGGCTACCTTGCTGATCGGCAGCTTCATGCAGCAGCACCCCGAAAGTCAGGTGAAGCTGCATGTGCAGAATACGGCCAACATCGTGCATCAGGTGGCGCACTACGAAATTGACCTGGGTCTGATCGAAGGCGACTGCAGCCACCCGGATATCGAAGTGCAAACCTGGGTGGAAGATGAGCTGGTGGTGTTTTGCGCGCCGCAACATCACCTGGCTAAACGCGGCACGGCCAGTCTGGACGAGCTGACCCGTGAAGCGTGGATTCTGCGGGAACAAGGCTCGGGCACGCGCCTGACCTTCGACCAAGCCATGCGCCATCACCGCAGCACGCTGAATATCCGCCTGGAGCTGGAGCACACAGAGGCGATCAAACGCGCGGTGGAATCGGGTTTGGGGATTGGCTGCATCTCACGCCTGGCGCTGCGCGACGCCTTCCGCCGAGGCAGCCTGGTGCCGGTGGAAACACCGGACCTGGACCTGGCCCGGCAGTTCTACTTCATCTGGCATAAACAGAAATACCAGACCTCGGCGATGCGCGAGTTTCTGGAGCTGTGCCGCGCCTTCACCGCAGGAGTCCAGCGCAGCGACGAGATCGTGCTGCCGAGTATTGCCTGAGGATCAGACGAGGATCACGGCCCACACCAGCGCGATCATGGTCAGCGCCACAAACTGCGCGGCGCTGCCCATGTCCTTGGCGTTCTTCGACAGAGGGTGGAGGTCCAGGGAGATACGGTCGATGGCCGCTTCCACCGCTGAATTGAGCAGCTCGACGATCAACGCCAGCAGGCACACTGCGATCATCAGCGCCCGCTCGACCCGGCTGACACTCAGGAAAAAGCTCAGCGGCACCAGGACGACGTTGAGCAGCACCAACTGACGAAAGGCCGCCTCGCCGGTGAAGGCTGCGCGCAGGCCATCCAGTGAATAGCCCCCAGCGTTGAAGATACGTTTTATACCGGTTTGACCCTTGAAAGGCGACATAGATGTAGGCAACTGAACCAAAGAAGTGGGGAAACTAGATCACGCAAAGTCAAAAAAGCGTGAAGCGGTAACAGCTTAGTGCTGCGAAATTGACTCAAGTTGTTGCAAGAGCAACGCCGCCTGGGTTCGCGTACGCACCCCAAGCTTGCGAAAGATTGCCGTGACGTGGGCCTTGATGGTCGCTTCCGACACGCTCAGCTCGTAGGCAATCTGCTTGTTCAGAAGCCCTTCGCAGACCATGGTCAATACGCGGAACTGCTGGGGCGTCAGGCTCGCCAGGCCATCACGGGCCGCCTTGGCTTCGTCGGACACGTTGATCTCTTCAAACGCCTGCGGCGGCCACGACACATCACCGTCCAATACCGTGCGCACAGCCTGCTGAATATCTTCCATCGCGCTGGACTTGGGGATGAAACCGCTGGCGCCGAACTCCTTGGAGCGCACCACCACATCGGCGTCTTCCTGGGCCGAGACCATCACCACCGGGATCTGCGGATACTGCCCACGCAGCAGCACCAGCCCGGAAAATCCGTAGGCACCCGGCATGTTCAGGTCGAGCAGCACCAGGTCCCAGTCGGCTTTTTCGGTGAGGCGCGCTTCCAGTTCGGCAATGCTGGCCACTTCGACCAGGCGAACATCCGGACCCAGGCCCAGAGTGACGGCCTGATGCAGCGCACTGCGAAACAGCGGATGGTCATCGGCTATCAGGATTTCGTATGTGGCCATTGATTAAATGATCCTGTTTTTATGGGGCCCCTGATCGGCGCCCAGCTTGCTCAGCGCTGCCTGAAGGGTCAAGCACTACGCCGTGGGCATTTTAGCGGGTTGTGGCGTTACCTTGCCATCATGGCTTTGCCGTCGGGACAAAGGGCGCAAGGCGCGTGTGGACGTTGTCGGTCGGGTCCAGTGGCAACTGGAATTTGGCGGCCAGGTAATGGGTGCTGAACACGTCGAGGTAGGCGTCGAGTACTTCGCTGGCGGCCAGGTCGTCGGCCAGCTCCAGGCACAGGGCTGCAACTTCGGCCGTGCAGAAATGATCATCACGCTTGGAGCGCCGCAGCTTGTAGCGCGACAGCTGGTCCGGCGCCAGGCTCAGCACCGGCAGATGCTCCAGATAGGGGCTCTTGCGAAACATCTTGCGCGCCTCGCTCCAGGTGCCGTCCAGCAGGATGAACAACGGGCGCTTGCCCTCCTCCACGCGAACTTCACTGACCACCCGCTCAGGCGTTACAAACTCACCGGGAAACACGATGTAGGGTTGCCACTGCGGGTCGGCCAACAAGGAGAGCAAACCCGGATCAACCTCGGTGCGCGACCAGGCGAATGCGCGGGTGTCGTGAATGACATCCGCAATCAGCCAGCCGGTGTTGCTGGGTTTCATCGGTTCGACATCGTGCATCAACAGGCACATGGCCGACCGGGCGTGGACTGCTGGTCGCCAGGCGCACAGGCAATACTCGGGAATCACACGGCAGTTGGGGCAACGTTCGGCGCGCGAACCACGGTTGAGGAAGGGGCGCACGGCTCGCGCCAGACGCTCGGTGCGCAGGCGGAAAACGGCGTGGCTCATCGGGTGCGCCGCAAAATCGGGTCAATCGACACGGGAAAAACTCGTGGCAGGTAAAAGTGGCCGCAGTTTACCAGCGATACGCCTGGCTGTAGTGGCCAGGGCTCACCTATAATCTCGCGCCACTGAACGCACAGCCCTGTGGCGGGTCTATGCACCAGTAACCGAATCAGGAGAGTTTCATGCTGCGTTCCATGCTGCGCCTTGCTGCCCCGTCCATCGCCCTCGCGCTGGTGCTGCCTGTTGGCGCCCAGGCGGCCTCACTGCTGGAGGCCCAAATGAACAGGAAGCTGCAAAGCGTCGCGGCCGAAAGTAACAAGGACCTGCCCCGGGAAATCGACGAAAAAACCCTGGAAGTGGCCTACACCGTTGAAGGCATGCAACTGATCGATCACCTCAGCGTTCTGCCTGACCGCGCCGAACAGATGCGCGCCAACCCCAAGGCTGTGTATTTCCAGCTGGGCCAGAGCGTATGCCTGAATCCGGGTTACCGCGAGCTGATGGCCAAGGGCGCGGTAATGCGCTACGAAATTACCGAGAACAAGACCAACCGCCCTGTGGCGTCGGTCAAGTTCGTGGAAGCGGATTGCCCGGCACCGACCGCCGCGAAAAAGAAAAAGTAAGCCCTGCTTGATCCTCTCGTGCCCAGGACCCTGGGCGCGTGACTCCCCCGCGTCAGTTTCTCCCGTACAGCCAGACACTTGCTTGACCGCCAATAAGCGGTTGCCAGCCAAGGGTTTTTCGGCCCATGATCAAGCCATCCCATCCTTTCGCTCGCAGCAGTTTCACTGCTGTTCTGTAATATTTTTCAGGGCAAAAAAGGAGAAGTTGAATGCCTTATGAATCGAATGAGCTTCTATTACGCCACTTTGAAGAAAATGGGACTGATCTCACGCAGCAGGTCGACGCGCAGCTCCAACTGATCGCTCCCAACAGTCAGAATATCCCTTTGTATCGCGACATGATTCTTACCGTCCTGCGCATGGCCCAGGACGATCGGGACCGCTGGAATGCCAAAATCACCCTGCGCGCCATCCGCGAGCTGGACCATGCCTTTCGCGTGCTTGAGCAGTTCAAGGGCCGGCGCAAGGTAACCGTGTTTGGCTCAGCCCGGACGCCGATGGAAAGTCCGTTGTACGCACTTGCAAGGGAAGTCGGCGCCGCCCTTGCACGCTCGGACCTGATGGTCATCACCGGTGGCGGTGGCGGCATCATGGCTGCGGCGCATGAAGGTGCAGGCCTGGAGCACAGCCTGGGGTTCAACATTACCCTGCCGTTTGAACAGCACGCCAACCCGACCATCGATGGCACCGATAACCTGCTGTCCTTCCATTTCTTTTTTACCCGCAAACTGTTCTTCGTCAAGGAAGCCGATGCGTTGGTGCTGTGCCCCGGCGGTTTCGGCACGCTGGATGAAGCGCTGGAAGTATTGACGCTGATCCAGACCGGCAAAAGCCCACTGGTACCCGTGGTGTTGCTGGATGCGCCGGGAGGCGGGTTCTGGCAAGGCGCTTTGGACTTTATCCGCAGCCAACTGGAAGCCAACCGCTATATCCTGCCCACCGACCTCAAGCTGGTGCGGTTGGTGTACACCGCAGAAGAAGCAGTGGAAGAAATCAACCAGTTCTATGCCAACTTCCATTCCACACGCTGGCTGAAGCGCGAGTTTGTGCTGCGCATGCATCACGCCCTCAGCGAGCGTGCAATGGCTCACCTGCAGGATGAGTTCGCCAGCCTGCGCTTGAGCGGAGAATTCCAGCAACGGGCCTACACCGGGGAAGATCACGATGAACCGGAGTTCAGCCACCTGACGCGACTGGTGTTCAACTTCAATGGTCGCGATCAAGGCCGTTTGCGTGAGCTGGTGGATTACATCAACTTGCCGGAGAACTGGGCAGAGGCCCAAGGGAAAGCGCAGCAGCGAGTGGCGCCGGAACCAGCTTGATTTTTGAGCAAAAAAAAAGGCCCACTATTTTCATAGTGGGCCTTTTCTGCACAGTGCTTTAAATTTTGCAAAATGCGTTCAATGTGGGAGGGGGCTTGCTCCCGATAGCGATAGTTCAGTCACCGTTGTACTGACTGAAACACTGCTTTCGGGAGCAAGCCCCCTCCCACATTTTTTACACGCATTATTTGATGGCGGAATTATCAACAGTCTTGATGAACGCGCCAGTCAAATCACGGTAGATATTGAGCTGCGCATTATCGGATTTACGAGTTGCCAGTACATTAATGTCATTTACCGAATCACCGTTCACATCAGACTGGACGGAAACAGCGATGGGTGTCAGCGTGTTACCCGCTGAAAATGGAATATAGATAACCGCACCGTTCGATGTAATGACTTTTACCCCTACAACACCAGAGTCCGCATCCGCATAGAGGTTGTAGGTGTCACCGTTAAGCGTGTCGGTATCATAAAGCACATTATTGCCTACCGGCTTGGCAGCACTTGTAATCATGATGGCATCGACATCGGCGCCATCGGTGCCCGGGATTACACTGGTGCTGTTGCTGGTGTCGACCACCTTCACATAAGGATAAGCAAGCACCTTATCGACTTGTCCGTCGATATTGAAACCTGCCCAAGAGCCTGAACCACCGGATGCCTGGGAGACAATTGTGGGTGTCAGCCTGGTGTACGACACGCCATTGGCTGAGACGTACACATCAAATGAATCCCACCAGCCAGCCTCATACACGTAGATGTCGACAGCTGAAGTGCCATCAGCCTTGAGCGCATTGGGACCCATTTTAAATACTGCGCTGCCACTCTTTCCCAGGGACAGGTACTTACCATCCGGCGTGCCCACTGCATTACTTTGAATAGCGCCGTCACCAGATGCCCCACTTCCAGGACTATAGTCAACGACTGACGTGACGAATCCCACAGCAGTTCCAGGAGACTCTGCATAGGTAGAGTATTTTTCGGCATGGGCTGCGGCAGACAATAGGCACGTAAGCGCGATGATGATCTTCTTCATACTGATTCCTTTCTGTTTCATGGGGACTCCTTTATGGCGGATCAAAGCGAAGCTCCGATTTTTGTGACTCAACGAATTTCTGGAACAAAAAAAAGCCCACTATTTTCATAGTGGGCTTTTTCTGCACCGCGCTCTAACTACAAGCGCGTTCAAGGTACGAAGAGACTTAACCCTCCCACCTACTTATAGGCTGTTCAATCGTCCATATCCCGGCCGCTTAACAAGCGACTGATCATCTCCATCGAAAAACCGCGATAACTCAAAAAACGCCCTTGCTTCGCGCGCTCCCTGGCATCAATTGGCAGATGGCCAGAAAACTTGCGACGCCAGGTGTCTTCCAGCTGCGCTTGCCAACTGATACCGCACTCGCGCAGGGCAAGGTCGATATCGGCACGTTGCAGACCACGCTGGCTCAGATCTTCGCGGATTCGCGCAGGGCCATAACCGGAGCGGGCTCGATAGGACACGAAACTTTCGAGATAACGGGATTCCGACAGCAGACCTTCTTCCGTCAAACGGTCCAGGGCTGTTTCGATCATTTCGGGCTCTGCGCCGCGCTGACGCAATTTACGCGTCAGCTCGACCCGACCATGCTCGCGGCGAGCGAGCAGGTCCATTGCAGTGCGCCGAACGGCGACGAGTGTATCCAATACAACGGTCATCGTTTGCTTCAGATATCAGTGTCAGCTTCTTCCACTTCTTCAACCGGCTCACGGTTGGCGGCAGCCTTCACATCCGGCGCTGCGGTAAGCAGCTTGTCGCGAATCTGCTTCTCAAGCGTGGCCGCAATATCCGGGTTCTCTGCCAGGAACTTGGCCGAGTTGGCCTTGCCTTGGCCGATCTTACTGCCGTTGTAGGCATACCAGGCGCCAGACTTCTCGACGAAACCGTGCAGCACGCCCAGGTCGATCATCTCGCCGTTCAGGTAGATACCCTTGCCGTAAAGAATCTGGAACTCAGCCTGACGGAACGGCGGAGCGACCTTGTTCTTCACGACTTTAACGCGGGTTTCGCTACCGACTACTTCGTCACCTTCTTTCACCGCGCCAGTACGGCGGATATCCAGACGGACCGACGCGTAGAACTTCAGCGCGTTACCACCGGTGGTGGTTTCCGGGCTGCCGAACATCACGCCGATTTTCATACGGATCTGGTTGATGAAGATAACCAGACAGTTGGCGTTCTTGATGTTACCGGTGATTTTACGCAGCGCCTGGGACATCAGACGGGCTTGCAGGCCCACGTGCATGTCGCCCATTTCGCCTTCGATTTCAGCCTTGGGTACCAGGGCTGCCACGGAGTCGACCACGATCACGTCGATGGCGTTGGAGCGCACCAACATGTCGGTGATTTCCAGGGCCTGCTCGCCAGTGTCCGGCTGGGAAACCAGCAGGTCGTCGACGTTGACGCCCAGCTTGCCGGCGTACTCGGGGTCGAGGGCGTGCTCGGCGTCGACGAATGCGCAGGTCGCGCCCATCTTTTGTGCCTGGGCAATCACCGACAGGGTCAGAGTGGTTTTACCGGAAGATTCAGGACCGTAGATTTCGACGATACGGCCTTTTGGCAGACCGCCAATGCCGAGCGCGATGTCCAGACCCAGAGAGCCAGTGGAAATAGCCGGGATCGCCTGACGGTCGTGATCGCCCATACGCATTACGGCACCCTTGCCGAATTGACGTTCGATCTGACCCAGGGCCGCAGCCAAGGCTTTCTTCTTGTTGTCGTCCATTAAAGTCCTCACGTAATCAATAAGGCCTGGCGGCCAACACCTGTATAAGTAGACAGTATTGTTCCACAAAGATCAGAGATCGCCTACCCCTGATTTTCCATTTCTGCTGCAGCTCGTCGCAACAAGCCCTCCAGCGCGGCTTTTACCGTTTGTCGGCGGACCTCATCCCGGTTGCCGGGAAAGTGCGCCAACTGCGCCGACACCTCATCACCCACCCCCCACGCCAGCCAGACGGTGCCCACCGGCTTGTCCGGCGAACCACCATCGGGGCCGGCCACGCCACTGACTGCCACGGCAAAGCGCGACAGGCTTTTCTCCTGCGCACCACGCACCATCGCTTCCACTACCTGCTGGCTGACCGCCCCAACCTTAGCGAACAACGGCTCCGGCACATTCAATTGCCGAGTCTTCTGCCGATTGGAATAGGTGACATAACCCGCCTCGAACCAGGCCGAGCTGCCGGGGATTCGCGTGATGGCCTCTGCGATGCCGCCGCCCGTACACGACTCGGCCGTGGTGACATGGGCATTGAGCACCTGCAAACGGCGGCCGAGTTTAGCGGCAAGCTGGGTGATTTCGTTCACGGTCGTCTCCGGGAGTGGGCGGGCGTTCGCCTACCCTACAGGAGCCAATCAACCATGCAAGTTGCAGCGTGCATCAAGACGCTAACGCACAATCGCTCGCACATAGGCCTGACACGCACGCAAGGCGATCAGGGCGTTATCACCGTCGTCGGTGATGCCGATAATTCGCTGAGCATGCGCCGGGTCAAGTCGGGCTCGCGTGGCTGCATGAACCACGCTGCCGGCGGCGGTGGGGGCAGGCACTGCACTGCAACTGATGGCGTCGGCGGGGTCGAGAAGGACTGACAGCCGCACATCAGCAGTGGCCAGGCGGTCACGCAGAGCAGTCTGGTTACGTTGGGCATCGCTCAACTCCTGTGCATGTTGTTTGTCGCTGGCGCTGAGCTGCTGCTCAAGGGCCAGGCGTTTATCCTGTTCTGCCTGTTGCTGGCGCAACGCCGCCTGGCTTTGCTGGCTGAGCGCTTGCGCATGGGCTGCCGACTGGCGCTCAAGCTGCGCCCCCAAGCGCCAGGCCTGCACCTGCCACACCACGGCAATCAACAGGCTCAAACCGATCAGTCGATACACCGCTAGAAAGCGCATAACACCGCCTTCGCCTGTTCCCATAATTGCAAACGATCCTCCAGGCCATTAAGTCCGCCATTGATGCGCCGCGTGATGGTGGTGAACTGGTCTATATCTGCCAGCTCGTTCAGGCCATTGCTCTGCCAGAACCACGCCGCAGACGCACAGGCCCACTGCGGCTGCTCCAGCAGTTCAGGTTGTTGCAGCAGACGGTCATCACCGAACAATGCCTGGCTGCAGGCGAGGTAGTTGCGCCGCCCGGTGACCTGGATCAGTCCCCTGCCCCGATACTTCTGGCCGTCGCCATCGGCTTGGGGCGTATTGCCCAGGCGCGCGGCCAGGGTACCGGTGTCGTATTTGCTGAGGTATTGATCACTGCCCAGTTCGCGCACATAGCGCAGTTGGCCGGACTCGTGGCCGATCTGTGCGAGGAACGCCGCCCAGCGTTTTGCGGTATTAATCTCATAAAGGACGCTGGCGTCATTCAACGCCGTTAAAAAAAAGCCCGCTCTGGGGCGGGACAAGGGCATGACATTAATAAGCTGCGCGAGTGATATCACCATAGTTGTTACTCTGGAAAAAGCCTATGTCGACAAACCGCCGGCAATGATGGAACTGCGATAGCCCGTCGCCGGGTCGCCCACGTGCGTCACCTTATTGATCGACCAGCGGCCCTGCATGTACGACGGCCAGGACTCATCCAACAGCAACAGACCTTCGGCGGCCAGCAGCGGGTTACCCGGACAATCGATCATCAATGTCAGGCCCTCGCGGCCGACCCGACGCAATTCCGCTTCAGCAACGGACTGCGCTTCGGCCTGGTTCTGATAGCGCTGGCGCAGTGTCTTGAACGGCGCGACGCCAACCTGGGCCACACGTTGCTTGCCCGCTGCGGCATCCCACCAGGCAGCGCGACTGCCCATGTACTTCGAGCGCGATTTTTCGTCGAGCGTGGCGGTGATGAAGGCCGGTTCACCGGGGCGATTGTCGCGGGTCACCGATAACGTGACGTCCGGCAACAGTTGACCGGAAAGCGTTTTGACCCGCCCGGCTTCCGCCAGCACATACAGCTCGTTGATCGGCTTGGTCACCGCACGATAACGCTTGGCCAAACGGGTGATGAATGCCATGTCGCTTTCGTTGGACTGGTCGACGTGGGCAATCGCAATCCCGTCCAGCTCGGGCGCCACGCGCGGTGAGTAGCCGTGGCGACTGACCAGTTGGCGAAACAGTGCGCCCAGGGTGGTCGGCCCGTAACTGGCAGAGCGACGCTGACGATAGCCACTGGCATCCTGCACGCTGAAAGGTGCAGCAGTGGCGACGATCATCAAGCGCATGGGAAACAGCACCGGCGTTCTTTGGGTAATCACGAACTCGCCTTTCTCCACCAGTCCGGACTCCTGATAACCGACTCGCAGGCCGATCTTGCCGCTCAGGCTGGGCAAGCCCTCCAGGCCCTCGATATTGAGGGTCAGTTCCAGCCGATCGGCCTCAATGCCCGCCGCATCAGTGTGACTCCAATGCATCAAGCGTTGATTGAGCAGCGCCGCATTGGCGCCGTAAAACTCCACGCTGGGGGTAAATCCCTGTGCCATGCCGCCTCCTTAATCCCAGGCCGAAACGGGACGCACGGCAGAAGGCCGCGACGCCAGCTCAGGCACAATCACCCACACACCTGCCGGCAGCACCGGGCCGTACTCGGCAAGCTCAGGGTTCAGACGCCAAAGCGTTTCCTCCGCGCTATCGTCGCAACGGCCCAACTCCCGGTAGAGCAGCAGGTTGACCGAATCCCCGGCAATACTTCGCACTCTACGCATTGACGAATTCCTCCAGTTCAAGGGTCCAGGTCATGACCATGGCGGTGCCGTCATCGATCACGTTGCTTTGGGCTTCCGTCACCGAATTGATCCGCCACAGGCCCCAATTGCGGCCGATACCGTCGACCAACGGCAGCGGCGCGCGGGCATTCTGCAAGGCACGCAGTTCGTCCAGTCGCTGCATGCCCACGGCGTACATCGCGGTACCGCCGAAGGTCAGTTTTTCCAGCTTCTGGCCGTTCTGTCGCGACTGCGGCTTGCTGGCGATAATCGCCAGGTCCTGCCAGCCGCCATCGCTGGCGCGGGACAGCGTGGAATAGGCGAACCCTCGGGACAGGCCGAAAATAAAGTCGCCGAGCACCATTTGTTGTCGCATCAATCACCTCCTGATGGATCGGCCAGTGCCGCATTACGTCGGATGCCCAGGGTGTCGGTCACCATCGGCAGGCATTGGAACTGCAGGGCCTGGATCACCTGGTTGACGACCTGCTGGGCATCGGCGAGGTTGACGCCGGTGATCTGGATACTGGGTGAAAGCGTGACCTGGACGTTGTCGGTGCGGGCACTGTTGAGTTCCTTGCTAAGCGCGTTAGGCGCAGGCAAGCGATCATTTGAGCTGAACAGTTTGTCACCCAGCCAACTGCCTGCTTCGCTGCCCAGCAAGCCACCGATGGCGCCGCCGACTGCGGTGCCAATACCAGGGAAAACCAGGGTGCCGAGCGCGGCGCCGGCGGATGCTCCTGCCCAGGCGCCGCCAGCGGTGCTAAGGCCAGCACCGACGGCCTTGGCGTCGCCATTGCGTACGCCCTGGACCACGTCAACGGCGGTGTCGACATACTTCAGCGGGCCAAGGCGGCGGGCGCCGGCAGACTCCAGTTTACTCATCGCGCCCAACAGCCCAGAGGTAGGTATTTTTGGAGGATGAGTTACCACGGGCACGGCTGAACGCTCATGGCTGGGGGGCGCCGTGTGTGGTTGGGTGGTTGCGCGAACTTCGGAGAGCAGGGGCACGCCCCCGCGTTCCAAGGCTTCAACCAGCCCCGGCGTTCCACTTGATATCGAATGACGCAGATCAGTGCTGGTGGTTCGGCTATTTACCTGGACGCTGTGCGACTGCAAGCCTTGTCCGGGTGCTCCGGCATGGAAACCATTGGACTGCGCCGGGAATAAGGGTTTTATGAAGCGCTCAGACAGGCTGCGTAGCGTCGACATCACGACACCGCTTTTCACAGGTGCCCGCTTTGTAATCACCGGCCTCGCCACAGAGGCCTGTTTCTTCTGCGCCTCCCGTTTCTTCTGCGTGTTGCGCGCCCTCTGGTTTTTCTGCGAGTTGGGCCTATTGCTACCCTTTTTCCGGGCAGAAGAGCCTCTGCGACTGGAGCGGCGACTGCTCAGTGAGGCTTGGGTTGCAGTAGCACAGCAGCACGACTGATCTTTTTTAAAGCCGTCGCTCTTGAACAGTTTGCTGAGTCCCCAAGGCAGTTTGCCCAGCGTCACGTCGACCACATTGCTAGTCACCCGACTTTTTATCGTATCTCCCAAACCCGAAAAAAAGTCGGTAAACACAGGTGAAAACACCGGGAGAATCACCGCCTCAGCGGTTTTCACAGTGGTGGCGGCAGCCGGCGATGTGCCGGCCCAAGCATTGGCTCCGTCCATCACGTCGGTCTTGGTCTGGAGCCACACGTCTTCCCAGAGTACCGGTGCAGGCTTGAGCGTCGTGGAGAGCCGCTCCTCGCTCATTGAGGACGCTTCGCGCAGTTGCGTTATGGTTTTTTCCTTGATAGCTGGCACAGCAAACGAGTGTTGAAAGGCCGCGACCGGATCGAGGCTCTTTACGTCGCGCAGCGTCATGGCTTCACGGATCACCCGCAGTTCTTGCGATGTGCTCGACTTAGCTTCGGTGGTTGTCTTCTCATCGCTGCGCTTTTCAAGTTTGGGCGGTTCAATGCCCATCGTCTTAAGCTGCGAAAAGGAGGCTTGCAGCGCGTCCACATCATCGCGCAGTAATCCCAGGGACAGCGAAAGACCATTGAGTTGCAAGCCGGCATTGGTCAGCGCCAGGCCCATCGAGGACAATGGCGCCGCCTCTGCATGATTTTCAGATACCCACTGGCCTGGGTTAATACTACCGGCACCCTTCGCGCCGCCTGCGTTGCTGAATACACCCTGGCTATCCTTGACCATGGCATATGCGAGCGAATACTTGTCCTGCATCCCGCTTACTCCTGTTTGACGCCAAGGCGAGTGATCGCGATGTCGTAGCGGCGCAACGCTTTTGCGGCATCCCAATCGAGGATGTCCGCTTCATTTACCGAGTAAACCAGCGGTACCACATCAAGGATCACTTCGATGTCGCGCTGCGAAAGAAGTCCGCCGGTTGATTTAAAAAATCGTCGATGCGCTCCTGCAATTGCGTCCAGTCGGGCACGGTCAAGTCGCCCAGGTCAGGGATCATCAGGCCGGTGCAGTGAGCGGTGATGAACTCGGCGCGCTCTTTGTTGGTGGCGAGTTTTTTCATCACCTTGGTGGCACGCAGCGCGGGCATTTCCAGGGGCAGTTCGGTCAGCGTGCGGCCGGCGGCATGGAGCGGCAGCAACAACTGGACCGGCTCGTCGTGACGGCTTTCTTCGTGCGTTTGCAGGAAGAACGACGCCGGGCGAGTCGACATTTCATGCACGTATTGCGCAATGCTCACGTAGTCCGGGCGCTTGAGTTGGTCGAGCTCTTTTTCCGACAGGCCAGTGGCGAGTTTCGCCAGTTCGAAAAACTGGTCGTCCTCGTCATCACCGGCCCGGGCCAGCGCGTCTTTCTGCGCGGCGTAGAACAGCGGTTTGAGTTGCACTTGCTCGATCGCAGCGCCGGTGTCGGCGGTGATCGGGGACAGCAGGCGATGCAGCGGTGGCATCCAGGCCATGGGGCTATTCCTTGATGAAAGTGGGATATAAAGCACCGCAACCGTGAAGCCGGGCGCGGCCAATGTGGGAGCCGGGCTTGCCCGCGATGCAGGCGACTCGGTGTATTTGCTGAATCGAGGGGATGCCATCGTAGGCAAGCCAGCTCCCACATAAACCGTGCGCGCTTCAGGTTGCCGGAATGTTTAGGGCATCAGTACTGCGCGGCGGGCGTCGCCGAGAATGTCGACGCCATTGAGCACGAATTTCTGGGTGCGTACGTCGATGTCGATCACCGAAATGCCGTTATCCAAACGGTTGTAGGTGCGGCACGACAGCTCCAACGTGGTGAGCGCCTTTTCGCCCATTTTCAGCTTGGCTTCGCCCAGGGATTTCAACTTGCCGCCGACCGTGTGGTAGGTGAAATAGGTCTTGCCGTCCTGATCCTGACCGGCCTCACGCACGTTCAGCAGGATGTCGTCGCCCGTGCGTACGCCCAGGGCCAGCATGATTTCCGGGCCGGCCCCCTGCAGGATCAAGGTGGCATTGAGCACCTTGCCGCTCTTGGCCATTTCTTCAGCAATGAAGCGGCCACCGGACATGGCTTCCATATCGAATTCGATCTTCGGCGGGGTGAATTCCTCAACGGTCGCGGACAATGGCAGGCCTTGAAGGGTGGCCGCAATGGCCTGTCTGACTCGGTTGGTAAACATTAGAGAACGTCCTCCAGGAACTGCTCGATGATTTCATCGCGGGCGTTGAGTTGATAAACCATGTGTTCGTTCGGCGCGTAGCGGCCGTAGTCGATGACGATGAACCAGGTGCCGTTCTTGTACTTCTCGACGCTGTTCAATTCCGGGTGCAGGTACACGCTGCCGCCGGGGATGGTTTCGTCGGCGACCAGGGTTTGCAGCCAGTCGTTGATGCGCTTGACCTCCTGGTCCATGAAGGACTTGGTGAGGTTCTTGGCCATGGCTTTCTGCCCGGCCTTGACCAGCTTGCGGCTGATGGCGTCTTCCAGGCCGACGTAGCTGATGAACTTGCCGGTGAGGGAACGGTTACCCAGCAGCGAGAAGCCGCCGAGGATGGTGCGGGCGTAGTAGCTCACGCCATAGCGGTTGAGCAGGTCGCCTTCGGTGGAGGTGTCGAGGATGTTGTACTCGACCACGCGGGAAACGTCCTCAGCGAAGGTCACCTGATTGCCCGGGCTTTCCCACTGCTTGACCTTGGCCAGTGCGGCGATGGCCAGGGACGACGGCGACAGGAACACGTTTTTCTTCGCCGCCTTGGAGTACACCGACGGCATGTTGTGTACCAGCAGGCAGCGGTCGAAGCCGAGGTCGGCACCGCCCAGTTCACCGCTGTAGGTCACCTGGTCGGCAACACTGGCGTCTTTGCCATCAAGCACCACACGGGCCTTGATGCGCTTGCCGAAGGCAGCAAACTCGCTGGCCACGGCCTTGGTGCCGGTGAAGCCCGGGGCGCCAATGATGGTCAGGTCTTCAGGGACGCTGCTCAGGGCCGCCAGGCCCAGCTTGCGACCGGTGACGGGTTCGTTGCCGCCAATCACGTTGTTGAGGGTGTCGGCCGGGGTTGCGCCCTCCTCCACGATCACCACGTAGACCGGCACCTTCACCACTTTGAGGATCTGGTACACCGCTTGAAACAGCGTGCCCGACTCAGTACCGGTGGGGTCCAGCAGCGCCTGGGTGGTGAAGCTGTTGATACGGAACGGCGCGTTTTTCGGGATCGACCCGTGGGCGTTCGGCGCGGTGCCGACCAGACCGATTACGTTATCGCCCAGGCCACCCATGGCCTCGGGGGATTCGGTGGCGTTGACGGTGATGCCGTTGTGCTCGAAGTTCAAAACCTCAGCCATGATTATTCAGCCTTCTTGGGGGTGGAGTTGAGGACGCTGGTCAGTTCCAGACGGCCGGCGGTGCGCAGCGCGGATGCTTCGACGTCCAGCAGTTCCAGTTCCTCGCCGGCGGTGGACCAGTGGCCACCCCCGATGGGGAATGGGATGAGGACGGTGTAGGTTTGGCGGGTGGGCATGGTGAAATTCTCCAGGTGGAAAACGCCAAAGCCCCTGCGGGAGGGGCTTTGGGAGGCGAAAAAAAACCGCTTTCGCGGTTATCAGTTATTTCAGGAAGTCGGGTTTGGATGGCCAGAGAACTGCGTCTGGATCTCCTCCCTGATCTGGAATATCACGCAGTTTCTGACGATACTCAGCAAATATGAGTTTATGGGTGTCTAGCATCGGATAGTCTGGCATTGCTGCATAATCACTCGCCGACAAGTCTTGATCTCTTGCGTTACGAATCATTTCCCACTTGATAATCGGATGAAGTTCAGCAGGTATAAATAGTGGTTTCATATTCTCTCCTCAGCCTAGAGCCAACATCGTTCCCCAATCACCTGGGTTGGTTACAACGCCTGTGCAAGCCCCTGCCAGCATCACCTCAACAACGCCAGTTGATGAGGTGCGCATCGGGTGCAGATGGTAATAAGTTCCAAACAATTCTGTAGGAGAAATTACACTGGAACACCAACGCCACTTGCCCTTTTCAACGCCATTGCTCCATGCTCCGGAAACGCTACCTTCCAAAAGACGCACGAACGCGCCTACGGTCAGGTAGGAGTTCTGCGGTACTGCACCAGAGCCATTCGCGAGCGCCATATCTACCGTGTAAGGGAACGCGAGCCAAGGACTAACTCCTGACACCGACCACTTCATTTGCCACAGATATACAAACGTACGCCAATAGTCGCTCGCCCTGATATCAAAGTTTGGATATTGCTCACGCACATCTGCCTGCACCTGAAGCAAGAAATCCACATCAGTTTGGGGGCGTCCGGCCGCTTGTGACACAGGGGTGATAGCTCGCAGCTTAGTGGGCGTCACTTCAGCATGAATCCCCCAATTTTCAATCAGTGTTCCGTCAGCATTGGGGGAAAGATTAAAGTTCTTACTGACCGCTAATCTTGGGAGTCTATTTTTCAACTCTGCCAATTGAGCGTCATACGCCAAGCGGGCATCCGCTATCGCCTTGTCAATTTCCCCGACTTTTCCGGTAACAACATTAGTCAAGCTATTTGCCGCGCTAACGACGGCAGAAAGTTGCTGTTCAATACTCAAAACAATGCTCCTAAACGCTTATAAAGCGTCATTTAAAATCAATAAAAACGCTCTATTTTTTTTCGATTTCCATTACTCGAAATAGAACCCCTACACCGCGTGCCATATTGTCTATACTTGCGGCCGACAAGGCCGCAATCTCATCAGTCAATAGCACATTCAAGTTGTCACTCCCCACCACAATCGTCACGCTGTCCGCCGGCAACGGCGAAACATCCAACGTAAACTTTTGCAGTACCCGCGCCGCCGCCGCTTTATACGTCAGCAACTTCCCGGCCACGGCATACACCGCCAGCAAGGTTCCACTGGCGAGATAAAATCCGAACTCGCCAATCTCATACTCGCCGTCGCCGTCAAACAGCGCCGCCATCCTGAGCTGGTGGTCGCCCAGGTCTTCGTAATCCACAATGGCGACCCGCTGGCGCTCATCGCGCAGGGCAACTTCAGTGCCGTCGGGGGTGTAGCGGCCGGTGCCGGCGCCGATGTGGGTGATTTCGCCTTTCAAGCCCTGGTTCTTTGCCTGCAGCACTTCATCCAATCCCTTGGAGGTGAAGCGCACCAGGCGCGTGATGTCATCTGTCATGGCTGCGCCCTGAGGTCGTAGTCGTTAATGGTGTAGTGCCGGGCGAGCCCGGTACTGTTAAGCCGGGCAGTCAGCGCCAATTCCGGCAACGCGCCGTCCAGATAAAACTCCCCGTCGCTTAACGGGGCATCGAGAACCTGTGTGAGCGCAAGCTGACCTTCGGTCTCGTGAACAATGGTGATCGTGGCCTGGTCCCGCTCGCTTTTCGCGGCGTTGACGCGGCGGATCAGCCGATTGTGATCACCACTGGACCAACTGCGCCCGATGATCGCCTGCACGTCGAAGGTATACGGCGTACCGATGGGGTGTTGCTGAAACCAGGCACTGATGTCGGGGGTAAAACCCAGTGACTCCACCGCATGGCTCAACGCCTTGGGGGTGCCAGCCTGACGCTGGATCTGCCAGGACAGGGCCACGGTGAGTCGCTTTTCTGACTCGCTGGCATCGGCATCCCATTCGCTGACACCGCGATCGGCAGCCAGATAAGGAAGAAACTCGCTCGGAGTGTGCAGCGGGTTCATCAGCGCCGGAAACGGCGGCATGACCCGGTCGAGCAATACCCCGAACCCCAAATCCAGCGCCTTTTCCAGCGGTGAACTGTTGGCCGGCAACAAACTTGCTTTGAGTTCACTCATAGCGTGCGCACCTCCACCTCGACACCCGTGCAATAAGGGGCCTCGAACGCCGAGCTGACAATCGGCTCCAGCGGTTCAAGGATCTGCAATTGCGCCGCGCCAGCACTGTGGATGGCATAGTCGATCCAGCTCGGGTCCACCCGCCCTTCCAGGCGATGGCAGGACTCGGCGTATGCCTGCAGCAGCTTTTGCGCGGCGACCTGGGTGAGTCCGGAATCCGGTCCGGCATTGATCTTCGCGACCACGCGGATTTTGTACGGCAGGATGTGCGCACCTTGCACACTGACCAGGTCGGTTTCCGGGCGTACATCCGGCCGTGCGAAATGCCGTCGCACGCCGTCCAGCAAGTCGGCAGACGGTGTGCCATCGCCCTCCCGCGCCAGGACAGTGACCATGACCTCACCCGGTGCGGTTCGCCGCCCATTGCCATCCTTGACCCGCACCGCATACCCGTCCGGGTCGAAGGTGTACGTGACCGTGACCACGCCCGGTGTCGCGCTCTGCACATTCACCGCCGGCCGTTCGCCGAGGGTGAACACTTCGCGGCGGTACTGCATGCGTGAGCCGGCGGCCGGGGCGTGGGGAGCGAGGTAGTAGCGCAGCCTGGCGTCGTCGTCGCTTTCCAGGGTCGGCGGCACCGGCGGGAAAGCGGCCGGGTCGCCGGGGTCCAGCACCTGGCGTTCCAGGCCCATATCGGCCAGGCGTGCATCCAGGTTGCTGCCGGTGGCCCACCACGCCAGCATCTGCTTGATGCGGGCGTTGTATTTGCGCTCATGGGTTTGCAGACGCACGCAAAAGGCTTCCAGGGCCAGGGTCAGCAGTTCGCTTTCGTTGTCGAGGCTGACCTTGAGTTTGGCCGCGCTTTGCGGCGCGCGGGTGGCAACATAATCCACCACGAACGCCTTGAATTCGGCCAGCAAGGGTTCGAACTCGTCCACCGCAATGATGGCCGGTTCCGCCAGCTGGTTCTGGCCTGGGATCAGCATGCTCATGTCACGACCTCGAAGGTTTGTTGGCGGTTTTTCCAGGTGCCGGAGAAGCGCAGCAGCAAGCCGGCACCCTGGCGAGTGGCGACGATGACCTGGGGTTGAAAGTCGCCGATGCCGTTCTGCGCGTTGTAGAACGCCTGGGCGGCGTGGCTCTGCGCAAGAATCAGCAGGTCATCGCCAAGGTTCTGGCCCAGCAGTTGCGGCACCCGCGAGCCGTACAACGGACGCTTCTGGCGAGTGCCCAAGGGAGTGGTGAGCGCTCGGGTGGCGCGCTGCACGAATTGCAGCCAGTCATCGACGGCTGCCCCGCTGTTTCGGTCGATACCGATCATGGGATGTCCTTATCGGGGGCTGATGAGGCGCCCTTGGTGGTCCACCACCGGGCCGCTGAAATGCGCACCACTGGCGTCAAGCAACAACGCTGTGCCGCCGATTTGCAGCGCGATGCCCTGGGCGCTGAGGATCAGGCTGGCGGCGCCGACTCGGGCCTCGATCTGTTCGCGCGAACCGGTAAAGGTGGTCGGGCCGTTGACCCAGTTGAACGTGTGGCTGGCGTCGTCGTAGTCGCTCTGCGTACCGTCCTGATGGCGGCGCCGGGTTAAAGACGCAACGCTGGAGACTGGCGGAAACAGACTGCTGTTGAGGCCGAACAAGGCCACGGACTGCGCACCTCCTTCGCCGCCGCCGTAGTTGAGCAACAGGCACTGCTCACCCACCGATGGAATGCGCGTTTCGGTTTGCGCACCGGCGCTGGGATTGAAAAAGCGAATAGCCGGCGTGAGCAGATCGCCATGGCTGACCTTGCAGGTATTGGCGGCAGCATCGACCTGCTGGCAAACGCCGATTCGGCAGAAACTGTCGGCACGTCGATACAGGTCTTCGAGTTGGGCTTCCATTTCTGCCAGACGCTCGACAATCGGCCCCAGTTGCATGCGTAAGAGCGCGTCGAACATGAGTTACTCCGCCAGTGGCTTGTATTGGTCAGGGTCGTTGATGTTGGTGACTTCCCAGGTGCGGGCAAACAAGGGTTGGCCTGTAGGGTCGTTGAGCAACACCGGTCCGATGTAGAGGGTTTGGGTGAAGGAAACAGTCCAGGTGTCGTAGTCCGTTCCTGCACCGGTCCGCGAAGACGGAGTGGCAACGATGTTCGTCGGCAAATCACACTGCGCCTGGGGCAGGCCCCAGCGGTTGTCCAGCACCAGGTCCATCAGTTGACTGGCCAGGTCGCAGGCATCGAACGGCAAGGCACCCGCAGCAACCATGGCCTTGAGTGAAATGGCCAGGGCGTGCGCCTTGCGCCCTTCGGGCGAGCGGATGCCGGGGCCATTGCCCTCGACCGTGACCAGCACGCCGGTGTTTACGCCGCCCTCCTGAAAGTCCTGATGGCTGCCGATTTTCAGGTCGGGAAAGGCAACATGCAGCGCCTGGCCGATGGCTTGCGGCAATTGGGATGGTTTTTCGATGAACGTCATGTCAGTGGCTTCCTTGCAGCAATTAACGCGGATCCTGGCGCGGGCCTTCGTTGATCCCGATACGTTTGGCCGCCCAGCGCTCGTAGAGCCCGATGGCGGCGTCGGCGCCGGCCATGGCGGTCAGGCAGCCGATGGCGCCGGCCGTCCAGATCGACATGCCGGCGGCGTAACACAGCATCAGGGCTGAAACGCCGCAGACCATGCAGGCCCCGGAGCGCAGCGCCAGGCGCCGAATCAGCGACCAGCCACGGGCGCCTTCCTTGTCGGCACGCCACATTTCGCCGGACACCCCGCCGATCACCGCCAATATGATGACCAGCCAGATAGGCATTTCCGCTAACGCTTGTTGTTCGTTTGTCATGTCACGCCTCCTGGCTGAGCACTGGATAGTCCGTTTTTCATTCGCATATAGTTCGATGGGTAGGCATTCCAAAAAGCCCGGTCGCCCGGGCTTTTCAGTAATGCTGTCCGCGGACTTTCGGCGCTACTGGCGCGGTACGGTCCTTTCCTCATTGTTTTTCCGACCACGATCCCTGTCTGCCGGATAACTGCTTCTGGTGCTTTACGCTGCACACCCGGGTCAGTTGCCAACCCTCTGAACCATTAAGGCCGGTTCATCGCTGCCTGTTTTTGAAGCGGTACCCCTAAAGAGCGTCGGCATCCTTGCCGGTGTTGCCTGGCTTCCCTGCCATCGCTTCGATGGCATCCTTGCCGATGTTGCGTGCCTTCCTTGTCTTCCCTGGCGGCATCCTTGCCGCCTCCACCAGACCTTATTGGCTGGCTTGAGGTGAAGAATATGCATGTATGCATATACAGTCAATGCGTAAATGCATTTATTTCTCCCAATGAAATGCATTAATGCATTTCAAGCCAGCGCGGCCTGGGGCTTGAGGCGTTTTACAGGCGAAAAAAAACCTGCTCGTTGGCAGGTTTTGTCTTACAGAGGAAGGTTAGCGAGCGTACATGCCCCACCAGAACACATGACCGAGGATGCTGATCTGCTCGTCCTGTATGTCCTGGAAGCTATAGTCCTCGTCCGGGTGCTCATCGCGATTGAAGCTGCGCAGGCGAATCCCGGAAGGCAGGCGATAGAGCTGTTTAACCCGCAATTGCCCGTTGTGATTGATTGCATACAGGTCGCCGTCAACGATATCGCCAATGCCACTCTTGCCTGCATTCACCCCGACCGTGGCGCCATCACGCAACACCGGCAACATGCTGTTGCCACGCACCGTCACACACTTGGCCTGGTCGAATTGCACACCGTTATGCCGCAGGCTGCGCTTGCCGAACCGCAGGCTGGCCTTTTCGCTTTCCTCGATGACGAATCTTCCTGATCCAGCAGCCAATTCAACCTCACGCAGAAAGGGGATCGACACCTCGTCGTCATTCACGGGGGTGTCGTCGTCCCACAAGCTTATGTCCTTGAGTTCCGAATGCATCGGGTCGCGTTCTTCGTCCCGCTGAGCGCCTACTGCCGCGCGTCCGCGCAACTGATCGGTGCTGACGCGAAAGTACTCGGCAATGCGGGAAATGTGCTTGTCCGACGGGTCAACGATCTTGCCGCTGAGGATCCGGGACAGGGTGGATTGAGGCACACCAGTACGCCGGTGAAGCTCCGTGGGGGAGATCCGGTCGCGATCCAGCAGCTCTTTGAGGACGATTGAAACATTGCGTTTTTGCATAACGGCAGATAGTGCCGAGAGATTCAGCGCTTGGCAAATGCTGATTTGCATATTTTATGCGTTGTGGCCGAATCCTGATCCCGCATTCCGATAATGCGGCGCGTGAAAGCGGTTATCGTCACTTTGATGTGCTAATCAAAAAGCATCTGACGTCGAAAACGCTCACAGATCAGAAATGCCCCAGGGCCAGAGACCGCGAATATCCATTCTCAGCCTCGCCGGTTACCGCAGTTATTGTGCTCGGTCTGGAAGTGAATACAGCTTCCAAACCGAGCGCGATTCCTGTGCTTGGCCAGGCATGCACATCGCTGCTAACGAACGTTTTTATCCAGAAACTCACGAATCACCGGAATGATTTCCCGGCCGTGGGTTTCCAGCGCGAAGTGCCCCGTGTCGTAAAAACGAATATCCGCCTTGGGCAGATCGCGCTTCCACGCCTGTGCCCCGGCCGGCAGGAAGAACGGATCGTTTTTCCCCCACACCGCCAGCAGCGGTGGCTGGTACTCGCGAAAGTACGCCTGGAACGCGGGGTACATGGCCACGTTCGAGGCGTAATCCAGCAACAGGTCCAACTGAATGTCCACATTGCCCGGCTTCGTGACTTGCAGCCCTTCCAGGGTGTAGCCGTCCGGCGACACCGTGCTCTTGTCGGCCACCCCTTCAAGGTATTGCCACTTGATGGAAGCCGGTGTCGGGAAGTCGTGCAGCGCGTCGCGGTTCTGTTGCGTCGGTGCGTGCCAGTACTTCTGGATAGGCGCCCAGCTGTCGCCCAAGCCTTCCTCATACGCGTTGCCGTTCTGCGAAATGATCGCCGTGACTCGCTCCGGATGGGCGACCGCAAGACGCCATCCCACCGGCGCGCCGTAGTCGTGAACCATGAGCGCGTACTTCTGGAGCTTGAGCTGCTCGGTGAACTGGCCGACGGTCTTCGCCAGTTGGCTGAACGTGTAGGGATAGTCGCCCCGCGCAGGCGCTTCGGTGAAGCCGAACGCCGGCAGGTCCGGCGCAATCACGTGATAGCGGTCGGCGAGTTCGGGAAGCAGGTCGCGAAACATGAACGATGAGGCGGCGAAACCGTGAAGCAACAACACCGTCGGTGCGCTGGGGTTGCCTGCCTCGCGGTAGAACACTTTCACATCACCTACTTGCTCGTAGCGGTAATGAACCTGGCGCGTTGCATCGGCGGCTTGCGCGCCGCCTGCCAACAGGGAAGCCGCGAGCGCGGCAGCGGCAATGGGTTTGGACGATGTCATGACGATTTCCTTGTAACCGTTAAATTTGAGGTTTGAAGGTTACGTACGATTTTGGTAACCTGTCAAACATATTTTATGAGTTACAAAAAAATGATGACCTCGACCCCTACCGCCTCCGGCGCGCTCTTCCTGGCTGACAACCTCGCCCTCGACTTCATCAACAGTGAGTACGGCGTGGGCGAGCAACAGCATGACTGCCTCAGCGATGATCAAAGCGTGACGAATTGGCTCAAGATGGCAGGGCTGTTGCCGGAGAACGCTCAACTGCAAGCGCCCCAGGGCCTGCTCGCCGAAGCACGCCAACTGCGTGACGCTGCAAGGGCGCTGGTGAACGCTGCAATGAATGGCGTTGCGGTGGATCTCGGCGTGATCAACCAGGTGCTTGAGGCAGGTCGCCCGTTCAGCAGGCTGGAATGGGAGAGCCAGGCGCAGGGATATCGGCTGGGCGTTCACCGAACGGACAACAGCCCGGAAAGCTTGCTGTGGCCGATAGCCGATGCGTTGGTGAATGTGGTGACGGGCGACAAGTTCGAATTCGTACGCCAGTGCGAGGCGCATGACTGCATTCTGCTCTTCCATGACTTGAGCAAATCCCACCGTCGCCGCTGGTGCAGCATGGCGACCTGCGGCAATCGCATGAAAGTGGCGGCGTTCCGGTCGAGGAAAAAACCTGACTAAGCGCCAAAAAGGGCGCGGCGCATTTGAATAAGTGCATCGTCCTCCTTTTGTGTTTTACCTGGCCGTTTGCAACCTGCGAACCCCCGACCTCGCGTGTTAACCTTGCGCCCATCGCAATAAATGCTGGGCCAAGCGCCCCTTTGCCCCACCACTTTCAACGAATTTGCCTACTATCCAATGAGTAAAAACAGCTCCGATCTGTCTTCCCACACCCCAATGATGCAGCAGTACTGGCGCCTGAAAAACCAGCACCCTGATCAGTTGATGTTCTATCGCATGGGCGACTTCTACGAAATCTTCTACGAAGACGCGAAGAAGGCCGCCAAGCTGCTGGACATCACTCTGACAGCGCGAGGGCAATCGGCGGGGCAGTCGATTCCGATGTGCGGGATTCCTTACCATTCGTTGGAAGGCTATCTGGTCAAGCTGGTCAAGCTGGGCGAGTCAGTGGTGATCTGTGAGCAGATCGGCGATCCGGCCACCAGCAAAGGGCCAGTGGAACGTCAGGTGGTGCGCATCATTACGCCGGGCACGGTGAGTGATGAGGCGCTGCTGGATGAGCGGCGCGATAACCTGATCGCGGCGGTGCTGGGTGATGAGCGTCTGTTCGGGCTTTCGGTGCTGGATATCACCAGCGGCAATTTCAGCGTGCTGGAGATCAAGGGCTGGGAGAATCTGCTGGCGGAGCTTGAGCGTATCAATCCGGTGGAATTGCTGATCCCGGATGACTGGCCCAAAGACCTGCCGGCGGAAAAGCGCCGTGGGACCAAGCGTCGCGCGCCGTGGGATTTTGAGCGTGACTCGGCGCTGAAAAGCCTGTGCCAGCAATTCTCGGTGCAGGACCTTAAAGGCTTCGGCTGTGAAACCCTGACCCTCGCCATTGGCGCGGCCGGTTGCCTGCTCAGCTATGCCAGGGAAACCCAGCGCACCGCCCTGCCGCACTTGCGCAGCCTGCGTCATGAGCGGCTGGACGATACCGTGGTGCTGGACGGCGCCAGCCGTCGCAACCTGGAACTGGACACCAACCTCAGCGGCGGGCGTGACAACACCCTGCAATCGGTGGTCGACCGTTGCCAGACCGCCATGGGCAGCCGCTTGCTGACCCGCTGGCTGAACCGTCCGCTGCGGGATTTGCGCGTGCTGCAAGCGCGACAGACGTCCATCACCTGCCTGCTGGACGGCTATCGCTTTGAAAAGCTGCAGCCGCAACTCAAGGAAATCGGTGATATCGAGCGCATCCTCGCGCGGATCGGCTTGCGTAATGCGCGGCCCCGTGACCTGGCGCGACTGCGTGATGCCTTGAGCGCGCTGCCGCAGTTGCAAGAGGCGATGACCGAACTGGACACGCCGCACCTGCAACAGTTGGCGGTGACGGCAGGTACGTACCCGGATCTGGCCGCGCTGCTGGAAAAGGCCATTATCGACAACCCGCCCGCCATCATCCGTGACGGAGGGGTGCTCAAGACCGGCTACGACAGCGAGCTGGACGAGCTGCAATCCTTGAGCGAAAACGCCGGTCAGTTCCTGATCGATCTGGAAGCCCGTGAAAAAGCGCGAACGGGCCTGGCCAACCTGAAAGTCGGCTACAACCGTGTGCACGGCTACTTTATCGAGTTGCCAAGCAAGCAGGCCGAGTCGGCCCCCATCGACTATCAGCGTCGCCAGACCCTTAAAGGGGCCGAGCGCTTTATCACGCCTGAGCTCAAGGCGTTCGAAGACAAGGCGCTGTCGGCCAAGAGCCGCGCCCTTGCGCGGGAAAAAATGCTCTATGAGGCCCTGCTCGAAGACCTGATCAGCCGCCTGGCGCCCCTGCAGGACACCGCGGCCGCCCTGGCGGAGCTGGATGTGCTGAGCAATCTGGCCGAGCGTGCGCTGAACCTGGACTTGAACTGCCCGCGTTTTGTCAGCGAGCCGTGCATGCGCATCGTGCAGGGTCGCCATCCGGTGGTGGAGCAGGTATTGACTACCCCGTTCGTGGCCAACGACCTGGCGCTGGATGACGATACCCGCATGTTGGTGATCACCGGTCCCAACATGGGTGGTAAATCCACTTACATGCGTCAGACCGCTTTGATTGTATTGCTGGCGCATATCGGCAGCTTTGTGCCGGCGGCGAGCTGTGAGTTGTCGCTGGTGGACCGCATTTTCACGCGGATCGGTTCCAGCGATGACCTGGCCGGTGGCCGTTCGACCTTCATGGTGGAGATGAGCGAAACCGCCAACATCCTGCACAACGCCACCGAGCGCAGCCTGGTGCTGATGGACGAAGTCGGACGCGGCACCAGCACCTTCGACGGCCTCTCCCTGGCCTGGGCGGCTGCCGAGCGCCTGGCGCACCTGCGTGCCTATACGCTGTTTGCCACCCATTATTTCGAACTCACGGTACTGCCGGAAAACGAGCCGCTGGTGGCCAACGTGCACCTTAACGCCACTGAGCACAACGAGCGTATCGTGTTCCTGCACCATGTGCTGCCAGGCCCGGCCAGCCAGAGCTACGGCCTGGCCGTGGCACAACTGGCCGGCGTGCCGGGCGACGTAATCACCCGCGCCCGCGAGCACCTCAGCCGTCTGGAAACCACGGCGCTGCCCCATGAAAACGCGGTGGCCAGCCCCGCCAAGGCCAGCAGGAAACCCGCCGCACCGCATCAGAGCGACATGTTCGCCAGTTTGCCCCACCCGGTGCTGGACGAACTGGCCAAACTCGATATCGATGACCTGACGCCGCGCAAAGCGCTCGAAATGTTATATGCACTGAAGACTCGGATATAACGCAGACGCTTGCAAGCTGGTAGACTCTCGCGCGGTTTGGGATGCTGCAGGCTCTTAGCCTGGCCTGCAGACTATCGCTCCCGAACCTCGCGAGCCCCGCCACAAGGGGTTTCGCTGCCGCCGCCTGAGGAGAGAATTAGAAATGACCTTCGTCGTCACCGACAACTGCATCAAGTGCAAGTACACCGACTGCGTAGAAGTGTGTCCGGTGGACTGCTTCTACGAAGGCCCGAACTTCCTGGTCATCCACCCGGACGAGTGCATTGACTGCGCCCTGTGTGAGCCTGAATGCCCGGCCGTCGCGATTTTCTCCGAGGATGAAATTCCGGCAGGTATGGAAAACTTCATTCAATTGAATGTCGAGCTGGCGGAGATCTGGCCAAACATCACCGAAAAGAAAGACTCGCTGCCGGACGCGGCCGAGTGGGACGGCAAGACAGGCAAGATCGAATTCCTGGAGCGCTGAAACGCGCCACCGCCCCAATAAAAAAGGCCCTTTGCGGGCCTTTTTTGCATTCCAGGGCGGCTATTTAACGGGCAGGTATTTCACTTTTCTGCAGGCGAAAAAAAGGGGCGGTATGACCCGCCCACATTTCTTCCCTGTCCCTGTATTCCTTTTTCATCGTCCTGATGAATCGCATCCTGCGACGCTCCTTCAAACCACCGTTCCTTGATGGCCGTGTCATTCCGTGGACACAGGGCTGATGTTAAAGAGTTCCAAGGGATGTTCAACCGGATACTACGGAGCTGCTGACAGGTGCCGGAGTCCAAGACTCTATAAATAATTGTTGTTTTTCAAAAGGATAGAAAAATCTCGCAGCGATTCAAGGCAGACATGGCGAGCAAAAAAACCAAACACTTACGGAAAAGTAAGCCAATGCTTACATCAGCGATTGCGTAAAAGCGCAAGGACACGCTTGAAGCGTAGTTTTGCAGGCGCGAGCACGCTCGCCCCTGCAGTGTGAGGATCAGTCGTCGCTGACCGTAATGGTCGGCATTGCCGGCGCTGCCGCTTCCTGCAATACGATGCGCGCCCCGACATGACGCGCCAGTTCCTGATAAACCATCGCGATCTGGCCATCGGGTTCTGCTGCCACGGTGGGTTTGCCGCCGTCGGCCTGCTCGCGAATGCTCATCGACAGCGGCAACGAGGCCAGCAGCTCGACGTCGTATTGGCTCGCCAGCTTTTCACCACCGCCTTCGCCAAACAGATGCTCGGCATGCCCGCAGTTGGAACAGATATGCACGGCCATGTTTTCCACCACGCCCAGTACCGGGATGTTGACCTTGCGGAACATCTCCACGCCCTTCCTGGCGTCAAGCAGCGCCAGGTCCTGGGGGGTGGTGACGATGACCGAGCCGGCCACCGGAACTTTCTGCGCCAGGGTCAACTGGATATCACCCGTGCCGGGTGGCATGTCGATCACCAGGTAGTCCAGGTCGCCCCAGGCGGTCTGGGTGACCAATTGCAATAACGCGCCCGACACCATCGGCCCGCGCCACACCATCGGCGTGTTGTCATCGGTGAGAAAGGCCATGGACATGACTTCCACACCCAGAGACTCGATCGGCACGAACCATTTCTGGTCCTTGACCTTCGGCCGCGTGCCTTCGGCGATACCGAACATCACGCCCTGGCTGGGGCCGTAGATATCCGCGTCGAGAATGCCCACCCGCGCGCCCTCACGTGCCAGGGCCAGGGCCAGGTTGGCGGCCGTGGTCGATTTGCCTACGCCGCCCTTGCCGGACGCCACGGCGATCACGTTCTTCACGTTGGCCAGGCCAGGGATCTGCGCCTGGGCCTTGTGCGGCGCGATCACGCATTGAATGTCGACCGTGGCTGTGCGCACGCCGTCCAGGCCTTCGATGGCCATCTGCAGCATCTGCGCCCAGCCGCGCTTGAACAGGCCTGCGGCATAGCCCAGTTCCAACTCAACGGTTACCTGGTCACCCTGGACCTCGATGGCGCGTACGCAACCGGCACTCACCGGATCCTGGTTCAAATAGGGGTCGGTGTACTGGCGAAGAACGGCTTCCACCGCTGCGCGATTGACGGCGCTCATGGGCTACTCCCGAAAAAAAAGGACTGACTGAAACAGGCGGCTATCCTAACCGTTCCGCTCGCTCAACGGCATGCTTTCGGCTGTGCGCAAGAGACTGAAACAGCGCCACGGGGTGAAATAAATCGCCCGGCGCTTTATAGTGGCCGACCTCCGTTTCATCAAGTAGCCGAGCCCCATGTCCGAGCCACGCAAGATCCTCGTCACCAGCGCCCTGCCCTATGCCAATGGTTCCATCCATCTTGGCCATATGCTTGAGTACATCCAGACCGATATGTGGGTGCGCTTCCAGAAGCATCGCGGCAACCAATGCATTTATGTCTGCGCCGACGACGCCCATGGTTCGGCCATCATGCTTCGCGCCGAAAAGGAAGGGATCACCCCGGAACAACTGATCGCCAACGTGCAGGCTGAACACAGCGCCGACTTTGCCGAGTTCCTGGTGGATTTCGACAACTTCCACTCGACCCACTCCGAAGAGAACCGTGAGCTGTCGAGCCAGATCTACACGCGACTGCGTGATGCCGGGCACATTGATACGCGCTCGATCACCCAGTATTTCGACCCGGAAAAGAAGATGTTCCTGGCCGACCGCTTCATCAAGGGCACCTGCCCGAAATGCGGCACCGATGACCAGTACGGCGATAACTGCGAGAAGTGCGGCGCCACCTACGCCCCCACTGACCTGAAGAATCCGAAGTCGGCCATCTCCGGCGCCACGCCGGTGCTCAAGGACTCGCAGCACTTCTTCTTCAAGCTTCCGGACTTCCAGGAGATGCTGCAGACCTGGACCCGCAGCGGCACCCTGCAGGATGCCGTCGCCAACAAGATCGCCGAATGGCTGGATGCCGGCCTGCAACAGTGGGACATTTCCCGCGATGCGCCGTATTTCGGCTTCGAGATTCCGGGCGAGCCGGGCAAGTATTTCTACGTGTGGCTGGACGCGCCAATCGGCTACATGGCCAGCTTCAAGAACCTGTGCGACCGTACGCCGGACCTGGACTTCGATGCCTTCTGGGCCAAAGACTCCACCGCCGAGCTGTACCACTTCATCGGCAAGGACATCGTCAACTTCCACGCCCTGTTCTGGCCGGCGATGCTCGAAGGCTCGGGTTATCGCAAGCCGACCGGCATTGCCGTACACGGCTACCTGACCGTCAATGGCCAGAAGATGTCCAAGTCCCGTGGCACCTTTATCAAGGCGCGCACCTACCTGGACCACCTGTCGCCGGAATACCTGCGCTACTACTACGCCTCCAAGTTGGGCCGTGGCGTCGACGACCTCGACTTGAACCTTGAGGACTTCGTACAGAAGGTCAACTCCGACCTGGTAGGCAAAGTCGTCAACATTGCCAGCCGTTGCGCCGGGTTCATCCACAAGGGCAACGCCGGTCTCATGGTGGCGGACAACGCCGCGCCGGAGCTGACCGAGGCTTTCCTGGCCGCTGCGCCAGGTATCGCCGACGCCTATGAAGCCCGTGACTTCGCCCGCGCCATGCGCGAGATCATGGGCCTGGCCGACCGCGCCAACGCGTGGATCGCCGTCAAGGCGCCATGGTCGCTGAACAAGCAGGAAGGCAAAGAGGCTGAAGTACAGGCAATCTGCGCCACCGGCGTCAATCTGTTCCGCCAGTTGGTGATCTTCCTCAAACCGGTGCTGCCGTTGCTGGCGGCCGATGCCGAGGCGTTCCTCAACGTCGCGCCGTTGACCTGGAACGATCACGCCACACTGCTGGGTAATCATCAATTGAATGCGTTCAAACCCCTGATGACCCGCATCGACCCGGTGAAAGTCCAGGCCATGACCGACGCCTCGAAAGAAGACCTGATCGCCAGCCAGACCGACACGGGTGCATCTGCCTCCGCCGGCAACGGCGAACTGGCCAAGGACCCGTTGTCACCGGAAATCGACTTCGACGCCTTTGACGCTGTGGACCTGCGTGTGGCACTGATTCTCAAGGCCGAAGCCGTGGAAGGTGCCGATAAACTGCTGCGTCTGACACTGGACCTGGGTGGCGAGCAGCGCAACGTGTTCTCCGGCATCAAGAGCGCGTACCCGGACCCGTCCAAGCTCGATGGGCGCCTGACCATGATGGTCGCCAACCTCAAGCCGCGCAAAATGAAGTTCGGCATCTCCGAAGGCATGGTGATGGCCGCCGGCCCTGGTGGTGAGGAAATCTACCTGCTGAGCCCGGACAGCGGCGCCAAGCCGGGACAGCGCATCAAGTAGTAATGACAGGTTTCAATGCATGAGCCTGATTCAACGTATCGACGCGCTGTTACCGCAGACCCAATGCGGCAAGTGCGGGCACCCGGGCTGCAGGCCTTACGCCGAGGGCATCGCTCTGGGGGAGGCGATCAACAAGTGCCCGCCCGGCGGACAGGAGACGATCGTCGGGCTTGCACACCTGCTGAATGTGCCGGTGCTGGATCTGGACACGGCCCGTGGCGAAGCCCCGGCACAGGTTGCCTATATCCGCGAAGCCGAGTGCATCGGGTGCACCAAATGCATTCAGGCGTGCCCGGTGGATGCCATTGTCGGCGCCGCAAAGCTGATGCACAGCGTGATCATCGATGAATGCACAGGCTGCGACCTGTGCGTGGCGCCCTGCCCGGTCGATTGCATCGACATGCGTCCCCTGACTACTGCCCTGCCGATTGTCGGCGACCTCGCGGCCAACGATCATCAACGCCATCTGCGCAGCATCAAGCGCGACCGGGCGCGGCGTCGCTTTGAACAACGCAACGCACGCCTGAAGCGGGAGGACACACACAGGATTGCCGAGCGCCTGGCGCGGGTCCAGCCGCCACTCCCTCCCCCCCCAAAACCGATCGATGCCGCCGAGGCTGCCGTCAAGAAAGCCAAAGTCGGCGTCGCGATGAGTCGCGCACAGCTGCATAAATCCCTGAAGGCGTTCGGTCACCCGCCGACCTTTGAACAGCAGTCACAACTGATCATCCTGCAGCAGCACTTCGAGGCGGCGGAACGCACGCTGGCCGCACTGCTTGAACCCACCTCAACATCACGCTGACCGCCAGCAAGGAACACCCGCCCGATGAACGCCGCCAAACGCCTGGAAATTTTCCGCAGGCTTCACGAAGACAACCCGGAACCCAAGACCGAACTGGCCTACTCATCGCCATTCGAGTTGCTGATTGCGGTGATTCTCTCGGCGCAGTCCACGGACGTCGGCGTCAACAAGGCCACGGCCAGGCTGTATCCCGTCGCAAACACGCCGGCAGCGATCCATGCGCTGGGTGTTGAAGGTTTGTCCGAATACATCAAGACCATCGGCCTGTACAACAGCAAGGCAAAAAATGTGATTGCGACCTGCCGGATGCTGATGGAGCTGCATGGCGGTGAAGTGCCACAAACCCGCGAGGCCCTGGAAGCCCTCCCCGGCGTGGGACGCAAGACTGCCAACGTGGTGCTGAACACCGCGTTCCGGCAACTGACCATGGCGGTGGATACGCATATTTTTCGCGTCAGCAACCGCACCGGTATTGCCCGCGGAAAAAACGTGGTGGAAGTGGAAAAGCAGCTGATGAAATTTGTGCCAAGGCAATATCTGCTCGATTCCCATCATTGGCTGATCCTGCACGGGCGCTATGTCTGCCAGGCACGCAAGCCACGCTGCGGCAGCTGTCGCATCGAAGACCTGTGTGAATACAAGGAAAAAACCTCCGATGATTGAGCGATCATTGGTTTTATTGATTCGACGATTGAAAAAATCTTTTTTACCCGCCCGTGAATTATCGTTATAAGGAGCGCCAACGGCAGTCTTAGCCCGGAGTTAACCTTATGAGCGCTGGCGAAGAACAACTGGAAATGAGCGACGACCTCGTTGAGTCGGATGACGACGTGGTAGAGACGCCTGTGGTTGAGGTGGCCAAGACCAATTTGAGCAAACGCCGCACCATCGACAATCTCCTTGAAGAGCGACGTTTGAAAAAACAGTTGGCCGACTACGACTTCGACCTCTGATACAACCGAAAACGGTCAGAAGCCTCCCTTACGGAGGCTTTTTTCTGGTGCGCCAGGCATGGCGCGTTGCGCGAAGCGCAACCAGTTTGGCTGTGGTGGCCACGCTGGTGACTTGGAGGTGAAAGTCCTCTACACACCCGGCAAGGGGAAGTGTTAGCCAGAGGCAAGGGTG